>CAZJGV010000001.1:0-4665 GCA_964545615.1 uncultured Pelotomaculum sp.
TATCAGCCATTTGTAAACCTTATCGGCCGCAGTTACCTGGTGCTGAGCGATTCCGGCGGGCTTCAGGAAGAGGCTCCCTCACTGGGCAAACCGGTGCTTGTACTGCGCAATACCACCGAGCGCCCCGAAGCGATTGAGGCCGGCACGGTACGGCTGGTTGGCACCGACAGGCTAAAGGTGGCCGGTGAAACAAGACTGCTTTTGGACGACAAGGATTACTACAGGAAGATGGCCAATGCTGTCAACCCATACGGCGACGGCCGCGCCTCGGTAAGAATCGCACAGGCGATCAAATTTCAGTTCGGACTCTCTGCAGAAAGACCGGGTAAGTTTTGCCCCTGAAAATTGCAAGTTATTCAACAAAAGGTGCCAGGCACCTTTTGTTGAATAACTTGTTGGAGGGAGCTTAAAAATTTTTTAATTCCCAAAATAAAATTATATTACTGTTGGAGGAATAACAGTATTTTTGTAGAATCAATAAAATCAGAGTAGTTAGTTGGATCTATCCTGAAGGATACCGATAGGGATGCCCAATAAAAAAGATAGAGAAAAAGAGACAAGGAAATCTGGTCAGATAGGTGTCTTCCAGGCGCTTGCCCTGACCACCACCATTGGTATGGAGTTAGCTATCACAGTGGTGCTTGGTTATTACGGCGGGAAATACCTGGATGCAAGATTCGCAACCGGACCGTGGTTTCTGCTGGCAGGTGTGCTGATTGGTCTTACTGTCGGCGTCGCGGGTGTCTTGAAAACGCTTCAGGGGTTCTTTGAGAGGGAGTAGGGGTAAGTGCGCGATTGGGATTTTGATGGCCAGTTAGTTAAGACATTAAAAATATCTGGTGTTGTTTTGCTATTCCTTCTGTTCGCCGTGTTTTACAAGCCGAGCAACCCTGTCATTATGGGCTTTTTGGTGGGAGTTGCGGTCGGTATGTGGAATGCTTTTTTTCTGGGCAAAAGGTTGCGTACTATAGTTCATATGGTTGCGCCCAAGGCCAGTTCTCATATGAAGGCGGGGTTTGCCCTGCGTCTTTCCATTATTTTTTCGGTATTGTTTTTTGTGGCAAAGACCAATTGGATAAATATATACGCAGCGGGAGCAGGGCTTTTTATTGTTCCCGTTGTTTTTACTATCGGGGCTGTGAGTATGGCTATGGGCACGTCAGCCCGCAAGCCTGAGAAGGCCAACTCATTAAAATAAAATAAAAATTTAAGAGAGAAAGGGGTGAGAAAAGAGATATGTTGAGCTTGCATGAGGTAGAACAACAGCTAAATTTTTGGGGCTGGCCAGCCAACGGTTCTTGGGAAATGGTCGTGGGCAATACTCATTTGTTTTTTAACCCAAAAACATTGATTATGACCTGGATTACCATGTTCCTGGTGGCGCTTTTTGGCATAGCTGCTACCCGTAGCATGAGCTTGCGCAAACCCAAAGGGGCTCAAAACGTGCTTGAAACGCTCTTCGAGTTCATCAGGGGCCTGGTGAATGACAACATGGATCCTAAAAAAGGTGCAGCACTGCTTAGTATTGTCGTTACTTATTTTATATTTATCCTGTTTGCCAACCTCATAGGTCTGGTCCCTACCTTGAGTTCGCCGACGGCTGACTATAACACAACTTTGGGCCTTGCACTTTGTACTTTCATTATAATTTACATCTTTGGGATCAAGTACAAAGGGCTGGGTTACTTCAAGCACTACATCCAACCATTCGTGTTCTTCCTTCCAATTGTTATCATTGAAGACTTTGCTAAACCAATAACGCTGACTTTCCGTCTTTACGGCAACATTTACGGCGGAGAAGTTTTGATAGCGGTGCTGCTGGGTCTGTTGGGAGGGTGGACGCACGTGTTCGGCGGATTTATTGCTTCTGTGATATGGCTGGCTTTCAGTATTTTTGTCGGTTTTATCCAGGCTTTTATCTTTACCATGCTCAGTATAGCTTATGTTGGGCAGGCTGTAGCCGATCATCACTAGACAAAATTAAGGTTTCCGCAGGTAGAGTTTTGTTGGGGAAAAATTTAATACTGGCATGATTAAATTTTATTTTGGAAAGGAGGGGAAATGAATGGAAGTAGGAGCCGGTGCTGCTATTGGTGCAGCTCTTGCGGTGGGTCTAGCAGCTCTGGGCGCTGGTATTGGTGACGGTATGGTCACTGGTGCGGCGGTCAGTGGTATAGCTCGTCAGCCGGAGGCAAGGGGTAACATTATGACCCTTATGTTCATCTCCGTAGGTCTGATCGAGGCGCTCCCCATTATTGCTGTCGTTATCGCCTTCATGCTCTTTGGTCAAGTTGGTTCTCACTAGAATTTATTTATGCATTATGGCAAAAAAGGCGTAGCTTTTAATAGTCGTCAGTTGTCAGACAGCATGGTGTCCGGCATTGGAATTCGGCTTTGCCGAATTCCTTCTATATCCGACGTTTGATGTCCGGCAGGTCAATCTAAAAAAGAATTTGGTTTTATGTTTTAACAGGTTCTTTTAAATAACAGTATCCGGGCAACTGGCGGCTATTATGGCTAAGTCTTCCTTTTGTCCACAAGCGATGGAAGGAGGGAAATTTTAGTGGGGTTGGAGTTTAACGCAACACTGCTGGCGCAGATAGTTGATTTTATAATTTTATTGGTTTTCTTGCGTCTGGTAGCTTATAAGCCTTTGGTGAAAGTGCTGAGTGACCGTTCTGATCATATTACCAACAATATAGCCGCTGCCGAACAGGAAAGGCAGGAGGCTGAACAGCTCAAAGCCGGATATGAGGCTGAAATGCGCCGCGCCCGTGAACAAACCCAGGAAATTATCCAAAAGGCCACCAAGGCAGGCGAAGACCAGGCCCTGGGAATTATTGAAAACGCCAAGAATGAGGCGGGAAGGCTGAAAGACGCCGCCCTGGCCGAAATCGAGCGCGAGAAACAAAAAGCTGTTGCAGAACTGCGAACAGGTTGCAACGCTTTCCGTACTGGTTGCCGGTAAGATTATTAACAAAAACATGACCGACCAGATCCAGCGCAACATGATAAATGACTTCATTAAAGAGGCAGGGGAGTTGCAATGAGAGGTCCTGTAGCGGGGCGTTATGCAGCAGCGTTGTATGATATTGCCTCACAAGAAGAAACATTGCCGAAAAGCAAAAGCATGGTGGACAATGTAGAAAATGAGCTTAAAGCTATTGGTGCTGTGATCAAGGAAAACACTGATTTGCAAAAGCTACTCTACCATCCCCAGATTACCCCTGCAGCTAAAAAAGAGTTACTTGACCAGTTGTTTAAAGGTAAAATCTCAGTTATTACGAATAACTTTCTTGCCTTGCTGGTAGACCGCCGCAGGGAAACATATTTTGACAGCATAGTTGAAGAATATGTTTCTCTGGCCAATGCCGGACGAAATATCGTGGCGTCCAGTGTAACCTCGGCGGTTGAGCTGGATGATAAGGAAAAGGGTGAGCTCAGCAAGATTTTAGCAAAGCTGACCGGCCAAAAAGTAACAACCTCTTACGCCGTAGACCCGTCTCTTATTGGCGGAGTTGTGGTGCGCATGGGGGACAAAATTATTGACGGCAGTGTCAGAACCAGATTGGCTACCCTGAAAGAGCGCCTGAAGGCAACAAGTTAACTAGATAGGGGTGAAACCAGTAGATGAATTTGCGACCTGAAGAAATCAGCTCGATTATCCGGCAGCAGATAGATAAGTACCAGGCCCAGATCGAGATGACCGACGTCGGTACCGTTATCCAGGTCGGTGACGGTATCGCCCGTGTTTACGGTTTAACTGACTGTATGTCCATGGAGCTGCTTGAATTCCCGGGTGGCGTTTTCGGGATGGCTCTTAACCTGGAAGAGGACAACATCGGTTGTGTTATTCTCGGTCCATACAAGCATATCAAGGAAGGTGACACCGTCAAGCGTACCGGCCGGATCGTGTCGGTGCCCGTGGGTGAAGCCCTGATTGGACGTGTGGTCAACCCGCTGGGCCAGCCGCTGGACGGCAAAGGACCTATTAAGAGCGATAAGTTCCTCCCGGTTGAAAAAATCGCTCCCGGCGTTATCTTCCGCAAGGGGGTGCACCAACCTCTGCAGACAGGGCTCAAGGCTATCGACTCCATGATTCCTATCGGCCGTGGGCAGCGGGAACTTATCCTTGGCGACCGCCAGACCGGCAAGACCGCTATCGCGGTCGATGCGATCATCAACCAAAAAGGCGGGGATGTCATCTGCATTTACGTTGCCGTGGGACAGAAGCAATCCACGGTGGCCAACGTGCTGCAGCGACTGCAGGATACCGGCGCGATGGAATATACCATTATCGTGTCCTCTACCGCAGCCGACCCGGCCCCCCTGCTCTATATCGCTCCCTTTGCGGGAGCCGCCATGGGTGAGGAATTCATGGCCCAGGGCAAACACGTGCTGATTATTTACGATGACCTTTCTAAACAGGCATCTGCTTACCGTGAACTTTCCCTGCTGTTGCGCCGGCCTCCCGGACGTGAAGCTTATCCGGGTGACGTGTTCAACCTGCACAGCCGGCTTCTGGAGCGTGCCTGCAAACTCTCGGATGACTTGGGCGCCGGTTCCATGACCGCCCTGCCCATTATTGAGACTCAGGCTGGCGACGTTTCGGCTTATATCCCGACCAACGTTATTTCTATTACAGACGGCCAGATATTCCTGGAG
>CAZJGV010000001.1:4736-17744 GCA_964545615.1 uncultured Pelotomaculum sp.
ACCGTGAACTGGCTGCCTTTGCCCAGTTCGGCTCCGACCTGGACAAAACGACTCAGGCCAAGCTGACCCGCGGTGAGCGCATGGTGGAACTTTTAAAGCAGGGCCAGTACGTGCCCATGCCGGTAGAAGACCAGATCATGAGCATTTTTGCAGCCTCCAAAGGTTACCTGGATGATATGCCGGTGGAAGTTGTTCAGCCTTTTGAAGCAGAGTTTTTGAAGTTTATGAAGGCGAACAAGCCAAATATCGGCGAAGCTATTCGCACAACCGGCGAGTTGAAAACAATTGAAAAGGAACTGCTCGCAGCTATCGAAGAGTTCAAAGCGGGCTTTAAGAGAGCCCGCGGACTGTAGGTTGAAAACTGGACAGGATTAACAGGATTAGGCAAATGAACATGGTTTAAAACTTTTTTAAATTAAATATTAAATAAATCCTGTGAAAATGCCCAGTTAGGTTTTTAAAATGACTCCACTATTAAGGTGGTGAAATATTAAATGGCAAATCTACGAGATCTCCGGCGCCGGATTAAGAGTATTAAGAGTACTCAACAAATCACCAAGGCCATGAAAGCCGTCTCGGCGGCAAAAATGCGCAAAGCGCAGGAAGCGGTAATATCAGCCCGGCCCTATTCCAAGCGGATTAAGGGTGTGCTGGGCCGGGTGGCTGTGGCTTCCGGCGGGGTTAACCACCCGCTGCTGTCCGTGCGCGAGCCGAAAAAAGTGGCTTTCATTGTGATGGCGGCCGACCGGGGACTGTGCGGCGGCTTCAACGGCAATGTAATCAGGCGGGCAGCCCAGGAAATAAAGAGTGCGGGAATGGATGCCAGTCTTATTGTCGTAGGTCGCAAAAGCCGCGATTTTTTCCAGCGCCGCGGCTATAATATCGCCAAGGAGTACATCGGGCTGGGTGATAATATCAGGTACGCTTCTGCCAGGGATATTGGCTCATTTGTAGTTGAGAAGTATTCTAAGGAAGAATATGACGTGGTTTACCTGATTTACAGCCAGTTTATCAACGTGCTGGTGCAGAAGCCTATGATGGTCAAGCTGTTGCCGGCTGAACCACCCGCTGAAGCAGGGGAAGACGAGACCAAGAAAGTTGACTATATTTTTGAGCCTTCCGCAGAGGCGGTGCTGGCCGAATTGCTGCCAAAATACATCGAAAACGCCGTTTACCAGGGTCTTTTGGAGACAAAAGCCGGTTTCTACAGCGCTCAGATGACGGCCATGGACAATGCGACCAAGAATGCGTCTGAAATGATCGACAATCTAACGCTGATCATGAACCGGGCACGGCAGGCTGTAATCACCAAGGAAATTTCCGAGATTTGCAGCGGAGCGGCGGCCCTGGAGTAAAATGTAGCGAAGGAGGTAAGCGAAGCGAATGAACGTTGGTCAAGTAGTACAGGTTATCGGTGTCGTGGTGGATATTCGTTTTCCACCCGGCCAGGTCCCTGAAATATATAACGCCCTCAAAATAACGAGCGACAAGGAAGATATGTTTGGCCGCAAGTTCAACCTGACCCTGGAAGTGGCCCAGCACCTGGGCAACAATACCATCCGCAGTGTGGCCATGACCGCGACTGATGGTTTGGTCAGGGGCATGGAAGCGGTGGACACCGGTGCTCCTATTTCCGCTCCGGTTGGCAAGACAACCCTGGGCAGGCTTGTTGATGTTCTGGGTGAGCCCATCGACGGCAGGGGACCCATTGAAAGCGAAAAACGCTATCCTATTCACCGTCCTGCCCCCCTCTTGGTAGACCAGTCAACCAAGACTGAGCAGCTGGAAACCGGCATCAAGGTTATTGACCTGCTGGTACCATTTCTCAAGGGCGGCAAGATCGGCCTGTTTGGCGGCGCCGGAGTGGGCAAGACAGTTGTTATTCAGGAGTTAATCAACAACATCGCCACGCACCACGGCGGCATCTCAGTGTTCGCGGGTGTGGGCGAGCGTACACGTGAAGGCAATGACCTTCTGCGTGAAATGACCGAGTCCGGCGTGCTGGAAAAAATGACCATGGTGTTCGGCCAGATGAACGAGCCGCCGGGAGCCCGCCTGCGGGTGGCCCTGACAGGACTGTGCCTGGCTGAGTACTTCCGTGATGAAGAGGGCGCCGACACATTATTGTTCATTGATAACATCTTCCGTTTCACCCAGGCTGGTTCCGAGGTTTCCGCGCTGCTGGGCCGCATGCCCTCCGCCGTTGGTTATCAGCCCACCCTGGCCACTGAAATGGGCCAGATGCAGGAGCGAATCACTTCTACCAATAAAGGTTCGGTTACCTCAATGCAGGCTGTCTACGTGCCTGCTGACGACTTGACCGACCCGGCCCCGGCAACTACGTTTGCTCACCTGGACGGCACCGTCGTTCTGTCCCGGCAGATTTCAGAGCTGGGTATTTACCCGGCGGTGGACCCACTTGACTCCACTTCCAGGATTCTTGACCCGCTGATTGTAGGAAACGATCACTACATGGCAGCCCGTGGCGTTCAGAAAGTGCTCCAGCGCTATAAGGAACTGCAAGACATCATCGCCATCCTTGGTATGGAAGAACTTTCTGACGAAGATAAACTCACGGTGGCGCGCGCCCGGAAACTGCAGAAATTCCTGTCGCAGCCTTTCCATGTGGCTGAAACTTTTACCAATATGCCAGGTAAATTTGTCACTCTGAAGGAAACCATTCGCAGCTTCCAGGAGATCCTGGACGGCAAGCACGATGACATGCCGGAAGACGCTTTTTACATGGTGGGCGGTATAGAAGAGGCAGTGGAAAAAGGCAAGAAATTACTCGGATAATAGAGGGGAGTGCGCAATATGTCGGAAAACACCCAGCGACTCGAAATCGTAACTCCTCAGAGGAAAGTATTTAGCGAGGATGTGGGTTTTCTGGTGGCGCCCGGCGCAGATGGAGAATTGGGGATACTCCCCAGCCACACTCCGCTTATCACATCCCTTAACGTAGGCATTATGAGAATTGAACAGGAAGGCAAAAAGTTCAGGGTTGTGGTTAGCGGCGGGTTTATGGAGGTCCGGAACAGCAAGGTTACAGTTCTGGCTACTGCCGCCGAGCGAACCGAAGAAATAGATGTAGCCCGGGCCGAGGCAGCCAGGAAAAGAGCTGAAGACAGGCTAGCCTCAAAGCCCGCCGACCTTGACACATTACGGGCGGAATTAGCCTTACGGCGTGCCCTGATGCGTATAAAGGCAGTTAATGAAAAATAGATTTAAGCATCTGCAGATGTTATTGTTTTAAAACCTTAACCGGACTTTACGTTCCGGTTTTTCTTTTGTCTTTTGGCCTCATATTTCTTGCGGGATTGTATTTGACAGGGATAAAATGGCAAAAATATGAGCATGAATGAATATGTAGCGGAGGATATCATGCTTAGGAGGGATTTTTTGAAAAGGTTCCGTTCGAAAAAAAAAAGCGCTTTTGACAGCTGCGGGTTTGCTTATCGCGGTTTTATTTTCAGTGCTTGCTTTTTCTCCCGCCTGTAAGGATGCTGTCAACGCATACAGGGAAGAAGCCGCCTTGCTTAGAATAATCAAATCTACCGGGGCACAGTATAAATCGACAAATGTTACCGGTTGGGTGAGGGTGGATGAAAAAGCAGCCGGCGTCTATGAGCCGGAAACACTTGCTGGTATGGTTGCCGCCCAGCTTTCTGTGCCTGAAGCAGGGCGGCAGGTGGAAAGATGGGAAAATCAGTTTGCCAGTGGAGCAAAGGTAGCCGGCCTGATCAAAGGGGACCGTACTGTTGCTGTAATGGGGCAGGTTATGGAACCCCAGCAGGGGCAAACCGTTTCTCATATTATGGTTGTTTTAGATGGAACGGCCAGCGGGAGGACCGGTGCTTATAAGAGTAAGATCAGCGCGGCGCTTGGCGGTTACGGAGAGAGTAGGGTTGCTTTAACCTGTTCGGGGACAATTAATGACGAACTAAATAAGGATGAGCTGCTGGAAACCGCTGAAAAAATGATGATTCAAGCAGGCGCCGCGGTTCAAGAAAAAACAGTCAAAGATAATCTTGTGAGTCTGACAGGTTTCAGCCCTGGATTTGTGAAAGATATCACTTACGCGGGAAAAGAAATAAACTTGAATGTAGCCCTGCGCTGCGATCCGGTAGAGCATGTCACCTATGTCTATGTTGCCTCGCCGGTCATTTTTACTGAATATTAAACAGGTCGTCTTAATAACAGGTAATATTTACCTTGACCAGTTAGTATATATAAACTATAGAAGACAGGAGATAGAATTCAGTAAAATTAGTCTTTTATGCTGGCTCCTGACTTTTGAATTCAGATTTGAGGTGCCTTTATGCGCAGATTTGCTACAGGCGCTATACTTTTGATTATTGCCTTGATTTTAGGGCTCCCTTTTTTATTGAACAGGCAGATACCCGCAAGGTTCTTTCCTGGCGTGACTATCGTGCGGGTGTTTATTCATAACGAGAATAAGATTAAGATAATGCAGCTGGAAGACTATCTGGTAGGTGTTGTAGCCGCAGAAATGCCTGCGGAATTCCCCCCGGAGGCGCTAAAGGCGCAGGCAGTCGCGGCCAGGACCTATATCGTCAAGCGTATGGGCGCCGGCGGTGAAGCCGTGGCTAATCCACTTCACCCGGGCGCTGATGTGTGCGATGACCCACGTCACGGCCAGGCCTGGCTGTCCAGGGAAGATCTAAAAAATCGCTGGGGCACACTTCGCTATTATAACTATTATTACAAAGTAAAAAAAGCTGTCGATGAGACCAGAGGGCAGACGCTGGTCTACCAGGGAGAGTACATTGATCCGGCTTACCACGCTTCTTGCGGCGGCAGGACCGAAAACTCGGAGGATGTGTGGAAATTTAAGGTTCCTTACCTGCGCAGCGTCCCCTGCCCTTATGAGGCCGACCCCAATCCGGCGCAAACCGTATCTTTCAGCTTTGAACAGGTGGATTTGGCTCTGGGCACCAAGCTGTCAGCTGTGCCTGTAAGCGGCGGTACAGGAAGTAATTCAAAAAGTATTAAAATAATTGAAAAAACAGGTACGGGCCGGCCAAAACTCCTTTTGATCGGTGACCGGCAGTTTTCTGCCGTGACGGTCAGGGATCTGCTGGGACTTCGATCCACCAATTTCACCTGGAAAACGGAGGGAGATTTTATGTTCTTTACCACTACCGGATATGGTCACGGAGTAGGTCTCTGCCAATACGGGGCCAAAGGCCTGGCTGAACACGGCTATGATTACCGCACGATCCTGGGGCATTACTACAGCGGGGCTGAGTTAACAGAGGGAAAGAAATAAAAAAGATAAAACAGGGTTTTAAGAAGTAACATAATTTGTTGCAATCCACGTATTTACGTGGTACACTTATATGCGTGGAGGTGGTTTAAATGGAATATCAAAATATTACTTTGTCCTTGCCTAAGGACATCTTGCTTAAAGTAAAACACATTGCTGTGGAAAAGCAGACCTCGCTTTCAGGCCTTTTGGTCAAGACGCTGGAAGATATAGTCAGCAAGGAAGACTCATACAGGAAAGCGCGTGAACACCATATCGCTGTACTAGACAGTGTTCCCGACCTTGGAACAAATGGCAGCATAAACTGGACCAGGGGAGATATCCATGAGCGGGAATGTTGAGTGGCAATTTGTCGATACAAATATTCTCGTTTATGCTCACGACGCCTCAGCAGGAAAAAAACACCACCGGGCAAAAAAACTGATTAACGACCTTTGGGCTTCCGGTCGTGGCTGCTTAAGCACCCAGGTATTGCAAGAGTTTTATGTAACTGTGGTACAAAAGGTGGCTAGGCCGATGCAGCCAGAAATAGCTGCGAAAATAATTTCAGACCTTTCGCAATGGAGGCTGTGTGTAACGGATATAGATGACATCCTGGAAGCTATTAATATTCACCAACGAAGTAAATTGTCATTTTGGGATGCCCTTATTATTTGCAGCGCACAAAAACTTGGCTGCGCGGTGCTTTTAACAGAAGATTTAAACAGCGGACAGTTTTACGAAGGGGTAAAGGCGCTAAACCCGTTTGCATAATAATCGTTTTAACTACCTTCCAGAGGCGGCTTTCTTCTTTTTGCAAAGCTTGAGGCCAGTAATACCGCTGCCAGAGACATAAGTGAGAGGGCCAGGATCACTGGAGCAAGGTGCGGTAGTCCCAGGCTTTTAACAGCGACCTGCCTGAGGCCTTCAGCCATCCAGGTGAAAGGGAGCAAACGGGCCAAAGCATTAATAAAGGCGGGAATATGAGTCTGGGGCCAGGTATAGCCGGAAAGCATCAGGAATGGGACAGACAGCAGCATGATGTACCTGGTTGCATCAAGAGAGTTTGACGCTTTAAGCGAAATGTAAAACCCGGCACTGGTAATGACAACGGTGTAAAGCAAGCCCAGTAAAAATATTAATGGTACGGAACCTTCGATTTTCACATGCGCAAAGCGGTTAATAAACCAAATCAGCAGACTGTAATTAAAAATGCCGGTCACGAAGTATGGCAGGGCTTTACCGAGAAATATTTTCCATGAAGGTAACGGGGAGCAAAGGAACTGGATCCAGCTGTTTTGTTCTTTTTCCCTGGTGACTGTCAGGCTGGCGCTGAGCAGGCAGATCTGGTGTATTGTAAGCATGATTAAGCCAAAGAGCATATAATTGGCATAGCTGAAAGTAGGATTATACCATACATCCGTATTAGAGGATATTGTGTCAAGGAGATCTGTAATCTCCTTTTTTGTTAAGCCCAACCCGGCCAGATAAGCCGCCGTCTGTCCGGCGCCGAACTGGTTGATGGTCTCCAGGGTGTATTTGCGAATGTTGTAGCCCCAGATAAGATTGGAGCCGTCGTATACAATCAGGACTCCAGCGCCGCTCTGCTGCCGGGCAATCTCTTTTTCAAAATTCTCAGGGATCACTACCCCGGCCCGGACGGTGCTTTTTTTCATGCCCAACTCCAGCAAGGGGTAGGTATTGATTCCTTCGACTATTTTAAAGCGGGGGCTGTTGGCAAAAGACTTGATTATTTCCCGGCTTAGCCCGGAGTCGTCCAGGTCGACCACCGCCAGGGGGATGTTGTTCAGGATCCCCGCTGTATAGACCGTACTGCAAAGGAAGGCGTAAAACAGTGGTACAAAGAATACAAGCAGGAGGAGTATCTTATCTTTAAAAATATGGACCATTTCATAATAAGAGATATATAATACCTGTTTCAAGCCGCTCACCTTTCATGTTTAACTTATTATGCCTCCAGGTAAAAACATTGACAACTAATTCTAAAATCCTTATGTACACCTAATATTTTTTACCTCGGAAGGGTGGTAAAAAAGGCATGGTGGTCTATGTTTTTCTGGCGACAATAACCGCCGCTGTCCCGTAGCAGACGGCCGCGATGGCAAAAAACGCCAGGAAGAACTGGGACATAAAGGCCCAGCCGGGATCTTTGAAGATTAAAAAGTTTAGGCCCTGAAAGTACCAGGTTTGCGGCAGCATTTGGGCTATTACCCGCAAATAGGACGGCATCGCTTCCAGCGGCCAGGAATAACCGGAAACAAGAAATGACGGCAGCGCTATGATCATGCCGAACCTGGTGGCGTTTACAGTGTTCCTGGCCAGGCCGGACGCCAGCGTGCCGACACTGTGCAAGGCCATGACAAAGGCCAGGTTAAATGAAAGAAACACAGTAAGACTACAGCGCAGGGGCAGCTTGAACACCGCAAAGGCCAGGAAGAATACCGGCAGGGCGATAAGCATAAATGTCGTGATTTGGGCGGCGGATTTACTGAAAAACAGCCTGCGTCTGGATAGTCCCAGCGATTTTAGCTGATACCAGCTGCGATTCCCTGTTTCACCGATAATGTTCATGCAGGCGGCCAGGGTGCAGCACTGCTGCCAGACATTTAAGGCCAAAGCCAGGACAACAAAATAAGCATAGTTTAACGTTGGGTTAAACCAGGCCTCCTCGCTAAATTCAACAGATTGATACGCCGCCCTGGCCTGGTCAGGCTGGATGCCGCGAGCGACCAGGGTTTTAACGCCTGTCTGGGCGCTTAGAGTGCGGGTAGCGGACAATATCGCGCTGGTGGCGTTGGTAGCATAAACCATATTGCTGCCGTCCACAATCATTTCCACCCGTGTCTGGCGGGAGAGGGCCACCTCTTTCCCGTAATTCTCCGGTATGACCACGCCGGTAATCACTTCACCTTTTTCAATCAACTCCTGGAGTTGGTCATAGCTGTCAGGATATGCGGTAACTTTTAAATTTTCGGCGCCCTGAATGTTTTTGATCAACTCCAGGCTGGCGCGGGAGTGGTCTAAGTCCACAATTGCCGTTGGAATGTCTTTTAAAACCTGGACGCTGTATATGGCATAAAAAACCAGCAGCCCAAGCAGGGGGCCGACCAGCAGGATATAGCGCAGGCTTTTGTGCCGCCACATGAAAATAAACTCACGGCGCGCGATGGCCAGGCACTGTCTAAGCATCTTTTTCACCGCTTTGCTGCTCAATGAGCCGAAGCCGGTTGTCCCATAGTTCTTGTGCCTCTTGTGGTAAAGACAAAGTAAGCAAACCATTTTCCAGCCAGCCGACCCTGCTTGTCGCCGCGCAGAACTCGATGCGGCTGAAACCCCAGATACAGGCGCCGCCAGAGGTTATAAAACGGGCCAGTTCCTTTAAAATTAGATGCCTGGAATAGAGATCAATGTCATTGATCAACTCATCGGCGAGTAAGATCCTGGGCGTGTTTAAAAGAGCGCAGGCCAGTGACAGGCGCTGGTAAATCCCTGCATCCAGTGCGCTTACCGCCTCTCCCAAACAACCCCGCAGCTCAAAGCGTTTGACCAGGCCGTCGATATTCTCCCTCCCGGCATTCTTAAGCACGGAAATAAACTCAAGGTTCTCGTACACCTTCAGATCCCTGAAGAGGCTCCTTTCCTGGGTTACCAGACCCAGCTGCTTCTTGAAAACCTCGCTTTTGCTGACGTCACAGCCCAGTACCTCTACGCTTCCCGATTTATACCTGTCGATGCCGGCCAGAATATGCAGCAGGGTTGTTTTACCCGCTCCCCTGACTCCGAACAGGCCGAGACATTCACCACTGAACAATTCGAAGGACAGCCCGTCCAAGATGTTCCTTGGGCCGATTTTTTGTGTTAAGTCTCTAACCCTTAATAAGGGGGTCATGTGATGTTAGAACCCTCCTTCAGTGTGCAAATGAATTATTCAATTATGTTTACCCGTGCGGTCATCCCGGTTTTCAGGCTCAGGTCCCCGTTGGGCACATCTATCTTGACCTCAAAACTGCGTAGATCATGGTCATACTGGTCGTTTACCGCCTTGTGCACGGCAAACTCCCCGGCGTTGTTGATCCAGACCACCTTCCCGTGAAAAACCCTGCCCGGAAATGAAGCCACGGTAATTTCCACGTCCTGCCCCAGTTGGACCCTGCCAATCTTTTTCTCGCTGATAAACACCTTCACATAGGTATGGAGCAGGTCTGATATTTCAAATAACGGCGTGCCCGCGTTGACCATTTCCCCCTGTTCCAGGTTTTTCTGTGTTATGTAGCCTGATATGGGCGCCAGTAAATGGGTGTTGTCCAGGTAGGCCTGGGCCTCCTGCAGCGCTCCGCCGGCCTGGTTGCTTTGCCCTGTGGCAGCCTCGTACTGGGCCTGGGCTAACTGTACTTTCAGACGCGCCGACAGGGCCTGGTCAAGTGCGGCCTGCGCTTCCTTCTGAACATTAAAAGCCAGCTCGTAGTTGTTTTTGGCGTCACTATAAGATTTTTCAGAGGTGGCTGAGCTCTGGTAAAGGTTATCCATTCTTTCGTACAAGTCACGTGCGGTTTTTACCCCAACTTCAGCCTGGGCCACCTTGGCCCGGGCCTGCTCAATGGCTGCTTCAATTTGTTGGCTGGTTAACGGGACCGATTCTCCGGCCTGGCGGGCCTGAGCCCTGGCGGAGTCATAAGCGCCGCTGGCCTGGCTGAATTTGGCGCTCAGTTCACGGCTTTCCAGGCTGGCCAGTTCCTGATATTGCTCAACCCTGCTCCCTTCGTCAACAAGCAGGTGCTCAATTTTCCCGGCAACTTTAAAGGAGGCGGTCACTTTTTTAGCCTCTACCGTGCCGGTGGCGATTAAGCCCTCCTGTTCTCTGATGACCAGTGTCCGGCTCTTATGGAGTGAAAAAAATATAACGACGCCAAGGGCGATTATAATCATAAATAAAATTAAGGTGAGGCCCTTCTTGGTTCTTATGGCGGTAACGGTATCCATCTTACAACACCTCCCCGGTATCCAATTCAAGTGTTCCTTCAAAAAAAACCTGTTCGATAGACGTACTGACCTGTTCATGAGGAATGCTTTTGGCATAGCTGATATAATGCAGTGCGGAGATGATGATCATGCCGAACAGCGAACTGGTGGTTATTTCCGGGTTTACTTTTTTAAAGGAGCAGTCTGCTGCCCCTTCTTCTATTACCACGCGGATGAGTCCGAGGCTGCCCGAGATCATTTTAGCCAGCACTTCTCTTTGAATACCTGTGCCGAAAAGCTCTTGAAGAAACAAAAAAACCAGGTTTTTTTCATCTTCAATGAAGGTAAGCATACCCCTGATTAATTTTTTAATTTTTTCCGCAGGGTTTTTAGCGCCGGATATGTCCAGCCGCATTTGTTCCTCCAGGAGGTATGCTCCCTCCTGGATAATAGCCAGATAAAGTTCCTCTTTGTTCTTAAAGTGATAGTAGATAGTGCCTTTGGCCACCCCTAAAGCCCGTGCTATTTCATCAACCGTGGTTTGGGAATATCCTTTTTTTGCGAACAATCCCGCGGCGGTTTTAAGTATATGCTTGCTCTCGCCCGTTCCGCCCTTGAAAGCGGAGGAAAATGGCATTATAGTCATATGGCCCCCTTTTTTTGTACTGACCAGTCAGTTTTGTTATAATTTTATCCAATCACACCTGAAATGTCAAAGGTGTAAAAAAGGAGATTTTACCAATTGCCGCTTCTTTTTACCATTATTGAAATAGATTATCGCGGCTTTTTAGAGGGAAAACCTGCCTTAATGTAGAAATAAAAGAAAAAAAATAATGGGGTGGGTCGCATGACAAAAAAAGTTGCACTCTCAGTTTTAACAATAATCCTGATTCTGAGTTTAACCACAGTTATCGGGCATTCGGGGGAAGCCATTAAAATTTTCATGAACGGAAAAGTAGTGAGCACTGATATTCCGGCCATGAATATAGGCGGCAGGGTAATGGTACCTGTAAGGTTTGTCAGCGAGGCCCTGGGCGCAAAAGTTGATTGGGATGCTGATCATAACAGCGTAATTATTACCCAGCCTAACCTGATTAAAGTTAATGGGGAGCCAACCACGTGGCCATACTGGGATGAAGACGGAAATCTTTATATGGAATACAGAAATGTGATAGAGTTTCTGCGGGTAAACAGGGATCCAAGTCATTATAAAATTTCTTATTCCAAATCAAACAGCCTGTTAATAATAAACAACGCGCTTATTGAGGTGCCCAACAAGAAGATTGGCGATTTTACCGTTGTATCTTTAACTTATATAAGGGATGTCAGGGGACTGGTAAATTTTGACTGGGACGCTGAAACAGGAAGTATCACCCTGCTGCCGCAGCAATAAAGCAGCTCTTTTTCATAAAATACAATACCGTTAAGCAGTTTCTAAGCCCTTGTTTTACATTAGGTGAGACGGGGGCTTTTTTATTTCTTTTTAATCCTATAAGGAAATACATTCTAGGTTGTTTCTTTGCTCTCTGGCGAATTTCTTCCCTGCCCCCGCATATATATCTAGAGGAAGCCACCGCCATATTGAGGCGTGAGATGTCTATAATCTATTTCCGGCGTCTGACGACCGATGTCTGACGACTGAAACGGGAGGTAGGAAAATGCAGGATTATATTCAAAAGCGGGTACTGGATATTTGTTCCTATATTCTGGAAACCCGGGCTACGGTTAGACAGGCCGCCCAGGTATACCAGGTCAGCAAAAGCACTGTACATAAGGATATGACGGAGCGACTGCCCTCTTTAAACAAACAGCTGGCCCAGGAGATAAAAGCAATTCTTGAGTACAATAAAGCCGAGCGGCATCTGCGGGGCGGAGAAGCCACCAGGAGGAAATATAAAGATTTGGCTTAAAATGCCGGTGGACAACAGGATTTTGCCGAAAAAAATAGAATATTACTTTTGCTTGATAAAAAGCAGCTTTTTATCCTGGGATAGATCGGGCCATCTGCTAAGAACACTAAGAGGACAGGCCCTGTCATTGCCGGGTTTTTTGAAAGGGGACAAGCTTAATGTTAACCGGGAGCGATATCGGGGTGGATCTGGGTACAGCCAATGTGCTGGTTTTTGTGAAAGGGAAAGGAATCGTTCTGCATGAGCCTTCAGTTGTGGCCATGGATAAAGAGAGCGGCAGGGTCATAGCGGTGGGCGCCGATGCCCGCAGGATGCTGGGGCGGACCCCGGGCAACATCGTTGCCATTCGTCCTCTGCGTGACGGGGTGATCGCGGACTATGATGTAACGGAAAAGATGCTGCGCTACTTTATCAGTAAGGCTGACGGGGGGAAAAAGTTCTTTTTCCGGCCCAGGATTATGGTTTGCATCCCTTCCGGCGTTACCGGCGTCGAGGAAAGGGCTGTACGACAGGCGGCCATCCAGGCCGGCGCCAAAGAAGCGCACTTGATTGAGGAACCCCTCGCCGCCGCTCTCGGGGCAGGCCTTGATATCTCCCAGCCAAACGGCTGCATGGTGGTGGATATCGGTGGGGGAACCACGGATATCGCTGTGCTCTCGCTGGGAGGCATTGTCTGCAGCAAGTCCCTGCGGGTGGGCGGGGATAAGATTGACGAGGCCATCGTCAGGTATATCCGCAGAGAATACAGCCTGGCTATCGGCGAGAGAACCGGTGAAGAACTGAAGATAGAGGTGGGGACCGCCCACCTGCAGGGAGCGGAAGAAAAAACAACTGAGATCAGAGGCCGGGATA
>CAZJGV010000001.1:17789-22213 GCA_964545615.1 uncultured Pelotomaculum sp.
CGCCAGGTCCATGAAGCGATCAGAGAAACACTGGAACTGGTTGTAAGCGGTGTGAAGGAAGTACTTGAGCGCACCTCGCCCGAACTGGCCGCTGATATTGTGAATAAGGGGATCATCATGACTGGCGGAGGCGCGCTGTTGGAGGGTATAGACAGGCTGATCAGCAATGAAACAGGACTGCCCGTTTACATAGCGGAAGACCCGCTTTCCTGCGTCGCCAAAGGGACCGGCCGTGCTCTGAACAATATGAGTATAATCAGCGCCGCCAGCAGAAATAAGAGTGTTAGAAGATAGCCAGGTAAAAAAGCAAGAAAAGCACCGTTAAAGTGGAAAATGGCCCGGGATTTTACAGCAACCCGGGCCTTTTTATATAAATTTGAGACGCCGGTGACATTCCGTCCTGGTTTGTTCAAGCAGTTGCCTAACCGTCTTTGTGTTCACGTTCAAGAGCCTCCGCAAGCCAAATGTGGATCAGTGTTTGATAGGGCACACCTTTTTTCCGGGCAATGCGCCGTATTCCTTCCAGATGTGGAGTCGAGATGCGCAGTGTAACCATTTGTCTTTGTTCCCGCCGCTGACGCAGCCTTTCCTTAAGGGCGGGATCTACTAGCAGTTGGTCCGTCTCTGTTTCTTCTATAAATTCTACTGTATTATGAGTATCAAAAAATTCTCTTGCACTTTCTTCGCTGTCGAACTCGGGGAAAACTTTTATTTCAGCCATTTGATCTGCCTCCTCGTTATAAATAAATATGTAATCTGTATAAGCGACGTTCTGCCCTTGTCATATCTCTGGCAGTGATAACACGGACTGTACGGTAGTGTTTTATCAGAAAGACTACTAGAAGATACCTGCCTGCCGCAGTACGTCCGTAAGCTAACTGATAGCCCTGACGTGTTTTGCGCACAAGAGCTTCTTCCAGAAACTCGAAAACTTCCTCCACTTCTACCGGATCGACATCATGGCTTTTAATATGTTGGACATTTCCGTTTGCTTTGTCCCCTGGATCCCATTCAAAGCCACTGATAATTAAAGGCATCTTGATCACCCGCCTACGGGTATTTTATAATCCGGTAAATACTATGTCAATACATTTGGGGAAAATGAGACAAGAGAACCATCCCCTTGACTAACTATTTATATGGAAAAACAGTTTATTAAGTAAATTAACTAATTTAACAGGGAAATTCCAAAAGGCCGTCGAAAGTATTAACTGACAGGATAATAGCTCCGGTTTATCCAGGGGTTTTTTATGGGGGTTCTCAATGCGTTTTTTTAACAGACTTTACGGCAAAAAGGCCTTTCTAAATATTATGGCTGCCCTTGCCGCATTTTTATTGTTTTTCTTGTTCTTAGGCCGCAGTGCTGATTCTTTGTCGCCCGGGCCTGGCTCATCGCAATGGTTAAATAAATACCCGGTTTCTTTTCTCAATGACCGGGCCAGGGATATAACCGGCGCCGCGGCGTTAAATGTACCGGGTTTTGTTGTGCCGGAAGGCCTGACCGGGGCGGGACAGATTGTGGCCGTGGCTGACAGCGGCCTGGATATTGGCAGTATGGATGATATTCATCCGGATCTTAAGAGTGAACCTGGTAAAATGCCCAAGGTGGTTTTGTTGAAATCCTGGGCGGGGCGGGATGTGCCGGATGACCCGGACGGGCACGGTACCCACATGGCGGCTACAATTGCCGGAACCGGAGCGGCGTCAAACGGGAAATTCCGTGGTGTGGCCCCCGGGGCAAGTATTTATTTTCAGGCCATTCTTAATAAGGACGGCGAGCCGGAACCTCCCGCCCGGCTTGAGGAGCTGTTTTGGCCGGCTTATTCCGCGGGCGCCCGTGTGCATGTGGACGGCTGGGGGGCGGGCCCGGACACATATCTTGAGCCGGCTGCCCAGGTTGATGATTTTGTGCGTAACCACCCCGACTTCCTGGTGATTTTTGGGGCCGGCAACAGCGGTCCGTCGCCAGGTACCATAACCACTGAAGCGAACAGTAAGAACGCGCTGACCGTTGGCGCCTCAGTTCTGCCCAGGCCGGCCTTTTTACCCGCCGCGGACGATACCGACTCACCGGCGGACTTTTCATCGCGCGGGCCGGCCGGTGACGGGAGAATTAAGCCCGAACTTTTAGCTCCCGCTTCAGCGGTGATTTCCGCCCGGTCCCGCCTGGTTGAAGGCAACCTCCAGGGGTACCCTGAATATACACGCCTGCAGGGGACCAGCATGGCTGCCGCTGTTGCGGGCGGTGACGCAGCCCTGTTAAGGGAGTATTTAAAAAAACACTTGAATATGTCAGTCCCTTCAGCCGCTCTGATTAAGGCCATACTGATTAACGGCTCGCGTCCGTTAGCTGAAGCTCAAGCCAAAGGGAGCTTTGGAATTATTGACTTGGCTGGAACGGTGATGGCTTTAAAAGACAGCTCGTTCAACCTGGCCGATGAGTGGTCCGGTGTTTCCCAGGGAGCAGAGTTAACTTACACTTTCCAGGTCACTGACTCCAAAGCCCCTTTTAAAGCTACCCTGGCCTGGACCGACCCGGCGGATGAACCAGGCGGCGCACAAACCCTGGTGAACGATCTTGACCTGATCGTCCAGACGCCCGATGGCAAAGTATATTACGGCAATCACTTTTTCAGACAGAACTCTGCTGATAAGACCAATAACGTAGAACAGGTCAGCCTGGCGTCACCCGTGCCGGGAAATTACAAAGTGCGTGTTGTGGGCTCAAACATCAGCAGGAATACTGTAAGCGGCAGTGCCATAGCGCTGCAGGATTTTGCCCTGGCCTGGGGACAGCCCCCGGCCGAAGATATGATAGAGAAGGTTGACGGCAAGTCGGTCGCGCTGGAAAGCGGCGCCTCCTTAAATGTATCGGGTTTGCCGGCAGTGAACCTGATCGATGATGATCTCGTCCCTGTTGACGCCAGCCACCTTTTTCCCGGCGCGGCGGTTTTTCAAACTCCGAAGCAGACCTATCTTGCAGCCCGTTTATGGCGTTCAGCAGGGATCATGGCGCTTAAAACAATGGAGGGAAACTTTTTAACCGAGATAAACACGGCTTCCAGACTGGGCGGTTACACCCTGGCGCAGGACGGGATCATCCTGAACAATACTTTTACACTCCTGGAAAATATACCTCCCGGAGTGGAAGTAAGCGCGGTGGTCAACCCGCTTGACCAGAAAATCAGGCAGGTAAGCGCCGCTTATATTGAGCGTGAAGGGGTCGTTTCAGATATCCGCCAGGAAGAAGGCCAGAAGATGCTGTACCTGGCGGGCAAGGGTTCTTTCAGGATTGCGCCGGAGGCGGCTTACTCATTTGAGGACAGCTATGTCAATACCGCTGTAATTCACATGCCCTTTGCCAGCGGGGCGCTGGAAGAGTTGGAGGAAGTGTTGCCGGGTATGCCTGTGCAACTGCGCCTGGCGCCTTCCAGCGGCGAGATTCAGTATCTGGCCGTGAAGAGGCAAGTGGCGCTGGGAACAGTTCAAGAGACCACCGCCTCCGCAGGTGAAATCAGGCTGGAAAACGGAGCTTCCTTCCGGCTTATGTCAGGCGCTCCGGTAAAGAGGGACAAGAAATCATGCAGCATCGAAGAGGTACAGCCCGGAGATCTGGTTACAGCCGTGATTCTCCCGGACACCGGGGAGGCTATCGGCCTGGTTGTTTTCAGCAATGTTCATTACGGCAAGGCCATAGATTTTACCAGAAAAGACAGGACGTTATATTTTCTGGATGACAATAACCAGTACCGTTCATTTACCCTGCCACCCAACGCTGTTATTTACCGCTGGGGAGTCAGCGGCACGGCGGACGCCATCACAGCCGGGAGCAGGATCAGAGTTGCAACCGATCCGGCCGGGAAAGAGGTGTGGAGACTGGATCTGGCCGAGACATTTTATGAACGCAGCGTGCTGGATAAATATGAGGAAGCTTCCGGTTTAATTATGACCAGGGATAGCAAGAAATACCTGATTACTGAAAGGACCGTTTTTTATAAGGACGGTTACCCGGTTCTCCCGGTTGATTTAAAACCAGGTGAACTGGTGAATTTAGAGTATGCCACCAGTCCCTGGCAAGCCGGCAACATACCGTTTTCAATATACGCTGCTTCTATTACAAAGCCATTGCCATTGATTATTTCAGCGCTTAATCTGCCGGGCTATATTTGGATAAACGGCAATGTTGGAACTGATGCAACAGTTAGCATATGGGAAGGCAATTCCAGGCAGGCGGTATCATTGGATGGGTCGGGAAGAATTAATCTGATGTTGCCGCTTGGCGAGGGAGAAACAAAAAAATTCACCCTTGTGGCGGTGGACAGTCAAACCGGTGGTGTTAACGGAAAACAATTTATTTTTAAAGGGCCTGGCTTGTCTGTTTCCAGGGTTGTTTTTGAAACGCTTGCAGAGGTTCGCTCCGATCC
>CAZJGV010000001.1:22223-23290 GCA_964545615.1 uncultured Pelotomaculum sp.
TATTAAGCAATGGCGCAGCCGAGCCGGCCGGTTTGTTTGTTTCAAGGGCGGAAACCGCGTTGATTTTGGATCGCCTGCTTAACTGGTCAACTGCCGGCGCTGCTAGCCTTCCTTTTTTCGACGAGGAGGAGATCAAGGCCATAGCCCGGCCCGCCGTGTTTGAAGCCTACGTGCGGGGTATAATGAAAGGCGAGCCAGAGGGGTATTTCTTGCCGCTGAAAGTCCTGAGCCGTGCGGAAATCGCGGTTATCATTGCGGCTACCCTGCGCGATCTGGATATAGTGACAGAAAAAAGCGCAGCTGTAAGCTATGCGGACAGTGCCGGCATTCCCGCCTGGGCGGCGGGGGCAGTTGCCGAAACCACCGCCGCCGGTATATTTCACGGCCGTTCCAATGGCCTTTTTGCGGCGGGTGATCCGGTTACCGCCGGTGAGCTGGCTGTTCTGCTGGAAAGGTTGATAACTGTCTGCGCGGACTATGCTGGGGAATAGCAAGATAAAGCCGGAACCTGAAAAACGGCGCCTGTAGATATTTCAACAGGCGCCGTTCACGGATTTTTTATATAGAGTAATTGATCAGTTTTACTGTCCGGGTTACACCGTCCCAGGATACTTTTGCCCCGAGCATTTCAGCCACGAAGCGCAGGGGAACAAATGTCCGCCCATTTGTGATCTCAGGCGGCACGTCAAGAGGATAATATTTATTATTAAAAAATGCTTCTGACTTGCCGATCCACAGTTGAATTGTATCTACGTTTCTCACCAAATCGATCCGTTTCTCCGGGTCGTTCCAATCCACCCGCGATTTCATGTTTTCGGCAACAACCCGCAGCGGGACCATGGTACGGCCGTCCTTGATATAAGGGAGCACATCAGACTTAATAGGAATCATATTAATCATGATGCGAATGCCTTCCGCGATTGGGCTTAGCTGTACGCTATCCTCGTAGGACCATAAAAGCGCGTATTTACCTGTTCCGTGGGTGGACTCGGCCTCGACGGCGCCATCAGAACCGTTCCAGAAAACCTGGGATGGTATTTGTGTTTAGTTGTTTTGCGCTTCATTCT
>CAZJGV010000001.1:23300-51320 GCA_964545615.1 uncultured Pelotomaculum sp.
CCGATTCTAAAATGACCTGTGGACAGGTTTGTGTTCAGGCGGCTGGCCCTTTTATAGTCGAGGTAATTAAAAGAGAAGACCAGCCTTACGGGTTTAATTAAATGGTTAATAACGTTTTTATCAGGACTGACCATGCGCAGATCAACCGCGCTGACCACAAAAAAGCTATCAACGGCAACTATTTTACTGTAATTCGCAACTTCTGCAGTCGCTGATATGGCTCGGTCGCTTATGTTGGCCGGCGCCTCCAGCCTGAAGCCGGCTTCCTCAACCGCCATATCTTGCGGCAGTTTCCACAAAGTCTGGGAAGAAGCCCAGGCTTGCGAGCCTGTCATTAATACGGCCAGCAGCACTAAAACAAGAACCGCTGTTTTAGTTTTCAATACCTTTCGACCCCTCTTTCTCTGAAGTATTATCAATGTACTATTCTTATTCACCTCCATAAGCCCATGTTTTATTATATAATAGCATAGAAATTTTGGTTGGAGAGGCAAATATTCCGATACTTCAACCCGCAAAAATGTTATAAAAAAATACGACGCCCGGAGATAATCCCGGCGTCGTATTTAAAAAATTCTCCTATTAAGGCTACATGCTTTCCAGCCACAACATTATAACCCGTTTGCCGGCTTCCGCCTTCCAGGTGTCCAACTGCTGGGCATAGGCAGCAGCCTGCGTTTCCAGTTGCTGTTTTTCCTCTGCGTCAGTAGTATTAATAATCCTGGCTTGCAAATCGTTATACTTTACAAATGTCTCATTGTAGAGGGAGGTAACATTACGGCTTTCATCATTTCTGTCTTTCAGCATCCCCAGGCAGGTGAAGTCTGAGATGAGACCGGGTGCGTGAACCGAATCTATGGTCAGCCGCAGGACCACTATCTTTTTGTCGCCGTCCTGCTCAGGAAACGCCTGGGTTACGGCTCCGGCGCCCGCTGCCAGCGCTACGGCTCTGATCTTGGCTGTGTACAAATCATCAACATCATACTTCAAAACCGTACTGGTTATGACCATATTAGTGCTCAGCAGCGCAGTTCCTCCGCCGCTGGGCTGCTCCGCGGAGGTCAGGCCATCAGTAACTTCTGGTGGGACTATTGTGTTTTCGGGTGTCACTGGTAAGCTGTTGTCAGCAGGCTGATCTTTGGTTGTAAGCGGATCGCCCGGCGCTGTTGTCTGGCCGGGCTGTGTCCCGGCGGCGCCCACAGCGGGAGAAGTATCTTTACTGTCAGGGTCAGAGGTTCCGCCCGGTTCAACCATTGTTTGGGGGGCGGGCCCCCAGACGAGCATTTTGGCGCCGTCTACAAATTTAAATGTTAAACTCAAGGAACCACCGGCAAGCAGAAGCAGAGCGGCTGCGGCGGCAACGGACTTGCGCCAGGTGAGAGGCAGCCGGCTTATGAAAGTACGGCGCTCCGTTTGAATATTGCTCATCACCATTTCGCAGAGACCGGCAGGCGCCTGTATTTCATCTGAACCTATTTTCTTCAGTGCCAGGGAAATCCTGTTCTGCAGCGACATTTCACGGGCGCACGCCTCGCAGCCTGCCAGGTGAGCAGCCAGATCATCGTCTATATCGTTTAAAAAGTCCCCATTCAGGCGGGCCGATATTAAAAGTTCATCTTTGCGGCATTTCACACGCCGTCACCTTCTCCCCAGTTCTACGGGAAAGCTTTCACCGGCTTCCCGCGCCAATTCCGTCATTCTGCGCCGCAACACCTCGCGCGCCCGGTTAAGACGTGACTTAACCGTCCCCAGAGAACAACCGAGCAGCCGCGCCACTTCCTCATAGCTGTATCCCTCGATCTCCCTCAGCACCAGAACAGACCTGTGTTCCCGGGACAGGTCATCAAGCGCCGCCTGTACCAGCCGGACGAACTCTTTCTCCTCCAGTTCCTGGAGTGGATCTCCTGCCGCCGCCGCCAACTCGCGCTTGATATCGCTGCCGTTTTCTCCCTGGTATGGTTCATCCAGGGAAACGACATGTCGACCGCTGTTTTTGCGCCTGAAGTTCAGCCACACATTAACGGTTATGCGGTGCAGCCAGGTGCCGAAGTCAGACTCGCTGCGAAAGCTGCCGATAGCCCTGTAGGCCCTCAACAGCGCTTCCTGAGCCAGATCCTGGGCGTCCGCATGGTTGCCCGCCAGGTGGACACAGAGAGAAAAAACCTTATTCTGATAAATGCGCACCAGCTCTTCAAAGGCTGCGGTATCGTTATTCTGCGCCTTTTTAACCAGCAGACTGGTATCAATCACGGAAGCCACTCCTGACAGCCGGGAAGCCCCCGTTTACCCTGTTAGACACAGGCCGGCCGGGAAAAGTTCCGACCGGAGGGGCCCCTTGTGACATTTTTTATCTGCATTAAAAACTACATTAAACTATCTGTGCATGTTTACAGGGGATGAACCTGTAAATTTACCTTAAATGATAATATCATACGCCATCACCCGGTGCAATCAGGCAGAAGTATTTGACATCAGGGGCACTGCTATTTAATAGGAAGTCTAACCTTCGATTGAAATTGAACAAGCGGTTTTCATCCCCTAAGCCGGCGCCTTATTGGCGGCAGGGCTGTTTAATAATATTCAATTCTTCAAATTAATTAATTTTTTTTCCCGGCAATGGAACTTTTGGGGCCGGCTGGCTGTCTAACTAATCAGGTAGCAACAAAGGAAGAGACAGTCTTGCGGGCAGGATTTTGCCTCCCCATGTAGAATATGTCTTAATCCCTTTGTGCACCGGTTTTCAGGAAACCCGGAAAGCAACACCGTTCGCAGCTTGTCTGAAGCAAATTTCATAGAGATTAACTAAGGGGGGATGAAAGAAAGATTCTGAACCGGATGTCCGGAGGTATTCCAGGAAACGCCCCTGACGGGGCATAAAAAATATCGAGGAGGGAAATTGTGAAAACTAAAAGAAAAGTTCTTTCTATTCTAATTACCATGTCAATGCTGATGGTATTGCTGGTGCCCCTGGCAACCCCGGCTTTTGCTGCCGGCGACATCGAGGCCCTGACCGTCCCGACGGTTACCGACGCTAACGGGCAGTCCTTGGGCACAATCAAAGTGACCGTGCCCGCCGGATCAATTAATGAAGACGACGTGGTTATCTTCAAGATTAAAGGCGGCTATGACTTTGGATTTTTTGATGACCCTGATGACCCTACTGAACCATTCGAACAAATACAGTTCTATGAAGGAACCGATAAATCCAACGCAGCAAACGCTGTCTATGTCCCCCCAAAAGTAGCTGACGATCCGAACGGTCTGCTTCCTGATGAAGTAACAGTAAAAGTTCTGGATGATAATGACGAAGTACAAATCGAAGCACTTGCCGACCAGAAGCTGGATTACGACTTCGTGTTCTACATCTACATGAAAAATGTGGACGTTGAAGAAGGCACAACCGATGACAACGTGGTTACCTTCAGCGGGCAGAGCAGCACCGGCTTCCCGAGGGGCACCGTCACCAACGCGGTTGTTTCCACCTCCGGCTCGGTTGAACTCGCCGTCAGCGGCGCCGACACTTCCAACAACGAGTTTACTTTTGACCTGCGGATCCAGGAAACCATCGCCGGTTCTTTGAAGGAAGATGGCGAGACCCTCAAACTGAAGCTCCCCTCGGGCTATGAGTGGGACAATGTAAAACCTGCAATCAATTTCTTGTGGGGCGATAATAATCCTGACCCCCTTCCTGTAACATTTGATTTTGATGATGAAGAAGTGATTATTGATTTCAACGGACCAGAAACTGATGAAGCATCTGCCTGGGATTTCGCCGGCTTCAAATTCTTTGTCAGCGATGAGTCCGTTGTCAAGGCCGGAGACATCAAGGTCAAGATTACCGGTGAAACCGATACCGATATCACCTCCGCTGTGGTAGGTACCTACGGTGACTTTGGCGCCACTGTTTCAGCCAAAGACGCTCCGACTATTTTTGCCGGCAAAGATGAGCAGGAAATTGCCGACATCGTGATTGAAGAAGATCTGGGCGGCACCCTGGTTGACGGCCGCACCGTTACCCTGACCCTGCCTGCCGGCGCGAGATTCCAGCAGGTGTATGAAGGTGCTACCGCAAAACCAAATCCTGTGGATCCTGCTGACTTGGACGACTTCGATAGTGACGAAGGATTGGATTTAAACTTTACCGCCTTTACCGGCACTGATGAGCGCACCGCGAAATTCACGGTTGACAGCGAATCAGATGACGCCGCGACGATCGACCTGGAAGACGTTGAAGTGGCCATTGAGGCCGGCTTTGAAGGCGATCTGGTCATAACCGTGGGCGGCTCGGCCGGTGTTTCCGGCGAAGTCGTGGTGGCGAAGGTTATTGCACCGGTTACCGGCGCGGCCGTTAGCGTTCCCAACGTTATCATCGGCCTCAGCGGTCAGACCGGCGGCAGCTTCACTATCACTGAAACCGAAGCGGAAGCTTTCGACAAAGACGGGAAGACTGTAACCCTTGACCTGCCCGGCGGGGTCATTTTCACCAAGACCCCGAAAGTTGAAGTCACCAGCGGCGACCTGAGAATAGGCAACATCAAGCGCGCAGGTGGCGACAACCAGGTTGAATTTGACATCGAATCAGAGAGCAGCGAGCCGAGCACCGTCACCGTCAGCGATGTGGTCCTGAAGCTTGACCGGACTGTGGCTGAAGGCGACATCACCCTGAAGGTGCAGGGCGATGCGGTTGTTGAAACCAATGAATACGACGACTGGGAGAACTCTGACACTGTGGCCAAGTTTGCTGTAGCCAAAGTTGTCACCCCGGCTCCCGGCGAAACCAAGTACAACACAGTGTTCACGATTGGCGACATGAAGTACATGGTAAACGGCGTTGAAATGACTGCGGACGTGGCTCCTTATATTCAGAACGACCGCACCATGCTGCCGATCCGCTATGCCGCCCTTTCCGCCGGTGTTTCAGAATCCAACATTTTCTGGAACGCGGCTGACCAGAGCGTCATCCTGATTAAAGGCGACCGCATCGTTAAGCTGGTTATCGGGAACACAACCATGACCATCAACGGCGTAGCCTTCCCGATGGACACCGCTCCTGAAATCGTGGATCCGGGCCGCACCATGCTGCCGCTGCGCGCGGTCGCACAGGCTCTCGGCTGCGATGTGGCGTGGGATGCAGCAACCCAGGCTGTGACCATCACCCAGAGCACTACCGTGCAATAAGTTAGTTCGTTAACTGAACCGGGTTTCTTCGGAAACCCGGTTCATGTTTTTTCAGGAAAAATTCAGCAGAAATATATTGATTATTTGGCAATAAAGTAGTTTAATCATCTTGACGGTGAGACTCCGGCGAAGTATACTTTAACTAGTTTATAATTAACTGACTTAACAAAACTCACCATTCAAGGAGTGAACAAAAGTGCGCAGGTATTTATTAGTTTTGACCGTTTTGGTTGCGATGCTTCTCTCGGCATCGCCTGCTCTGGCCAAGGAACCGGCCACACCGTCTTTAACCCTGGAGCAGGCGCTGGAGATGGCCAAGGACCAGAGCAAGACACTGAAGAGCGCCGAATATGACGTCGAAAGGGGAGATCTGGTCAAGGACAGCGCGGAATTAAAAATGCTGTTCTCGCCGACCGGCCCCACAACAGCACAGGCCAAAAGCGCGTTTACCAATTACGTGCAGTCGGACATAAACCAGCAGATGAACAAGCGCAGCTACGAGGCCGGGCAGGACAGTCTGGACATGCAGACACTCCAGTACTACAATAGTATTTTGCTGGGTCTGGAAAAGTTAAACGTTGTGGAGGGCCAGTTGAAAACAGCCGACTGGAAGTACAAGGTGGCTGTTGTCAGCAACAGGGTGGGGATCCTGGACAGCCTCAGTCTGGTCCAGGCCGAGGCTGCGCTGGCGGACGCGAAAACCTCCCTGGAACTGGCCCGGAAATCACTGAGCGAAACCTATGAAAAATTTAATCAACTGGTTGGTCTATGGCCCGAAGACAGGCCTATCCTGGTGGATCAACCGGTATATGACAAATTGGTGATCGACAACCTTGAAACAGAGGTGGAAAAAGCGGTTGTCTTGAGCCCGTCGGTCTGGATGAGTGAAAAGAAAATCGACCTGGCCAAAATAGCGCGCAACCTCTATAACCTGGCCGGCACCAGCAGTACCGAGCCATACAAAACGGCGGAGATAGATATTGAGAAAGCCATACTTTCCGCCTCGAGCACGGAAGAACAGACCAGGCTCCTGGTCAGGTCCATCTACTACAAGGTGGTCCAGTTGGAGGACCAGTATGAAGAGGCGCAGGTGAGCCTGAAGCTGGCGGAGGAGAACCTCCGGGTTGCCCAGGTCAAGTATGATGTGGGAATGGTTACAAAAACTGACGTGCTGACCGCGGAAACAAATTTACTGACTGCCCGGCAGTCAATACTGGACATTTTAAGCCAGCACCAGATATTGTCCATAGCATTCAAGAAACCATGGGCCTATTCCTAGTACCGCAACCAGATTGAAGCTGATTTATAAAACGGTTAAAGAAAGGGGCGCCTGGGGCGCCCCTTTTAAGCACTTAAACATTTATGAATTAAAGGGAGGTGTTTGCCGGGTTTTGCCAAAGCATAAATATGGAGGGGGAAATTAATGAAAAAGAATAAAAATGTTTTAGCTGTTTTTTCAATTCTTTTTTTATTAACACTAATGCCTTTTTGGGTCACAAAAGCAGCCGCGGCAACCTATGAACCACTGAGAACACCTGTTGTAGGCGACAATGAAGTAAACGAGCTGGGTGAAATTTTCGCGCAGTTTACCGGGGGGATGCTGCAAAAGAACGATACTGTTATCTTCAGCTTGCCTGAAGGATTTATCTGGACGACAGCGGCCCTGCGTTCGGACAAAGCAGCCGCCGCCGCGTCGCATCAGACCACGGACCATTGGAATACCACCGCCTTTGAGGACAATTATGCCAGGTATGGCACGTCAAACTATATTTTGGTTCCCCGTACCTATGCCGGCAATGAAAACGGCTTATACAAAGATTCTGTGCCGGTGCTGAGCCTTACCAGGCTTAACGACAGGGAAGTGCTGATGAGAATAGTTGGTGATCCTGTTCCCTTCCAGAACTGTTATTTCTACATTTACGTGGAGCGGGTGTTTGTGCCAAGCGGCTACAACGGCAATGTTTCGCTGCAGATCAACGCCCCAACCGGTTCTGGGCTTGCCGGCGAAAACAATATCTATAACACCATAGAATGCCGGGATACTCCTGAAATATACGCCGGTGTGCCGGGGCAAAAAATAGGTTCAATCGTAATCACCGAGGCCGCCGCCGGCCGTATCGGCAATGGTCAGACCTTAAAGCTGCGGCTGCCGGAAGGGGCGAAGTGGTTAAAACTCGGCGAGGACAGCGACAACAACCTGGAAATCAGCGGCAGCGTTTATTCCTCCGATGACGGCAGGACGGCGGAGTTTAAATTCACGGGCAAGTCTAAAGTAGCCGCTTCTTTGACCTTAAATGATCTGGAGGTAGCTGTGAAACCGGGAACAACCGGTGAACTGCAGATTAAAGCAAGCGGCACAGCCGGCCTGGCCGGTGAGCTGACCGCAGCTAAAATCATTCCTCCGGTTGCGGTGTTCACAGTTGGCCAGACTGAGTTCTGGTTAGACGGGGCAAAGAAGACCATGGATGTCGCACCGTATATAAAAGATGACAGGTTATACCTGCCTTTGCGGTATTTTGCCCAGATTGCAGGTGTAAGTGAAAACAATATTATCTGGTCGCCGGGCGATCAGAGCGTTGAGATAAGAGAAGACGGCAGAGTTGTTAAGCTAAAAATCGGCGAGAAATTAATGTATGTTGATAATTCACCGACACTAATGGATGTTGCGCCTGAAATCGTTGCTCCGGGTCGGACCATGCTTCCCCTGAGCTGGACGGCCAAAGCCTTGGGATTTGAAGTGTACTGGGAGCCCGGCGACCAGCAGGCCTATGTTTTAGATAAAAAGTGAAAATATTGATCCTGATGAGTTATTGTAAATAGCTACAAGACCGGGTAGGTTATACCCGGTCTTGTAGCTATTGGCGTTACGGCTTTTTTAGAACTTCTTGTACATCCGCTTGAATCGCTCAGACCTCTGATATCTCATTTGTCCAGGTCCTCCAAAAGGTCTTCCATGTTATCAAACGATTTTACCCTTCCCGCAGATATATCTGCTTCAGCCTCTTTTTCGCCTTCCTGCCACTCCTTAGTCCAGTACCAGGCCTGATCTGCCGGGATAAGTTTCATGGGTATAAGAATTACTTTATCACTTTCTACTTGTACTTGAAATATATCGCCATCATTTAACGGCATATGTTCCTTTAACAGTCCCAGGCTGACAACACCGCGCTTTTGCACCATGATATTACCAATTACTTTACCCATAGCCGGCACTCCCTTTGTTTCAATGCATGTCTGCAGGTAATGCTTTGCCGCTCCGGTTAAGAAAGGGCTTTCCAGCAAGTCTTTTTCAGGTATTGCGCGAAGTGATTCCAGGTGGGCTAGATTTTTTTCAATATAGCCAATTTTTGACATCAATACATCAAGTTCAACCATTCAGGTAAACCTCCCGAAGGGCTTTGCGGTATTCCCGGTAATATGTTTCCAGGTCCACCTGGTAGTCTCCATATTTACGGTAGGTATCTTCCAGGAAGCCGGCCAGGGTATTCGCATCAGCTTCAAAAAGAAGGATTCCCTTTGCAACAGCCTTAAAACGGAGTTGAGTTGGCGCCCGGTTCAGATTAACCAGGTCGATCCTTTCAATGCCTAAAAGCAGGGAGAGATCTGCTTCAATGGATAATTCCCGTTTGAGATCGGGCAATTTGCCGGGATAATAAACTACGCCGAGGTCAAGATCACTGAAATTATTCTGAAACTCTGTGCCAAAAGAGCCGAACAGATAGAGTGCCACGATGTCGTCCTGCCGGGACAGGTAATCCTGTACCGCTTTTAAAACGGGTCCGGTGAAGCCCCTGTCGTATTCTATTTTGGAAATGTTGTGGCTGAATAAATCAATTGACTTCATCGGATGTCCCTCATAGCACCAATCTTTTCCCTGATCTTAACATACACGGGGAGTATGTCAAGATAGTAGGTTAATGATCAATTCTTTTTACCAGAAATTTTAAAAAAGGTTATGCCCTGCGTTTGTCGAAAGAAAACAATTTGAACATATTGTTCTTATTTCGGGGGATAGGAAATGCGGCAGCAGACTGTGGGGGGAATTGCTTTTTTAGTTTCCCTGGCGCTCTTTTTTTTCATATCCAACTTATTAGCCGGTTGGTACGTTTACCACCAGATGGGGTTTGACAACAATTTCCGGTTTGAGAACGGCGCGCATGTGAAGAGTGAAGTCCTCGATCTGTATGTGGAGTATATAGCCGGGCAAAAGGGGTATAAAATCGCTGTGATCGGCGACTCAGTGGTCCAGGGGGCGGGTGTGCCGGAGAGGAACCAGACCATCACCGCCCACCTGCAGGACGATTTGCGCGGTAGTTACCTGCCCGGGGCCAGGGTGTTTAATCTAGGGTTGCCCGGCGGGCGCCCCGCCGACCTGTTCATGACCGTAAAAAAACTGCACGAAGCCGAAGCAGTGCAGTTGATTATTGTCAATAGCTCTTACCCCTTTTTTTCAGACGAAATGTCTAAGACACCACTTCTTTATTTTAAGGTGTGGGCGCCCTTTTTGACGGAAGAAGAGAAGAAAGAGCTTAAAGTACCCACCGTAAAGCAGGCCGAACAAAAAGTCCAGGACGGGCCGGAGGAGTCCGGCGGGGATACGGAAACTGAAAAGTTTTTTCAGGATAAGATCGCCTCTTACTGGTATGTATACCGGTTCAGGCAGGAACTGAACAGGTATTTATTCGGCGGCCAGCCTGCGGTCATGGCCAGGGAATATTTTGACCTCACTCTTAAAGGGGTAACACCGGCGCAGAAACAGCTGGAGGAGCCGGGTGAGGAGGAGCCGGATGAGGAGGAGCCTCTTTCCGAGAAGGACAAGCCGGAGAATAAGTACAAGGTCTGGTACAGCTTTCCCTGGAGCAAAGGGGACCTGGAGCATCTGGCAAAAGTCTTCAACGTCAATGACAAGAATGAGAACTTTAAATACTACCGGGAGCTATGCCGGTATCTTAAAGAGAATAAAATACCGGCGGTAATTTTTATGAGCCCGGTTAACCACGACTTGCTGAGGAAATACCAGTTAATCAATTATGATTCCTACAGGGTCAATACTGGTCTTATCGGGCAGGTGGCTCAGCAAAGTGATATTACTTTTTTAGATTACCAGGAGTCGGTTCCACCGGAACTGTTCCATGATTCCATGCACATGCTTGACGCCGGAAACACGGCCTTGGCCGGGCTTTTAAGCCGGGATTTGCGGCCTTTGATTCAAGGAGGCCGGGCGGATGATATTTAACACCTGGATGTACGGAGCTTTCTTAGCGGTATTTACCATTTTGTACTGGATTGTTCCCGCCAAGGGCCGCACTGCGGCGCTGCTGGCGGCGGGCCTGGTTTTTTACACATATTATTTTCCGATACACACCCTGCTTATTGTAGCCCTGATCCTGGCGACTTATGGTTTCGGCGCTGCCATGAGCAGGCTGAATTCCGGGGAGCCGCTGCCTGGTCTGAAAGATTTATTCAGCGCTCGCGTGATTCTCATTGTATCCCTGGCCGTCTGCCTGGGTGTGCTGGCTTACTATAAATATCTTAAACTTTTTGTCTCAACTTATAACGATATTTCAGGGTATTTTAACAGCGGCCCGGCCTGTCAGCTGCCGGATCTGGTTATTCCGCTGGGTCTATCGTTTTTCATATTCGAATTCGTGCACTACCTGGCTGAAACTTACAAAGGCGCCCTGCCCAGGGCCAGTTTAATAGAGTACGCCGCCTTCGGACTCTTCTTCCCCACCCTGGTGGCCGGCCCTATTAAAAGGTTTCAGCCTTTTTTAGATCAACTGCGCGTCCCGGCCGTTTTTAGACCTGAATACCTTAGCGACGGTTTATACCGCATCCTCCTCGGCCTTGGCAAAAAAGTGATTATAGCCGACAGCATGGCGCACTTTACCGGCCCGCTGACCAGTCCGCTAAATGCTAGTGCGACAGATTTATGGGTGGCGGTTTACGCTTTTGCGATAAAAATATTTTTTGATTTCGCCGGCTACTCGGATATTGCCATCGGCAGCGCCAAACTTTTAGGGATAGAGGTGCCGGAGAACTTCAACCGTCCCTATCTGACCCAGAATATCTCCGCCTTCTGGAACAGCTGGCATATGTCACTGAGCAGCTGGATCAAGGACTATCTTTACATTCCGCTGGGCGGGAACAGGGGGACGCTGCTTTTTACCCTGAGAAACCTTATGGTCGCGATGGCTCTGTGCGGACTCTGGCACGGCGCCGCCTGGAACTTTGTCATCTGGGGCGTCTACCACGGGGCGGGCATGTGTTTTTACAGGGTGTACAGGAAAAAAGGGGCCGGGCTGATCAGTTATATTGAAAGAATACCGGCGCCGCTCACAAAAGCACTGTCTACTGTGGCAACTTTCCATTTTGTCTGTCTGGGCTGGGTTTTTTTCGCCACAGACATTGGCAATTCGTTTCAAATCATAGGCAAGCTTTTCAGCCCTTAACCCGTTAGACAGCCCTGCTGCTAATGATTTGTCTGAAAAATCCAGTGGGGACATTCCTCGTCAGTAAAGGAAGGCTAAAAATTGAGGTGTGTCCCCTGACTTTAGCCGACTGAGGTCGCACCTACATCTTCTCACGTCTCACGACCTACGTCCCATGACTAAATTTTGGAAGAGTGGTGTTAGAAGTGGCCAGGACAGTTTTTTTTAACATTTTCAAGGCGCTTTTTTTGATTGTTGTGATTATATTAACGGTACTGTTCGGCACAGGCCAGGAATCCAGGTTTATTTACACGGATTTTTAAAGTCGCTCTAAAACAATAAGATATACCTGCCGCAAAAACCGCGACCCTTCGATTGCATATTCTATTTATTCATAGGTAAATTCCTGCTGTTTTCATTTCAAACCGCACACAGTCTGCAGGTGTTTTAAAGCCCCTGAAAAGCCATAAACTTTATCAACAGACAAACCTTGACAACGGATCTGGTAAAACATATACTTTATCCAGTTAAGCATTTACTGGTTTAAGAATAACTCTGGAGGCGTGACATGACAGGCATAGACAATCACAAAAACTTTTTCCGCTTTGGAGAAATAATAATGGAAATTGCCCGGAAACTGCATGTTGAACTGGACGGACAAAATGTACCGGGTATTACCGGCAGCCAGTTTTTTGTGTTAAGGCAGATCTGCGTCAGGGGGCGCCTGACAGTCTCCGAGGTAGCTGAAAAACTGGGGGTTTCCCTCAGCGCCATTACCGCCCTGGTTGACCGGCTGGTAAAGTCCGGCCTGGTGGTCAGGAGCCGTGACGAGAAGGACCGGCGGCTGGTCTGGCTGGAGGCGACTGAGAAGGGCAAGGAAACCATGAGAAGCTGCATGGAGGGCAGGAAGAAAGTGGCCGAAAAATATTTCAGCAAACTGCCCGAAGAAGACATACAAAAACTAATTGATATATACGATAAAATTCTGTCGATGATCAAATCGGATGAAAAAAAGGGATAATTTTTTGCTGTGACCGGATTGATCGCGCCTATTGTGCGCCTGGATTTGCATCTACATATAGATACGTCGAAAGATAAAAATTTTGTGGGGCGGACAGACCCTAAAAGTGTGAGATATAAAAATTATTTTAGAATGGTATAAACGGTATAAATCAACCAGTTGATTGACGGCGGTAAAAAGGGGGATGCATACAACTTGATAAAACGGCTTATACCGGTGGCGGCAGTAATACTTTTTAGTTCAGTCTTTTTGGTGGCCGGATGTGGTTCCAGGGCCGGCAAGGCAAAAGATGGCGATACCGTGGTCATAAGCACGGCTGTAGCCCAGAGCGGCAAGCTCGCCGGCGGAACTGTGGTCACCGGTAAGCTTGAGGCACTCAGTTCGGCCAATGTGGTGGTGAAGACAAGCGGAAAAGTTGCCAGCATTCCTGTGGACATCGGCTCTGAGGTGGCTGAGGGGAGCCTGCTGCTCAGCCTTGACGCGGCTGACCTGGCGGCGCTGGTAGACCTTAACGCGGCGCAGTTGGACAGGGCCAGGAATTCAGATTTACCCGCCCAGAAAAACCAGGCGGAATTTAACCTGGCTAATACCGGGGCCGCTTTTAAAACAGCCGAGGCGGAGTTCCAGAGAAGCAAGCAGCTGCTGGAATCCAGGGTCATTTCCCAGCAGCAGTATGAGCAGTCTGAAAGAGCCTACCTGCAGGCCAGGGCGTCTTACGAGTCTGCCCAAAACGCTCTGGACATACTGGTGGGAGCCACTATTCCCGAAACCATCCGCCAGTATGAAGCCCAGCTTAAAAAAGCGCAGGCTGACTACGCCAACACCATCATCAGCGCTCCCATCAGCGGGGTTGTCACGGCCAGGAATGTAAACCCTGGTGAGATGGCCAGCACGACTCAGACCGCCGTCACTCTGGTCAACCTGGACACAGTGGTAGTCCAGGCAAATGTCAGTGAAGATCAGGTTAACAGCATAAGGGTCGGCCAGGAGCTAAAAGTAAGGGTCGGCTCTGTCCAAAAGGAGCTTTTCACGGCCACTGTCACCAATATCGCTCTGGCGGCAAATCCTTCCAGTAAGGCCTACCCGGTCAAAATTCAGATCAAAAACTCCCAGCATATTCTCAAGCCGGGTATGTTCGCCGAAGTGTTATTAAACGTAAACGATGAAGAGGGTATTATCATCCCCGGGGAAGCCCTGGTAAAAGACGGAGAAAAGGACTATGTCTGCGTCATTGAAAACGGCCGGATCGCCAGGCGTGAGGTGACCGCTGGGAATTCGGACGGCAAAAATGTCATTGTCAGGTCGGGCCTCAGAGAAGGGGAGGAAGTGGCGGTAACCGGCGCCGATACTCTAAAAGACGGTGTTATTGTTAAAGTGCAGAATTAGGCGCTGCCATTGATGGGAGAGATAGGGCATGAAAAAGAAAGCGATTCTATATGTGGTGCTTGCCGCCATGATATTTTCACTGACCGGCGTGACTTTATATTACTGGTACAAGAGCAGTCATTATGTGGACACGGAAGACGCCAGGGTAGACGGCAACATTGTTAAAATCAGCCCCCAGATATCAGGCCGGATCTCGGAAATGAACGTGGCCGAAGGGGATGACGTAAAGGAAGGGGCGATCATAGCGCGCCAGGTGGACTACCAGCTGACCAGCGGCCTTAACCTGGATCTGGCGGTGATCAAATCACCTATTGCCGGCACGGTGATCAAAAAAATAGGCAATGTCGGGGAGATAGGTACGCCGGGGTCGCCGGTGGTCATGGTGGCGGACCTTAAAAGCCTCTATATCACAGCGAATATTGAGGAAACAGAGCTGCACAAGGTAAGGGCCGGCCAGAATGTGGATTTCTCCATTGACAGCATCCCCGGGGTGAAGTTCAGCGGGCAGGTTATTTCTATCGGGGAAGCTACTGTCTCCACCTTTTCCCTTTTGCCATCACAAAACACAGGCGGCAACTTCACCAAGGTTATTCAGCGTATACCTGTTAAAATCGGGATCAAGAGCTACCAGGGTCAACACCTTCTGCCGGGTATGAACGCCATTGTACGCATATATATTAAGTAGGGGGAGCGGCTGTGCCTAAGCCAACCAGTAACACGCCGCCGGAAGACGCCGGGCGGCGGAGTCCAGGCGCGCAGTCTTCCGACGGCAAAATACCCATGGCCGCACTGATGACCCTGATCGCCGGAGCGTTCATGGCCATCCTGGACGGCAGCATTGTAAACGTGGCGCTGCCCAGGATGATGGCGATATTTAACTCCACCGCCGACCAGATCCAGTGGGTAATGACCGGTTACCTGCTTGCTTCAGGCGTGGTGGTGCCAGTTACAGGCTACCTCAGCGACCGGTACGGCTGCAAGACCTTGTACATTTTATCTCTGGCCGCCTTCACCGCAGGCTCAGCTTTGTGCAGCCTGGCCTGGAGCAACGACTCGCTGGTGGTGGCCAGGGTGATTCAGGCCATTGGCGGCGGGATGATGATGCCGGTGAGCATGGCCATGATTTACTACATCGTGCCCAGAGACAAAATCGGCATGGCCCTGGGGATCTGGGGCATAGCGGCGATGGTCGCTCCTTCCATCGGCCCGACCCTGGGCGGGTATCTGGTCGACAACTTCAGCTGGCAGTGGATCTTCACCATCAACATCCCCATCGGCATTGCGGCTGTTTTCCTTTCTATGGCCGTCCTGGAGGAGACGCCGAAAAAATCCGGGTTAAAAGCGGATATTCCCGGTATAGTGTTAAGCGCCCTGGGATGTTTCGCCCTGCTCCTGGCGCTCAGCGAAGGGCAGGACAAAGGCTGGACTTCGTTATATATTGTGAACCTTTTCATCTCGGCGGGATTTACCCTGACCTTGTTTGTGATCTGGGAATTGATTACCGATCAGCCTATGCTGGATATCCGCCTCTTAAGCAACAAGACCTTCGCCGCCAGCCTGGTTTGTCTGAGCATAGCCACTGTCGGCCTGTTTTCAGCTATTTTCCTGATACCTCTTTTTGTCCAGAACGCCCAGGGCCTGACCCCGATGCAGACAGGCCTGATGATGGCGCCGGCGGCTATGGCCTCAGGGGTGATGATGCCCATCAGCGGCAAGCTGTTTGACAAGATCGGCGCCCTGCCCCTGTGTCTGGTGGGACTCACTGTTACGGCCATTACCACCTTTCAACTGCATAACATCAACTATGACATCAGCTACAGGGAGCTGCAGTGGCTCCTGGTGGAAAGGTCACTCGGCCTGGGACTGTGCATGATGCCCCTGACCACGGCCGGTATGAACACCATCCCCCACTTTTTGATTGGGCGGGCCTCCGCTCTGGCCAACCTGGTCAGGCAGATCTCGGCCTCCCTGGGTATTGCCTACCTCACATACGTGATGCTGCAGCGGCAGGAATACCACGCCGCCTGGCTGGCCGATACGCTGAACTATAGTTCTCCGGCCGCGGTGAGTACCCTGTCGCAGCTTCAAGGTCTGCTCTCGCAGGCGGGCTACGGCGCGCAGGGCGCAAGCGGCATCCTGTACTCCCTGGTGATGCGGGAGGCTTTTATCTCGGGCATTGCCGACGCTTTTGTGGTTAGCACTATTATTGTGGCTGTATCCATTCCTTTTGTTTTCTTGCTGAGCAAGAAACGGGTTGAAAGGCAGAGGGATTTGGAATACAAACGCTACGCTCACATGATGCCCCCTGGCGGGCCAACACCGGGCGGGCCGCCCGTTCGGGGCGGCGAAGGGCCTCCGGCGGGGGCGCCTCGACCAGCCGGGGCGTAAAAGCCGGGTAATTTGAAGCAGCTTTTTTAGTCCCGTTTTTCAAGACGGGGCTTTCCTATAGCTTTTGTGGAGAAATGCCGGGAAACGTGGTAGAATAGTCGAAGTACAGGGAACCCTGGCAGTAAAGGCAAACAAGGAGAAATTTTATAGATGAGAGTGTCTCTCCTTGGCGCGGGTATCGACGCTTTGGGTATAAAAGAAACAGTGGAGCGGGTGGCCGGTTTTATAGGAACCGGGCAGCAGCGCCGCGTTATGACGCTAAACCCGGAATTCCTCTACCGGGCTCAGTCTGCCGGGGAATTGCTGGATCTTGTTAAGCGCGCCGATTTGGTGACACCGGACGGTGTAGGCATAGTATGGGCCTGCAGGATAGCCGGCGGACCTGTGCCTGAGCGGGTGACAGGGATTGACCTGATGATGCGGCTGGTGGAAAAGGCCGCGGCTGAGGGCTGGCGTGTTTATCTCCTGGGCGCGGCGCCCGGTGTGGCTGATGAAGCGGCTGAAAGACTGGGCCGGCTTTACCCCGGCCTTCAGGTAGCGGGCTGCCGGCACGGTTATTTTCAAGAGGAAGAAGATTACAAGGTTGCTGAAGAGATCAGCAAAACCAGGCCAGACCTTCTTTTCGCGGCTTTGGGAGCGCCCAAGCAGGAAATCTGGATCGACAGGTATCTTGAAAAATCCGGCGCCACTGTGGCCATAGGTGTCGGCGGCAGTCTGGACGTACTGGCCGGGCGGGTAAGGCGCGCTCCCCGCTGGATTCGCCGCCTGCGCCTGGAATGGTTATACCGGCTTCTAAGAGAACCCTCCCGCTGGCGCCGTCAGTTGGTGCTGCCGTTATTCGCCTGGGCGGTGATTAAGGAATATAAATTGAAGAAGTTTTTTTCGGGAGAATGATTATGTCTAAGGTGGTAATCTCAGGTTACTACGGGTTTCGTAACAGCGGTGATGAGGCCATTCTCCATGCTATGCTCCTGGCGCTGCGGGAGGAGGTTCCCGGCCTGGAAGTTATTGTCCTTTCTAAAGACCCGGACTATACAGCCCGGGAATTTGGTGTTCTCGCAATAGCCAGGGAAAATCCGAAGCTGGTATATCAGGCCCTTAAAACATCGGATCTTTTAATCAGCGGCGGCGGCGGACTCTTACAAGACATCACCGGGCCTAAAAGCATCATTTATTATCTGGGTATTGCCGCCATGGCCAGGCTGCTGGGCAAACCTGTTTTCTTTTACGCCCAGGGTATCGGTCCAATCAATACGGCCATGGGCAGGACGCTGGTCAGGCTGGTAGTGAACCGCGTCAATTCGGTTACAGTGAGAGACGCGGATTCAAAAGAAGAACTTGTGAACCTGGGCGTCACCCGCCCGCGCCTGGAAGTTACCGCCGACCCGGTGCTGGGTCTGGAACCGTCACTTGTAAAAAGAGAAACCGGGCGGGATATCCTGGCCTCGCTGGGTATAGACAACCAGTTGCTGGCAGGCATTTCTGTGAGGCGCTGGAAAGGCGACGGCTCTTATAAAAAAGTGATAGCCAGGGCGGCCGATGACCTGGTGGCGGACGGCTGGCAGGCGCTGCTGGTACCCATGCACTGTCCCGGTGACCTGACAGCCTGCAGGGAGGTTATCACTCTGATGAAGGAAAAGGCTTTTCTCCTGGAAGATCATACCGATTATATGAGTTTATTGTCGGTAACGGCCAATCTGGACCTGGCTATCGGGATGAGGCTGCACTTCCTTATCTTCAGCGCGATTTTCGGGGTGCCCGTGGTGAGTATCCCTTATGACCCCAAGGTAAACCGCTTTTTGCAGTCAGTAGGCCTGCCCCCTGGTTTCAGCGCAGAAAAGCTGGATTATGACAAATTGTCTTCAGGTATAAAAAACGTTCTTGAACACCGGGAGCAAATCAGCTCAGCCCTGAAACGGCAGGTCGCTCCTTTACGCTTAGAGGCTTTAAAGAACGCTTCCCTGGTGGCTGAACTTTTAAAGGGTTTTTAGCGTCTAATATTAAAGATGCATTATGATTTAAAAAGCTCAAGAGGAATGCTTAAATCCCGCGTCTCACGTCCCATGTCCCACTTCCCATCCGTGGAGCAGGAAATAAGGCGCCCTGTGTCGAATTCTTTAGCTGGGAGGAGTTATCGTGAGTTTTAACAGAGTTAAAGCAGCTGTTATTTTTACAATCCTTGTCACGGCGCTGTTTCTGGTGTACGCTGCTTTTGCCGGAACAGAAAGTGAACCGGGCGGGAGCGGTGACCCTTTAGTTACTCAGAGTTACGTTGATCAGTATGTCCAGTGGAAGGTTGTTGAATTAGAAAAGGGCCAGGTTCTGAAAGGCCAGGCCGGGACGGAACTTATCGTCAGAAGAGGCCAGGCGCTGGTGGTTGACCCTGTCGGCAATGGTATTCCCGATCTTACCAGCGGCACAGACATCAGCGCGGGGAGTTCGGTGCCGGTAAATCACCTGCTGCTTATTCCGCGCGAAGACGGGCGCGGCATAAGGACGACATCAGAGGTTGTGGCTATGTACCGGGGCGGAGCAATGATCCAGTAACTATTCTTATTCATCAACCAAGGTGAATATCTGGTAAACGGGGTGAGTAAAAAATGACCAGAACCAGGCGGAAATTAAAAAGAAAAACACCTCTAATAGTCTGCGGCTTGCTGTTGTTTTTGGCGGTTTGCGTGGCTGGCGGCATAATCATGGCCGAAAACCCTGAACTGGTGCCGGAAGGTATAACAATTCCAGGCATAGAAGGTAAGCGTATTAACGTGCTGCTGCTGGGGATCGACGCCCGGCAGGGTGAAACCATGGCCCGGTCCGACTCCATGATCCTGGCCAGTTGTGACCCGAAAAGCGATCAGGTGTCGCTGCTTTCCCTCCCGCGGGACACCAGGGTTCTCATCCCGGGGCACGCGTTTGATAAAATCAACAGCGCCAGCGTTTACGGTGGTCCGGAACTTTCCATGAAGGTTGTGTCCAGCCTGCTGGGAGTTCAGGTCAAGAATTATGTTATAGCTAATTTCAGCGGCTTCAAAGATATCGTTGACACCCTCGGGGGGGTAACCCTGGATGTGGAACAGAATATGTATCATGAGGATGAAGAAGAGGATTTAGGAATTAACCTCAAAAAGGGCGTGCAGCGCCTTAACGGGGATAAAGCGCTCCAGTACGTGCGGTACCGGGACTACGAACTGGGGGATATAGACCGGACCAAGCAACAGCAGAAGTTTTTAATGGCGCTGGGCAAAGAAATGCTTCAGCCTTCAACCATTGCCAAGCTGCCCAAGTTAATCCCTGAAATCAACCGGTATATTAAGACTAACCTGGGCGTAAGCGATATGGTAAAGATGGCTTCAGCCATGAAAAACATTGAGAATTACAATATGGTCGCCCAGACCCTGCCGGGACGTCCAATAGAAATTGACGGTGGTAGTTACTGGGGGGTCGATCCCACGGAAGCCAAGCAGACGGTTGCAAAGCTGTTCAGCGGGGAAATTGTGACCGACTTGGTTCTTAACACACCCTTAAGCGGCCAGTACGCGGTTCCTGAAACAACAAAACCATCAACCAGCGGGCAGGATACGGAAGAGACGCTTACCGATGAACAAAAGCAGTCGGGGTCCAAAACGCAGCCGGGTCAAAGCGGTACCAGGCCAACCCCCATCAAGCCCGGCCAAACTGCGGGCAACGATGACAGTGACACAAGCGGCACTAGCGGCGCCGGTGGCGCATCGGTAATTATCACACCAATAGAACCTGACGACGAAACCGGTACCGATACTACAACCGGTAAGTCCCCCACCGGCTCGAAAACAAACGGCCCGGAAACCGGGTCAACGGGTAAAACCCAACCAACGGATTCATCCGGCAGCACGACTTAGTTTTTTTAAATAAGAAACAGAAATGCAGCCTTCCTTTCTAAAAACAGGGGAGGGCTGCTTTTTGCTTTCCCTGTTATTGCAAAATTTGTATGTGCTTTCAGGTTGGATGATTGAAAACGCAGAAGGATTTTATGTGTTAAGAGCGAAAATTAATGTTTAAATATTGTTAATTATTCAAAATTTTTTATCAAGAATAAATTTTAGGGGAGGTTTGATATGCTCGTTCATCAGCTGATTTTCCGGGGGGAAATCAACAGCCCGGCGCTGCGCCAGAAAAATGTTGAAATTAATTACGGCCAACTGCAAAGAAAAGCAGGTCAATACCGGGATTATTTGTACGACGTGGGCATACGGCCGCGGGATCGGGTAGCGCTATTTGCTGTTAATTCCATGGAGTTTGTGTTCAGCTATATGGCCATTGTCAGCCTCGGTTGTGTGGTCGTGCCGCTGAACACCATGCTTACACCCCGTGAGATATCCTTTATTCTAATAGACGCCGGAGTAAAGCATATTGTTACCGATAAACAGCTTTTGCTCTCTGCCGGTAATGATCAATCCCCGGCGGTGGTTCAGCTATATATCCCTGAAATCAAAAAAGCACTGGACCATGCCAATTATCCCGCTGCGCCCGAAGTGTCCATTGAGGAATCAGACACCTGCGCCATCCTGTACACTTCCGGTACCACAGGGCGGCCAAAGGGGGCCATGCTTTCCCACAACAACCTCATCAGCAATGTCAAATCGCTCACACAAGTGCTCTTTACCATTGGCGGGGATAGCTTTTTGTGCGTGCTGCCTATGTTTCACAGTTTTGCCTGGACCTGCGCAGTGCTGACACCGCTTTATGCCGGAGCGTCTGTGACCATCGTTGAAACCTTTTCTCCCAAGGATGTCATAGCCACCATCCGGGATCAGGGAGTTACCGTCGTTTTAGGTGTGCCGGCCATGTACGGCTACTACGCCGCCCTGGCCAGGCCGGAAGACCTGGCCGGGGTGCGGCTCTTCGCCTCAGCCGCCGCTTCTTTGCCTATGGAAACCATTAACAGTTTCTTTGCTAAAACCAGACAGAGAGTAATTGAGGGATACGGTCTTTCCGAGGCCTCACCGGCTGTAAGTTTCAACCCCATCGAAGCAACCAGGCCCGGCTCAGTTGGCCTGCCTCTGCCAGGTGTGCAGGTCAGGATAGTTGATCAGGAAGGCCGGGAAATCGAACCAAAGCAGGTTGGCGAACTGGTTGTTCAGGGTGCCAACGTTATGTCGGGGTATTTCGGACTAAGCGGAGAAACAGCCGAGGCCCTGCGGGGAGGGTGGCTTTACACGGGAGATTTAGCCTATAAAGATGAAGAAGGTTACATTTACATAGTCGACCGTAAAAAGGATATGGTTATAGTCAGCGGTCTGAATGTTTACCCGCGCGAGGTGGAAGAAGTATTGTACCAGCACCCTGCCGTAAAAGAAGCGGCAGTGATCGGGGTGCCGGATAAAAAACGCGGTGAGAGCGTCCGGGCTTTTGTGGTTTTAAAAGAAGGCATGAAGCTGGACAAAAATGAATTGAAGACTTTTTTAAGGGCTAACCTGGCCTCGTATAAACTGCCGCGCGATATTATGGAACTGGCCTCCCTGCCGAAAAACGCCACGGGTAAAGTTTTAAAGAAAGAACTCAGACAGTTCAACAAAGACAAATGAGACAAGGGGACGGTTCTCTTGTCTCACTCTTGTCTCAAAAAAAGCCGTAAGCTTTAAGTCGTAAGGCGTAGTCAAATAAGAGGCAAGCTATAGGTCTTATGACGTAGGTTTGCATGAAAGTTTACCCTGGAAGAATGCAGGATAAACCTACGGCCTACAGCTTACGACCTATGACTAAAATAACTGTGAGTTATTGCTTCACTACCGGTGAGGCGGCTTCGTCAAACGGGTTGGTCCTGATGGCAAAAGAGAACAAATAGGGGTAATTTCTGTTCAGGTACTGCATGTAGGCCAGCCATTGTGAGACCAGGTGTTTGTATGCTCTGTTAATATCACCAGCCAGGTGGCGCAGGTCGCTGCCGGGCAGATCCGCGAAGCTTTTTCTGTGATCAAGTTCATCGACCACGTGCAGAGTTGAGCGGAGTGATTCGGTAAATGATTCGTGTTCGAGCAGCGCCGGGTTCTCCAAAAGTCTGAGTAAAAAATCCCTTTTCCCGTTCAGAAGGAGTTTAAGCTCCGCCAGGCTGTTTTGATCAATCTCGATATTATAAACGTATTTCTTAAGCCGGCCTCTTAGCGTGGTGTAGTCCTGAACGGACCAGCGGTCACTGATCAGAAGTTCGTTTTTAAAGGCATCCAGATTGGGGTCGCTTTTGGCGATAAGGGAAAGAAGATGTGTCCCCATCTCGCTGAAAAACATTCCAATGACCATGTTTATCTTTTCCAGCCGGTCCCGCCTGGCCCGGACCGAAAGCAGTTTGTTGAGGACAACGGTAACCAGAAGTACGTTGATGGGCAGAAAGCCAAGCGCGTTGAAAACAAAGATATAAGTATTTTGAAAGTCACTGATGATGAGGTATTTTATCGAGTAGATTAAAACTGACAAACAGACCAGATAAATCCCCAACCTGATTTCCCAGCTAATAAACTTCACAGGCATTATCCCCCTTCACACTGCACCGTAGCACTTTTGAGACAAGGGGACGGTTCTCCTGTCTCATGAGACAGGAGAACCGTCCCCTTGTCTCATTCTTAAATCGGTCGTAAGCTATAAGTCGTAAGACGCAGGCCAATAAGATGCATTTCATGTCCTGCTCCTAGTCCAGCGGGGGAGTCTCCTGCCCCTCCAGGTGCGGCAGAACGGCGGTCATACCGAGAAGAAGCCAGAAATATGAGGTCATCATAGGCACTTCAAAAATGTTTTCCACACCGTTGTGTAAAAGCACGCCGATCAGTCCGGCTATCAGTCCGCCGGCGAGACTCTTTAAGTACGGGTCGGTCAGCCGCCTGTAAGAGTTCAGGATGCAGCGCACACCGCTGACCAGCAGCACGGCCAGCGCGGCAATGCCAATAAGGCCTGATTCAGCCGCCGTCTTCAGATAGAAATTGTCAACGTAGTTACTGCTTGGGATATGGCGTGCCGCTACCGCTCCTCCGTAACGGCCAAACCCTTCACCAAACAGGGGGTTGGTCTGTACCTTGTCTATAGCTGTATTCCAGCGTGCCACCCGCCCCGCCCTGGCGCTGCTGAGCAGGTAAGCCGGGGAAAGCATGTAGCCGATGCGGGAGGATATGCCCGGTATCAGTTTGGGAGCGCTGTAAATGACTGCGGCCAGTCCCAATAGAATTCGCCAGTTGTAAAGCAGGCCGTAAACCACGAAAGCGCCGGCCATGGCCAGCCAGGCCCCCCTGGAGTAAGTGAAAATAAGGCTTAAAACCATAGGAATCAGGCAGAGTGAGTAAAAATACCTGGGCAGCCTGCTTTGGGCCGACAGGATCTGGCTCACGGTAATTGGAATAACCAGCACCAGGAAGCTGCCCAGGACGTTGGGGCTGGTCAGGATGGAAAACACCCTGGTCCTGACGCCGCCTTCGGTGGCGTCCAGCCAGGTGGAAGGTATCTGTACCCCGATGATATATTGATACACCCCGTGCAGCGCCACCAGTGTGCTCAGTAAAACCAACCCGTTCACCAGCGCCCGGGCCTGTTTTTTATTTAGCAAGAGGTTAGTGGCCACGAAGAACCATAACATGTATTCAACATATACTCTGAGCCCTTCGACAGCAATGCTGTTCTGCGGTGAACGGACAAAGAACAGAAAGAACGCTACCGCCAGGTAAAGCAGGATGGGCAGGTCCAGAGGGGTAAGCCGGTAAGTGAGCCTGCCCCGCAGGGCCATCTGAACCGGCCAGGCCAGGGCAATGAGAATTAAAAGAAGCTCGTCCCAGCTGCCGGACAGGAAATCTAAGCCGGGCGTATTGCGCAGCACGTAGTCCACGACAGCGTAAGAAAAAACCACCCAGAGCAGTGTTTCCACCCGGATCCCGGCCAGGCTTTTAAGAAAAACGCTGTTGCCAAAGGCCGGGAGAGGTTTAATATTAAACAGAAAACTCCCCGGCAAACTGCGCCTGAGCGCCTGTCCCGCCAGTTCCAGGGGCCGTGCGGCCAGACTGGCGGCGCCGCCCAGGATCCTGGCAAAAAGTGAGTTGCGCACCGCTGACTGGCTGCTGTAGCGGGCGGCGCCCATAGTCCAGCGGCAAAAAGCGCTGTGGCGGCAGGAGCGGGCTAAATCAGCGATAATGCGACCGGTCAGACTTTCCTGCCAGGTCTGTAAGATCATCCGGTGGATCCTCCTTTAAAAGGCATGATTATATTATAAAGCAAAGCAGTACGGAAATCCATGATTCGTTTGACGCGCCGCGGGTCCTGTGCCGCCCCCTGGTTGCCAGGATGTGAGATTCTCTTGTGGAATAGATAGTAAATTGATAAAATGAGAAAAGCACAGCCAAGGGGGCTTGTACTTGAGACATTTAAAGGTTATTCACATTATAGGCGGCGGGGAATTCGGCGGAGCGGAAAAACATATCTTAAACCTGGCCGGGGCGGCGGACCTGCTTTTGGTCGATTACACCGTATGCTGCTTATTCAGCGCCCCCTTTGCGGACATAGCCTCCGGGGCGGGCATCAGCGCCCTGTCCATTCCCATGAGCCACAAAGCTGACTTTAAAGTGGTGGGAAAACTGGCACGGGTGATCCAGGAAGGCAATTTTGATTTGGTCCACACCCACGGAGTCAGGGCTAACCTGCTGGGTCGGCTGGCTGCCCGCCAGGCTGAAAAAAGGAAAGTTATCACCACGGTGCACAGCCTTTTGGAGAAGGACTACCCCGGTGTGGTAAGCCGTTTCACCAACAGTTGGGCGGAGCGGTCGACCAGAGGTTGGACCGACCATTTCATAGCTGTTTCACAGGGACTGAGGGACCGGCTTATTGACGGTGGGATTCCCGCCAACGAGGTTACCGTAATATACAACGGTGTTTCCCTGGAGGAGATCAGGCCGTCATCAGAACCCGGGGCTGTCCGCCAAACAATGGGATTTCTCCCTGAAACACCCCTGGTCGGTATAGTGGCGCGTCTGCATGAGGTAAAAGGGCACAGCCATTTTCTGGAGGCTGCCCGCAGTATACTCCAACAGCGTCCCGGGGTTCGTTTTTTGGTAGTGGGCGCCGGCCCTTACCGCCCTGTTTTAGAGAAAATGGCCGCTGATTTTGGCATTAAAGACCAGGTGGTCTTTACAGGCTTTAGGGATGACGTGTACTCACTGATGGCCGACCTGGACCTGCTGGTCATTTCCTCTTTATGGGAGGGGTTCGGCTTAACCGCTATTGAGGCCATGGCGCTTGGTGTGCCGGTAGTGGCTACCGAAGTCGGCGGCCTGCCGGAAGTGGTACTGCACGGTGAAACCGGGCTGCTGGCGCCACCGGCCAATCCGGCGGCGCTGGCCAGGAATATTTTATGGATGCTGGATCACCCCGGGGAAGCCTCCAGTATGGCTGAAAAGGGTGGGCAGATCGTGCGGGAAAAATTTACTTCCACGGTTATGGCCCGCCGTACCGAAGAGTTGTATAGAAGGGTGGCGGGGCAATAACAGTGTTCAAAGGAGAAAACATCCTCTGCCTGGCCGCGGCCAACTGGGAAGGGATGTGGGCCCGCGCCCAGCAATTCATGTCTATCTTTGCCAGAAAAGGCAACCGGATCATTTATGTCAACCCGCCTATCACCTACCTCTCCCCCCTTAAAAACCCGGCCCTGCGGGGACAGGCCAGGGATTGCCTGAGTCCGGCCGGTAAAAACATTCATATTTATAAACCGCCTGTCATATTACCTTTTGGCAGCATGTACAGGACTGTCAACCGCATCAATCAGCGCATCATCTCCGCAGGCCTGAAAAGATCCTGCCGCCAGCTGGAATTCAACCCAACCATCGTTTGGACCTACCTGCCCAACACGGTCGACTTAATCCTTCCCGCCAGGGCAGTCCTTGTTTATGACTGCGCCGATGAGCATACCGCCTTTCCCGGACTGATCAACAAAAAAACAGTAGCCCGGATGGAAGCGGAGCTGTTTGACCGTGCCGCCGCATCCCTGTCCAGCGCCGGTGAGCTTTATAGAAGCAAGAAAGAAATGGCGCCGCGTCTGGCGATAATTCCTAACGGAGCGGATGTGGCGCATTTCTGCTGCGCCCGGCAGCCCGGTACAGCGGCGCCGGAAGAACTAAAAGACCTGCCGCGGCCGCTGGTTGGTTATATCGGAGCGATCAGCGACTGGCTTGATCAGGAACTGCTGATGGCAGCCGCCCTGGCCCACCCCGACTGGTCGGTGGTTTTGATCGGCCCTGTGGATACAGATGCCGCCTGTCTGAAGACCCTGCCTAATGTCCGCCTGCTCGGCCATAAGGCTTACAGTGAGCTTCCCTCCTATCTGAATTGTTTTGACGTTGCTGTGATTCCTTTCAAAATCAACGAACTCACCAGGGGTGTGAATCCGGTGAAGCTTTACGAGTATCTGGCCGCCGGCAAGCCGGTAGTTTCCTCGGATCTCCCTGAAGTGAGGCCTTTCCGGCCGCTGGTGTCAATTGCCGGAGAGCCGGACCAATTCGTAAGGAAGATAGAGGAGGAACTGGCCGCAGACTCGCCTGAAAAGGCTGCGGAGCGGCTGCGGGTGGCCGGGTTGAACTCCTGGGAAGCCAGGGCTGCCGCCGCTGTGGACATAATCAGCCGGTTTAGAACGGGGAAAAGGCTTACTGAAAATTAGACAAACATGCCGCTGTTGCGGCATTCGCACCTGCATAGCGTTTAGGATCAAGAGGGGTTAGGTTCTTCATGCTTTTTAATTCTTATGAATTTATCTTTTTGTTCCTCCCCGCAGCGTACTTTGGGTACTTGCTTTTAAACAAGTATGGTTCAATAAGCCTTTCCAAAGGCTGGTTGGCCTTGTGTTCGCTGTTTTTTTACGGTTGGTGGAGTGTCTACAATATACCGCTTATTCTGGCGTCGATAGTTTTAAATTATATCGTCGGGACTGCTTTGAGCAGGACCAGGAGAAAGGGTTTTCTGGTATTCGGTGTTGCTGCGAATCTATCCCTTCTTGCCTATTATAAATATGCCAATTTTTTTATTGGCAATATAAACCTGTTGTCTCCCACCCCTATCGATTTACTAAAGATAGTACTTCCGCTTGGTATCAGCTTTTTTACTTTTACCCAGATTGCTTATCTTGTTGATGCTTACAGAGGAGAAGCGGAAGAATACAGTTTTATAAACTACGTGCTTTTTGTGACATTCTTTCCCCACCTTATTGCAGGGCCTATTATTCATCACAAAGAAATGATGCCCCAATTTGCCTCATTGAAAAACAACATCTTTAACTGGGAGAATGTTTCACGGGGCCTTTTATTATTTTCGATTGGCCTTTTTAAAAAAGTGGTAATAGCAGATACGCTTGGCAGGTGGGTTGACCCGGGTTTTACGGCAGATAGTCTGTCTATGGTGGAAGCCTGGTCTGCTGCCTTGAGCTATACCTTTCAGCTGTACTTTGACTTTTCAGGATACACCGACATGGCCCTGGGGATCGCGCTTTTATTTAACATCAGACTTCCCCAAAATTTTAATTCTCCTTATAAAGCAGATTCAATCATCGATTTTTGGCGCCGCTGGCATATGACATTGTCCAGATTCCTACGGGATTATTTATATATACCATTGGGTGGCAAC
>CAZJGV010000002.1:0-15850 GCA_964545615.1 uncultured Pelotomaculum sp.
GCGGTTGTTGAGGTGAAGAGGCGTTTCGGGGGAGAGGAAATTATTTTAGACGACGAGGAACAGGGAACGCTGTTTTAATTAAATTAAAGGGGGTTTTTACATGATGGGCGGCAATATGAATAAAATGATGAAGCAGGTCCAGAAGATGCAGCAGGATATGCTTAAGCTGCAGGAGGAACTGGGCAACCGTACGGTGGAAAGCAGCGCCGGGGGCGGCGTAGTGAAAGTAATAGCCAATGGGAAAAACGAGGTTATATCTGTGGAAATAAAGCCCGAGGCGGTTGACCCGGAAGATGTGGAAATGCTGCAGGACTTGATTACCGCTGCTGTAAACGAAGCGCTGAGAAAGGCACAGGAATTAGTGTCTGCGGAAATGGGCAAACTCACCGGCGGGCTGAAAATACCCGGTATGTTTTAGAATGAATTATTACGCCAAGCCAGTAGCCAGATTGATAGACGAGCTTTCCAAGCTTCCGGGCATCGGCCCTAAAACAGCGCAGCGCCTGGCCTTCCATCTATTGAATGCTGCTCCCGGGACGGCTGCGGGTCTGGCCTGGGCTATAGAGGAGGCCAGACGCACTGTTGGGTACTGCCGGGTATGCGGTAATTTCACCGATGAGGACCCTTGTTTCATTTGCCGGGATGAGCGGCGCAGGGGTGATGTCCTGTGTGTTGTGGAAAGACCCAGGGACGTGGTGGCCATGGAAAAGGCCAGGAGTTTTAAAGGCCTTTATCATGTGCTGCACGGGGCCATCTCGCCTATGGAAGGAATAGGTCCGGAACAACTGCGGGTCAGGGAACTGCTAAAGCGACTGGAAGGCGGGGGTGTAAGCGAAATTATCCTGGCGACCAACCCTAATGTGGAAGGCGATGCCACCGCTCTGTACCTGTCCGGCCTGCTTAAGCCTCTGGGCCTGCTGGTGACGAGAATTGCCCACGGCCTGCCCGTGGGCGCCGATCTGGAATATGCCGACGAGGTAACTCTTTGTAAAGCACTGGAAGGACGACGGGAAATGAAATAGGAATAATTTTCATTACAGGCCATATAATGGTGCCAAGGAGGTGCACCGGCTTTGGACTGGAAATTAGTGATGATTGGTTTAGCAGGGCTTTTCGGAATTTACCTGATGGGGACTGTAATGTTTCGCCCCTTGAAATTTTTAATCCGTCTGACCGCCTGGGCCCTGCTGGGTGGGGTTCTGCTGGCGGCGATCAATACGGTATTCGGTCAGTTCGGCTTTCACATCGCTATCAATCCCGCGACAATACTCACCGCCGGTATTCTTCAACTACCGGGGGTGGCGCTTTTAGTGCTGCTTAACTGCTTGTTGATGGGATGATAATAACGCTTTCTATTGTACATAAATAAGATATGCTCTCAAAAAGCAACCCTAATTGTCAGAAAAGAACCGCAAACAAGATAATTGGCAAATATTTATCAAAGAGTAGTTGACAGGTTCAAAATTTTCTGTAGAATAGTCGTTGTATAGTCTCTTAAAAGAGCATTCTATATGAGTCCTGGTCAAAGAGAAGAGGTCGTTAGATACCTTTAGAGACCAGAGATAGTATTCCTGTTGATTAAGATAGGACCTTCATGTTTTTGGCTGGTTAGCCAAAAACAGGGTGCAAGGGATTGATGACAGGAAGCAGGTTTGTGGGGTAGAGTGGGAAGAGTTTTGATGCTCTTCTTTTTCTACACACCAACCTGCTTCTTTTCTTTTGCCTCACTTTTCCTGCATCAAAAAACTTCATTTTAATTTTCACGACATTTTACGCTTAAAAAACAGGGGGAAAAGCATACTAATGGCAGAACGGATCGTGGAGGCTTATATAGGCGAATATGCGGCGGGTAAAAGTGAGAGCGCCATTAACCGCGCCCTGGAACTGGTCCGGCTGGGCAGGAAGGTTAACCTGGTTGATATGGATGTGGTTGAGCCTTTTTACACCCTGCGACCCCTGCAAAAAGAACTGTCCACTCTGGGGGTGGATGTGGTTGCCTGGAAAACCGAAGATACCATGGGGTTGGGCGAGGCCGGCACAGTGATCAAACCGGCGGCGCGATGGGCGCTGAGGCGCGAAGGAGATATTATCCTGGATATTGGCTACGGGGTGGAAGGCGCCAGGACCCTGAACCTGCTGGAAGGCGCCGTGCGGGACCCGGATCTAAAAGTTTTTGCGGTTATAAATACTTATCGTCCGATGACCTCCAGGGTAAAAGATATTGTTGCGGAAGTAAGTTTAATGGGGCGGGTGGACGGCTTAATCAACAACTCTCACCTGGCGGTGGAAACTACTGTGGAATTGGTCCAGAAAGGCGCCAGGATGGTGACTGAAGCCGCGTCAATCCTTGGCCTGCCGGTGGTGGCAACCCTGGCCGGCACTGAACTGGCCCAAAAGATAGGTCCGGAGGATTGCATGGGCAACCCGGTCCGCCCGCTGGAAAGATTTATGCCAAAAGCGTTCTGGTAAATTGGGACGTCAGACGTGGGAAATGAGACGTGAGATTGAAAGATAGCCTCAAGGGTAAAAGATATCCAAAAAATACAGAATGTTCCGACGCATTAAATCGCAGGTCCGAATTATCTTGTCACCATTCCGCCATCAGAGGTATATCTCTTTTCCGCTGACGCATAAATTCGCACTTATATCGAAGACCCAAGAGGATTACCTGCGAGTCTCACGTCTCATATCCCACTTCTCACGTCTCAGAATGGGGGTTTTCAATGTCAGAGAAAGCCGTTATGGAAGAAAAAAGAGTTTTTATGACCGGTAATGAAGTAGTGACCTGGGCGGCCCTGGCGGCCAAGGCGGATATTATGTATGGTTATCCAATCACACCTCAGAACGAGGTTATGCATTACTGGACCAGGCTTGCTCCCAAATATGAAAAGAAATTTTTGCAAACGGAAGACGAGCTCTCAGCCGGTTTTGCGACGGCAGGCGGGGTGCTGGCTGGGCGCAAGGCTTTTACGGCGACAGCCGGCAGCGGCACTGTTTTAATGCAGGAACCCTTGGTCATGGCTGAAATGATGCGACTGCCCATCGTGGCCGTGGTACAGCAGAGAGGCGGCCCGTCCACGGCCACGGTGATTTACTCCCAGCAGGAAGTAACCCTTACAACAATGGGCGGCAACGGAGAAGGAATGAGGGTGGTTTACTCCACAGCCGGGCACCAGGAATTGTATGACTATACGATTAAAGCTTTTAACATAGCCTGGAAATACCGTTTCCCCACTTTTGTGCTGGGGGATGGCTACCAGGCTAAAATGCGTGAACCCCTGACAATTTATGACCCGGAAACGAGGGGTATCAGCCTGCCTGAGCCGGAGCCATTTGTGGGAAAAGAAGGCGAACCCGGCAGGGACAGGCCCCCGGCCCAGTACAGAAACACCTTTAACCTGGAAGAAGAGCTCTACGAAAAAGTGATGAGCGATATACATGATTTTGAAAAAGCTGCCTGCGAAATCGCGGAATATGAGTCTATAGAAACTGAAGGAGCGGACCTGGTAATTATAGCTCATGGCATTGTTATCCGGGCTGTCAGGGAAGCCGTTAAGAACCTGCGCGAAAAGGGTTTGCAGGTAGGCTGCTTCAGGCCTGTTACACTGCGCCCGCTTGCGGTTCCTCAAATCAAGGACCTGGCGGCCAGGGTGAAAAAAATTCTGATGGTGGAGTCCTCGTACGGACAGATGGCAAGGCTGCTGAAGGAGGTAGCCTGCGGCGCCCCCACCGAAATATTCACTCTCTTCAAGCCCGGTGTCGGCATAACAGCCGGGGAAGTGGAGACAATGGCCAGGGAGATATTGGAAGGTGATTATATTAAACCTTGACAGGATTAACATGATTTTAACCAGATTGTTTTCATCCTGCTGGCCAACAACTTATATGGCTAATATTGCTCCATAGAATCCTGTAAATCCTGTCAAATTGTTGTATATAAGGAGGGTTATTATGCAACGAGCGCCTGTAATGCCTAAAAGCTGGCGGGTAGATAACAAGCCTCACAAGTTTTGTCCCGGGTGCGGCCACGGGTTGATTTTAAAGTGCCTGGGAGAGGCTATTGACGATCTTGAAATCCAGTCCAAGATTGTCTACGGCTGTGATATCGGTTGCTCCCTGCTTTCCTGGGACCTTTTCAACCTGGATACGGTTCAGGCCCACCACGGACGGACAACTCCGGTAATGACCGGTATCAAAAGGGCCAGGCCGGAACTAATCTGCATCGCTTACATGGGTGATGGCGGGGGATACTCAATTGGTGTCCAGCACCTGGTCAGCTCAGCCATGCGCAATGAAAAAATCACGGTGATTGTCGCCAATAACACCCAGTACGCCATGACCGGCGGGCAGATGGCCCCCACCACCCTGCCGGGCCAAAAAACAGAAACCAGCCCTTACGGTCGTGATTCCGAAGTGACGGGTTTACCTTTCCGGGGAGCGGAGATGATTTCTTCAATCGTGCAGGAAGGAGCTTATGTAGCCAGGGGCAGCATTTCTAATCTGCGGCAGTTAACAGGGTATTTAAAAAAAGCCTTAAAAAATCAGATGGAAGGGAAAGGTTTCTCCTTTGTTGAAGCACTTTCAGCCTGTCCCACCAACTGGCGTACCAATGCGGCAAAGACCTGGGAATTTATTGAAAAGGACATGACCGGCTACTTTAAAACAGGAGAAATCATAGTCCCGGGGCAGAAGGAGGTTGCAGCAGATGCTTGAAGTTACGCGAATAGTCCTGGCGGGTGAAGGCGGGCAGGGAGTTCAGCACATAGCGGAAATTCTGGCAGAGGCCGCTAATGAAGAGGGCAGACAGGCCCTTTACATCCCTAATTTCGGGGTGGAGCAGAGAGGCGGGGTTTCAGTTGCTTTTCTCCAGATCAGCGACAATCCCATCGGTTCCCCCAAATTTCAGACAGGTAATATTGTGGCAGCCTTAAGTGACCGTGCCGTACATCGTACCGTTCAATACGTCGGACCGGAGACAACCTTTATTTACGACAGTTCGATGGAGGATGTGGCGGGTATACTGCCAAAGAAAATCGCCAGAGTTTTGCCTGTTCCGGCCATGGATGTCGCTAAAAATGAGCTTCAGCCGCGGGTTTTTAATTTGGTAATAATGGGAGTGGTCATTGGCGCCACCGAGATTATTCCTTTGGCCAGGATTAAGGTCGCTGTTGAAAAGAAGTTAGGCTACAAATTTGAAAAACAGCCGCAGCTGCGCGATTTAAACTTTAAGGCGTTGGAGCGTGGGGTAGAATTGGGTCGTGAGCTGTGGGTAGTGGGTCGTGAGACGTGGGATGTGGGACAATTGGGATGTGAGACGTGAGATGTTGGACGTGATGGGTATTCCTCTTGGGTCTTGGCGTAGGTGAGAATTCATTCGCACAATTGTCCGTGCGTGGTTCATGAGAATATCCTGCATTTCGGATGCCTTTGAACCCTTGACAATATCTTGCAATCTCACGTCTCACGTCCCATATCCCACGTCTAATACGGGAGGTTGAAAAATATGACACTGGAGTTTAAAGGCAGGACATTGGAACTGGAAAAAGGTTTCTGGACCTTGTTCCCCGGTCTATGTAAAGGCTGCGGACTGTGCGTGGAAAAATGCCCTGTGGATTGCATAGACTGGAGCGATGTACTGGGAGTTTACGGTACACCCTCAGTTGAAGCGGACAACAGGTGTATTGCCTGTGGCATCTGTCAGAATGTGTGTCCGGACTGCGCCATCAGAATGGATAAAAAGAAGAATAAACATTGAGAGAGACCCGGAGCGCAGTCTCTCTCACCAAATCGAGGTTCGGTTCATATTTTAGAACAGGATATTTCTTTTTTTATTCTGGCTCCAGGTGGTGAAAGAAGATGGCTGTGGAATCACCCGCTTGTATTCTTTGCCGGCAATTCCGCTGTGATGACAAACAAGGCCTTTTGGTGAGAGGCAACTATATTTGCCCCGCCTGCGAAGCAAGGATTACCTCCCTTAACAGGAACGATCCGGATTACCATATTTATATATCGGGGCTAAAAAAAATCTGGTCGGGATTTAGTGCGTGAGCATTAAATTGTTGTTTTTTTTGGCTGAGACGAATGTACCTGTGAGCCAGTTCAAGGTCCTGTTTGATTGAGTGAACAGTGGACAGACCTACACCTGTTTTAGATGCGACTTCTTGATCTGAAAGTCCGTGTTTCCAAGCCCTGATCAATTTGCCGACATTGGTGCGGTATTTCCTGGACAGGGTTTTTTCGTCTATTTTATCAGGAAAACAACCGATCACAAGTAACACCCCTTTTTTTTTGAAAAAGTCTATTTTTGATATTGTAGCCCGGAATCGATCATCTATAAGATTAAACTGTTGGAAAAATTACAGGATATACTTGGTAATAGCGCTTCTGGTATGATAAAATTAACGTTTAGTAAAAGGTGCATTTTTTTAAAATTGTTGCTAATGGAGGTTTTTATTTTTTGCCTAGCCTGCAGAGTGGGGCGCCGCTCTTTGAAGCCCTTGCAAAACATGCTGCGAAAAGCCCGTCCGGCTTTCATATCCCTGGTCATGGGCAGGGCAAGGGACTCCCGGCAGAATTGCTTGGGGGGCAATCATTTTTTGCCTTTGACCTGACTGAACTGCCGGGTCTTGATGATCTGCACAGCCCTAATGGTCCTATAGCCCGGGCACAGGAACTGGCGGCAAAAATCTACGGGGCTGACCGGAGTTTCTTTCTGGTTAACGGTACTTCAGTCGGTATCCAGGCGTTGCTGACCGCACAGGCGGGACACAGGGAAGTAATCGTACCCAGAAACGCCCACCGCTCAGTGTTGGGAGGACTGGTTATTGCCGGCGCTGATCCGGTATATGTTTTGCCGGAAATCATACCTGAGTTCGGGGTAGACTGCGGTGTGCCGCCTTTGAGAATCCGGCAGGCGCTGAAAAGTCATCCAGGCGCGGCGGCAGTCCTGGCGGTTTGTCCCAACTTCTACGGGGTGCTGTCAGACCTGGCCGGGCAGGCCTCGGTCGCTCATAAGGCGGACAAGCCCATCCTGGTAGACGAAGCACACGGCGCCCACCTGCGCTTTCACCCCGGTTTGCCGGCGGATGCCATGGCAGCGGGCGCGGACGCCGCGGTTCAGAGCACTCATAAACTGGGGGGCTCGCTGGGTCAAAGTTCCATGCTGCACTTAAGGGAAGGAATTATGGACAGTGACGCGGTCACCGCTGCCTTGCGCCTGCTGCAAACTACCAGCCCTTCTTACCTTTTGATGGTCTCTTTGGACCTGGCCAGGCGGCAGATGGCCCTGCAGGGAGAATTCCTTCTCGATAAAGCGCTTGCATTGTCCCGGTTTGTACGTGAGCGGTTAGCCCGGATTAAAGGTCTGCGTATATTAACAGTTGATTACCTGCCGGAAGGCTGTTGCGGGTTGGATCCGACCAAACTTGTCATTTCAGTGCGGGGACTTGGCCTGACCGGCTATCAGGTCAGCGGACTGCTGGCCGGGCGATACAATGTATTCGTGGAGATGGCCGACGCCGGCAATATAGTCGCCTTTATTTCAATCGGCTCAACTCAGGGCGAGTGTGACGCGCTGGCAGACGCGCTGGAGGACATCGCCGCCAGGGATAGACTCCCTGCCATCACGGTGCTGCCAAATGTGCCGGCAAGCTTCATAAAAAGGATGAAGCCCCGGGAAGCCTGGTTTGCCCGGTCGCGGAAAGTGCCTCTGGTTGAAGCCAGAGGCAGGATTTGTGCGGAGACCGTGGCTGTTTACCCGCCTGGTATTCCTGCCGTAAACCCGGGGGAAGAAATAACGGAGGAAATTTATAAATACCTGACCCTGGTGAGCGGGATGAGGCTGCCCTGCCAGGGGCCAGCCGATCCTACATTAAAAAGCATAAAAATTGTGATAGAATAGGACGTAGGGTTTTATGAAGGGGAAGTTTATTGTTTTTGAAGGCATCGACGGGTCCGGCAAGACTACCCAGCTTAACCTGCTGGCTGAAGATTTGAGAAGACGGGGCTTCACTGTTTTAGACACCAGGGAACCAGGCGGCACCAGGGTGGGAGAATCCATCAGGGAGATTTTACTGAACCCGGCTTACAGCGAAATGGTCCCCAGGGCTGAAGCACTGCTTTACGCCGCTGCCAGGGCGCAGCATGTCGCCCAGGTGATTTTACCCGCGCTGAATAAAGGTGAGATTGTGCTCTGCGACCGGTTTCTTGATTCAAGCCTGGCCTATCAGGGATGCGGGCGTGGTATTGGAGTCAACCTGCTGAAACGGATCAATGAACCGGCGACGGATGGACTGGTTCCGGATTTAACGATTATCCTGGATTCCGGGCTTGAGAACGGAATGGATCGGATCAGTCAGTCGGGCCGGGATGTTGACCGAATTGAACGGGAAGCCCGTACCTTTCACCACAAGGTCCGGTCGGGTTACCTGGAACTGGCCGCCCTTGAGCCATGCCGCTACAGGGTAATCAACGCCAACGGGCCTGTCGGACAAGTGTACGCGGATGTTCTGATAGCGGTGGAGGGAATTTTAAATGCTTTTCCTGAAAAAGATAGCCGGACATAAACAGGTTGTGAGAATGCTCACCAACGCCATTTCCCACGATCGAGTGGCGCATGCCTATCTTTTTGCCGGGCCCGAGGGGGTCGGCAAGGAAACAGTCGCCCTGTCCTTGGCACGGGCTTTACTCTGCTCCAGTCCCGCCGGCGGGGACGCCTGCGGGGTTTGCCGCACCTGCCGTCAGATGCAAAGCGGTAATCACCCTGACTTTTACTCTGCCGGGCCGGGCGGCGCATCCATTAAAATTGAACAGATCAGGGAGATTCAGCGCAGGGTTCCTTACCGTTCTTATCAGGGCGGCCGCAAGCTTTTTTTAATCCGGCAGTCCGAGTCTATGACAGCTGAGGCGGCCAACTGCCTGTTGAAAACTTTAGAGGAGCCTCCGGAAGGGACGGTGTTCATTTTGATTACAGCAAGGCCTCAGCTTCTTCCGCCTACAATTATTTCCCGCTGCCAGCAGATTTTTTTTAAAAATATCCCGCTGCCGGAATTAATCGAGGGACTGGCAGCTCTGCACGGTATATCCAGGGAAGAAGCACTGTTGCCCGCCGCTCTTTCAGGCGGAAGTATGGGCAAGGCTTTGGCGTACACATCCGGGTCTTTCCAGGAGAAGCGGCAGGCGGCTTACAGATTGTTGGGGGCGCTGGAGGAATCAGGTCCGTGCGAGGCACTGGAAATGGCTGAAAAAGTTACTGAAAGCAAGGAGAGCGTTCCTTTCACGCTGGAAATACTATGCTGCTGGTACCGTGACCTGATGGTGTACAGGGAAACCGGAGAAACCGGCTTGTTGTTTAACCCTGATCAAGCCGAGGTTATTAAAAGAGAATCAGAACGATTTGAGACTACCACTCTTTTGGAAATAATAGATATTATAGACTCTGCCAAAAACAAGATAGAGACCAACATTAACACCAGGCTGGTCCTTGAAGCCCTGTTTTTACGGCTGGCAGGGTTTGCTTATAACGCCAAAGATTTGCCGGAGGTACCGCGTTTTTCATGAAAAATTTATTTGCACTCGGGAGGTATAGATGCCGGTGGTATTAACAGTTGTGGGAGTACGCTTTAAAAAGGCTGGAAAAATTTATTATTTTGACCCCGGCGAAAACTCACTGACGACGGGGGATGGCGCCATAGTAGAAACTGCCAGGGGGGTTGAGTACGGGCAGGTGGTTACAGGCCCTCTTGAAGTCAAAGAAAGCGATGTGGTGGCGCCGCTCAAGAGAGTGCTCCGGAAGGCTACAGACCAGGATTATGAACAGCTTTTAATCAACAGGGAAAAGGAAAGCAGAGCGTTCAAGGTTGGTTTGGAAAAGATCGCGGACCATAACCTGCCCATGAAACTTGTGGGTGTTGAACAAACCTTTGACGCCAATAAAATTATTTTTTACTTTACAGCTGACGGCCGCATTGATTTCCGGGAACTGGTCAAGGACCTGGCTTCAGTCTTCAGGACCCGTATAGAGTTACGGCAGATCGGGGTGCGGGATGAGGCCAAGATGATCGGCGGATTGGGCTGTTGCGGCAGGGTGCTTTGCTGTTCCACCTGGCTGTCTGACTTTGCTTCAGTCTCGATACGCATGGCCAAGGATCAGAACCTGTCTCTGAATCCTACTAAAATTTCCGGTATCTGCGGCAGGTTGATGTGCTGCCTCAAGTACGAAAATGAATCGTATGAACAGGCCAGGGAGGATTTCCCGGAGATCGGCAGCCTGGTTGTAACTCCTGATGGAGAAGGCAAGGTCGCCGCTGTCAATATTTTTAAAAACAGCATCAATGTTGAATTAAAAGAGACTAAAATCGTAAAAGAATATCTCTGTGAGGAGATAGCCCTTAAAGAAGGCCAGGTCAGGAACTGCAGGGGTTGTAAGAAAGAGCGCGTAGAACAGGCCGGCAAGGAGACCGTTTAATGCAATCATTGTTTAAATTAACCAGGGAAATGGAAATAAAACTGCATGCTCTTCTAGCTGAGGTCCAGGAGTTGAAAAACAAAGCGCAGGAAATGGAGGAAGAAAACTCCCGGCTCAGAAAGGATCTGGCCGCCCTTTACCGTGAGGGTTTTTGCGGCGAAACCGGAGCGGACACCGCTGTTCCGCATAAAGGGTTTTTTAACCTGCTCGGTCTGTATGACCACAATTTTCATATCTGCAACGCTTATTTTGGCCGCAAGCGCTCGGGCGATTGTCTTTTTTGCATGGCCTTCCTGAGAAAAGAGCAGGAACCATCTTGGGACGTGAGACATGAGATTGAATGATGGTGTTAGGGGTCAAAGACATCCAAGGAATGCAGAATATATCGACAGCCAACGTCTGACGTCCGACTACTGAAATCGTAGGTCGAATTTATTTGGACAAACGATCTTTAGTTTTGTGACAATTAGAGACCAAGCAAATAGATATATTGATGTGCGAATAAATTCGCACCTACAACAAAGACCCATTAGTAATACCAATAAATCTCACAGGATATACCCACGTCCCACGTCTAAAATGTCCCGCGTCCCACGACCCAAATGTGAGGTGATAGACCTTTGTCTGAAGGACAAAAAGGGGTGCTTTACCTCTGCGCCACCCCTATCGGCAACCTGGAGGACATAACCCTCCGCGCTTTAAGAGTGCTGCGGGAAGCCGACTTGATCGCAGCCGAGGATACCCGCCACACCCGTAAACTGCTCAGTCATTACCAGATTCATACCCCGCTTACCAGCTATCATCAGCACAACCGTAAAAAAAAGGGATGCTGCCTCCTTGATCTGCTTAACGGCGGCAAAAGCATTGCCCTGGTATCAGACGCCGGGATGCCCGGTGTTTCCGATCCCGGCTCGGAACTGGTGACAGGAGCCCTGGAAAAAGGCTGCGGGGTGATTGCGATCCCTGGTCCCAGCGCGGGTATAACCGCTCTGGTAATTTCAGGCTTGCCCACAGATCAGTTTGTATTTATCGGCTTTCTGCCCACAGCTAAAAAAGCCCGGCGGGAAAAATTAGAGGAACTTTGCCGCCAGCGCGGAACCCTGATCTTTTATGAAGCCCCGCACCGGATCAGGGTAACTCTGGGGGAACTCATTAAAGCTTTTGGCAACCGCCCGGCTGCGGCAGCCAGGGAATTGACCAAACGGTATGAAGAGGTTATCAGGGGTCCTCTGGCAGATATTGCGGAACACTTTAAGTTAAATGAACCCAGAGGCGAATTTACCCTGGTGGTGGCGGGAGCTACGGACGAAGAGCTGACTTCTGAAGATAGAGATAAATCAAGCTGTACCGGAATTAGCGCTCCCGATCACGTTTCTGCCCTGGAAGCGGCAGGCATGGCGCGAAAAGAGGCCATTCGCGAGGTGGCCCGGCTGCGGGGCCTGCCGAAGAGAGAGGTTTACCGGGCGGTTATCGATGAAAGCAGGTGAAAATGTACAAAAAAAAAGAGAGACAGGAAGTCTCTCCTAGATCAGTTGACTAGTTAGCTTTGGCGTGTTCAAACATAGCTGTAGCACATTCACGGCAGACCATTTTGTTTTTATAATGCTGGACGTCGGAAGCGTTGCCGCAGAAAACACAGGCGGGCTCATATTTTTTTAGGATGATCTTTTCCGCATCAACGTAAATTTCCAGAGCGTCTTTTTCGTCAATGCCTAAAGTCCGCCTTAGTTCAATGGGGATTACCACCCTGCCCAGCTCGTCTACCTTTCTGACAATACCAGTTGATTTCAAATTCTATCCCTCCCTCTGTGACAAATTTCGACAAAATAATTATATTTTTTACAAGTAAATGGTACCAAGGATTCCATTAAAAGTCAAGTGGTTTTTGTAAAAATCTACAATAATTTTGTATGTTATACGGAAACTTGACAAAAAGTGGACCTTCATTTAGAATCAGGTTATTGATTAACAAACAGCTTTAAAAGGCGATGAAGAGGAAGAGTAAGCCGGACGAAGGTACCCGGACAGAGAGCGGGATAAGGTGGAAACCCGCCGGGGAAAGCAGGCTGAACATGGCCTCCGAGCCGCGTGGCTGAAATATCAGTAAGCCGCGCCGGGTTTAGCGCCGTTACCAGGCTTGGGTATCGGGAGAAGTGTCCCTGTGCCTGTTAAGGCCGGCGCCGTAAGGGTCCGGTGAAAAAGGGTGGTACCGCGAGAGTTCAAAACTCCGCCCCTGATAAAACAGAGGCGGGTTTTTTTGTTTTTTTAAATAAGGTAAACAGGAAGGAAGGTAAGGCATGAGCAGAGGTACATTCTACATAACCACACCGCTCTACTATCCCAGCGACAACCTGCATATCGGGCACGCATACACAACTGTGGCGGTGGACGCCATTGCCCGCTTTAAAAAAATGACCGGGTTTGAAACACGCTTTTTAACCGGAGCCGACGAACACGGTCAAAAGATTGAGAGGGCGGCCAAAGCCAGGGGGAAAACCCCACAGGAATTTGTGGACGAGGTTGTGGCTGGGTTTAAACACCTCTGGGGGAAGTTAGAGGTGGAATACGACGATTTTATCCGGACTACCGAAGAGCGCCATAAAATTGTGGTATCGGCTATATTTCAGAAGTTGTACGACCAGGGAGACATATATGAAGCCAGTTATGAAGGATGGTACTGCACACCCTGCGAGGCTTTCTGGGCCGAAAGCAGGCTGGAAGAGGGTAATTGTCCCGACTGTGGGAGACCGGTGGAACTGCTCAGGGAGGAAAGTTATTTTTTCAAAATGTCCAAATATGCTGAACACCTGCTGAAGCATATTGAAGAGCACCCGGAATTTATCCTGCCCACCTCCCGGCGCAATGAAATGGTCAGTTTCATCAAAAGCGGCCTGGAAGACCTGTGTGTGTCACGGACGACTTTTAACTGGGGCATACCTGTTCCTTTTAACTCCAAACACGTGATTTACGTGTGGGTTGACGCCCTTACCAATTACATCTCCGCCCTGGGTTACGGTACGGAGGACGATAGCCTCTTTAAAAAATACTGGCCGGCCGACGTGCACCTGATGGGCAAGGATATTGTGCGTTTTCACAGTATCATCTGGCCGATGCTCTTAATGGCCGCGGGAATAGAACTTCCGAAGCATGTGGTGGGCCACGGCTGGATACTGCTTGAAAGCGGTAAAATGTCCAAGTCCAAGGGGAACGTAGTAGATCCACTTATACTGATTGACAAATACGGTGTTGACGCCATCCGCTATTACCTGCTCAGGGAGATGCCTTTTGGATCGGACGGCTCATATAGTGAGGACGCCCTGGTGGAGCGGATTAATAAGGACCTGGCCAACGACCTGGGCAACCTTGTCAGCCGTTCCATAGCCATGGTGGAAAAATACTTTAAAGGTACAGTAGAGCCTCCGGGAATACCTGAAGGGCCTGATGGGGAACTTATCGATCTGGCTGAAGAAACACCTGCCGCTGTTGAGGAATGGATGGATAAGTTGGATCTCTCCAATGCTTTGTCTGCGATCTGGCGCCTGGTGGGAAGAGCCAACAAGTATGTTGACGAGACCGCCCCGTGGGCGCTGGCCAAGGATCCCGAAAGGCGGCAGAGGTTGGCCACAGTTATGTACAATCTGGCTGAGAGCCTGCGGTTTATCACCGTCATGGCAGCGCCCTTTATGCCCAAACTGCCGGCCAGGGTCTGGGCCCAGTTGGGGCTGGAAGGCCGCCCGGATCTTCAAACCTGGGGATCTCTAAGCTGGGGCAAACTGCCCGCCGGCACCGTCTTAAAGCGCGGCGAGGCACTATTCCCGAGGATTGATACTACTCCCAGAGGGTAAACATATTGTTTTAATAATAAAAAGGAATGGTGTAATATGATTCTTTTTGATACGCACGCCCATCTTGACGATAAGGTTTATAACCAGGACAGGGACGCGATGATCGAGCGCGCCAGGCAAGCTGGCATGAAGCATATAGTGAATGTGGGCTTTAACCATGAATCATCCCTGGGCTCAATTAAACTGGCGGAGAAGTACGACCTGATTTACGCGGCTGTGGGATTTCACCCCCACAATGCCGCCGAGGCCGGTCCCGGTTACCTGGCGGAAATGGAAAAAATAGCTTCCCACCCCAGGGTGGTGGCGCTGGGTGAAATGGGCCTGGATTACTACCGGGACCTTTCACCCCGTCCGGTGCAGCAGAGGGTGTTCAGAGAACAGCTGGCGCTGGCCAAAAAACTGAGGAAGCCTGTAATCATACATGACCGTGATGCCCATGGTGAGATCATGGACATTTTGCGCAGGGAAGGGTTGAGTCCTGCCGGGGGAGTAATGCATTGTTATTCGGGGAGTTGGGAAATGGCCAGGGATTGCCTTGAGATGGGATTTTATATTTCAATCGCGGGGCCTGTCACTTTCCCCAAAGCGCCCAGGTTGAAAGATGTGGCCGCACGCGTTCCAGGTGACCGCCTGCTGGTTGAGACAGACGCTCCCTATCTTACCCCCATGCCGCACCGGGGAAAGAGGAATGAGCCGGCCTACGTTTTTTTCACGGCTGAAGAAGTGGCCAGGCTCAGGGGAATGAAAACAGAAGATTTAGCACAAATGTGCACCGAAAATGGCAGGAGATTATTCCGAATTGCTTGAATAATGTATCTAAAGCTTAAAGATTTGAAAGGGGTCAATAGGTTTGGGAAAAGGTGTATAAGGAGGGCAAATGATGCGCGAGAAGAAAAACGGTTTGATTCTGGTAAACACAGGCAATGGCAAGGGTAAAACCACCGCTGCTTTAGGCATGGCCTTCAGAGCCTGGGGTCAGGGGATGAAGGTGCTGGTCCTCCAGTTTATTAAAGGTGGCTGGAAGTACGGCGAACTGAAAGCCGCTGAAAAAATAGGTCCTGACTTTGAAATGCGCCAGATGGGTGAGGGCTTTATCAAGGGACCCGGCGATCAGTCCCTCGATGAACACCGCCAGGCCGCCACAGAAGCCCTGGAGGCTGCCAGATTCGAAATTACCTCCGGTAAATACGATCTGATCATTCTTGACGAAATCCTGTACGCTCTTAATTACGGACTGGTTTCCCTGGACGATGTCCTGGACCTGATGGCTAAGAAACCGGCTAACCTTCACCTTGTTCTGACTGGCCGCAACGCTCCCCCGGAAGTTATCGGGCGGGCAGACCTGGTTACCGAAATGAAGGAAATAAAACACCACTACACCAGGGGTATCCCGGCCCAGAAAGGGATTGAATTTTAGATAACATTATTTTGGAAAGCATTGCCATTTTTATTTTTCTAGGGGAGGTATGGTGAATGCGCCAGGTACCTGTCACGATGGCATGGCTCATAAACGCTTTTGAGAACAGCAGCCAGCACTCCG
>CAZJGV010000002.1:15860-19541 GCA_964545615.1 uncultured Pelotomaculum sp.
ATTTGTTTGGCTTTTACCACAAATTACAACAGAACTTTTAAAAGATGTAAGTAAATTAGATATTTTTCACCTATGGATTTTCCCGAGCATGAAGACACTATGAAAAAACTGGATAAACAGCCTGACCGCTTTATCAGGCTCCCCAAGCTGGAAAAGGAACTGTCATCAAAAATTAAGCAGGATTTTATGGCCGGCCTGAAAGATCAGGATTTAAAAAAACAGCTGGAAAAGGAACTTGAGGACACCAGATTCAGAAGGGTGTTAATGGACTACGAAGAAGACCGGCGCAAGTGGTACAGGTTTCAAAACGAGAGATATACGGAGTTTCTAAAAAAATGGTTCGGGGAGAAGAATATTGATCTGGTTGAAAAATCAATGTAAAAAAATAGTAATACATATGCTGGATGAAGATAAACTTGAAAAGCATATTGGACTAGCAAGGAAAATAACTGATGAAATGCGACAAAAATAAACTCTACCCAAAACCGCCAACTTATAGTAAAATGTAAAAGTGTTAGTAAACTAGAGGTACAGGTACCAGGACAGCGATTTAGGAAATGACAACAGCAGGAAAATCTAAATGAAGGGTGATAGATAAAAGAGTGATGATCTAAGAAGTGCCGGACCTGTTCCAAAGGAGGCATTTGATGAGTTGGAAGGTATTATTGGAAAGGTGGATACACAAAGTAAATAGAAGGCCGGACTCATTCCGGTTACAAAGATTTACGATGCACTTAGCATTGGCCGCGTTTGTACTAATAGCTACCCTGTTTGGCTGTTACACCTGGTTTAATAAAACGGTCACGCTGGTTGTGGACGGTAAGGAAACCAGGGTAAAGACCTTTTCCCGGACAGTCGGGAGTGTTCTGAAGGCAAACGAAGTGGCGCTGCTGGATAAGGATCAAGTTACGCCACCGGTAGAGGCTTCTTTGAAAAAAGGTATGGTTATATCAGTTAAAAGCGCGCTTGACGCTAACATTTCCCTGGATGGGCAAGTTTTACAGGTTAGGACCCAAAGTCAAACAGTAAGCGACCTGCTCAAAGAATACGCGATAAACCTGGGACCTGAGGACGAAGTGAGGCCCGAGGCGGGGGCTACCGTCGTTCAGGGTATGAATGTTCTGGTGGCCAGGATTGGTACAGAAACAGAAGTAAAAGAAGCCCCCATTGATTTTGAGACGGAAAACAAATACACCACCCAGCTGCCGCAGGGCGCCACCCGTGTGGCCCAGGAAGGCCGGGCGGGAGCCGAACGGCAAACCTGGCTGGTTACATACAGGGACAAGATTGAGGTAAGCCGCCAGCTGCTGTCAACAGAGGTAATCTCGCAGGCTGTAAATAAAATCATTATGGTAGGCAGCGGCATGATAGTGTCAAGGGGCGGCGAGGATATCAGGTATTCCGAAGCCATTGACATGTTGTCATCCGCCTATTCCTACACTGGATACAATACATCCAGTGGAGTTGCGCCCTACTACGGAGTGGTTGCGGTTGACTCAGGCAATATCCCGCTGGGGACCAGGTTGTACGTGGAGGGTTATGGTTACGCCACAGCGCTCGACCGGGGAAGCAGCATTACCGGAAACAGGATTGACCTGTTTTTTGAATCACATGAGGAGGCCATGAGTTGGGGCTTAAGGTGGGTTAAAGTTTATATTTTAGATTAGAACGAAGGCCGCAAGGCCTTTTTATTTTGTGCGGCAGGCGGCTTTGGATCCATTCGCTTTTGGCGGAGAATCTGCCAAAAGTACAGACAGATGCACTAGCGTTGCATTTAAAAACCACTCAAAAGTCTCATCGGAAAGTTTCAGGGCGGAGCTTCGTCTAAGGCGGCATCGTGAGGTGCTGTCTCTATTTTGCCTGAATTGGGTAATAATAAAAGGTAAACATTTGTATTGTGTCGAAGATCAGAGGTAATCCACGATTGAAAAACGCGGGAACAGGGGGGCAGGGATTGCTTGAAGTCATATCACCGGCAGTGGTGCGCTCTATAATGCAGCGCTTCGGCATCTCCTGCCGCAAGAGCCTGGGGCAAAATTTTCTGGTGGACTCCAATATTATCAATAAAATTATAGCCGGGGCAGAACTGACCGGTGAGGATCTGGTTGTGGAAATCGGTCCCGGTTTGGGCGCCTTGACCGGGCGCATCGCCGCCAGGGCCGGGAAAGTTCTGGCTGTGGAGGTGGACAGGGGGCTGCTGCCCGTTCTGACGGAAGTGCTGGAAGGGGCGGGGGATATAGAGATTGTTCAGGGCGACGCCCTTAAAACAGATTTTGACCGGCTGGTTTGGGAAAAGACGGGCGGCGAATACGGTCGCGGCGCGGCAAAATATAAGCTGATGGCTAACCTGCCCTATTACATTACCAGTCCCCTTCTAATGCACCTGCTTTTAAACCGTTTTAACATTTCCCTGATCATTGTGATGGTTCAGTTGGAAGTGGCGGCGCGCCTCGCGGCCTTGCCGGGAACCAAAGCTTACGGCGCTTTAAGCCTGGCCGTTCAATATTTTACCGAGCCAAAGATACTTTTCCGCGTTCCGAGGACGGTTTTTTTCCCGCAGCCGGATGTTGATTCGGCGGTGGTTCGCCTGGAGGTAAGGCCGGAACCGGCTGTCCAGGTGCCCAGTGAGGAAGAATTCTTTAAAATAATCAGGGCTTCTTTCGGTCAGAGGCGTAAGACACTTATAAACTCCCTTACAGGCTCCAATCTGGGCGTTGACAAAGAAACATGCCTGCGTGCGCTTAAACAGTCAGGGATTGACCCCGCCCGGCGGGGTGAAACTTTAAGCTTGGCGGAGTTCGCCGTTTTAGCAGGTAATTTCAAGGAGCGAAAGGCTGAAATTTGACTTTTACCAGCTACAAAGAATATTGTATTAACGATAGCAGGTTGATGTGAGATAGAGGATAGAGGGGTGAACATGTATTTTACCAGCCCTTCCAAAGGGAAAATGGATTTTGAGGAAATGATGGCTGACATAATCAGATATATCAAAGGTCTGCCTACTTCCGCCTACAAGATTATTATCGGCTCTGACTCCATGGTGAAAAACGACACCTGCTTTATTACGGCCATTGTTGTCCACCGGCTGGGCAAAGGAGCACGCTATTTCTATCATAAAAAAACACAGCGTAAAATTAAAAGTCTGCGTCAAAAAATTTTTTATGAAACCGCTTTAAGCCTGGAAGTAGGCGGCCTGGTTCATAAGTATTTTGCAGATTTCGGGTTTAACGATGTAGACGAGTTAGATGTGGAAATACACATTGATGTCAGTGTTCACGGAGAAACAAAAAACCTGATCCGCGAGGTGGTGGGCATGGTAACCGGCAGCGGCTTCAGGGCAAAAATCAAACCGGAGGCCTATGGAGCTTCCACTGTGGCAGATAAGCACACCAAATAAAAATCCCGGCGATATTAATACCGCCGGGATTTTTGTATTAGTTCTCCAGCCAGCCGCTGTTTATTTTCTTTGGAGAAAATCTTCCAGCAGGTCCCAGCGCCGCCGGGGGTGGTAACCGCTGTATTCCACCTGGCTAAAGGTGCGGCAGCGCTTTTTATTCAAACGCGCCGCCATGGCCACCCCCGCTCCTACCGCCAGGCCGTGCCCCAGCGGGCCGGCGCTCATCTCAACACCGGGTGTCTTTACCCGGTCCGGGTGCCCCTGCAGGTGGCAGTTGAGTTCGC
>CAZJGV010000002.1:19551-24381 GCA_964545615.1 uncultured Pelotomaculum sp.
CCATACAGTCACCTATAATTGTCTGGGCGATCAGTTCCGAATGGCAGGGGTCTTTATCGGGTGAACCAAGCGCTTTATGGGGTATGGTGGTGCCTATGATGATTTTCAGGTCTTTTTTAACAGCCAGTCCCAGGGATACTGGTGGTATGGCAATCTCCCGCAGGGGAACGGACTGGAGGAGGCGGCGTGAAACTACGTGTGGTCCGTGACTGGGCGAAGCGACCCCAATTGAGCCGTTAAGACCGATAGCCCTGTTTAACGTCCTGCGGGCATGCAATACTTCAAAGGCAAGACTTGAAAGACCGGCCTGGTATGCCCCGGGGTAACAGTCGGTTAAAGCCATATCGGCGTCATATGCAATTAGTTTTGTTTGCAGTTCTTTTAAATTTCCTGCGATATTACCGTCCATATCCCCATCCACGAACAGAACGGTTGAGGCCCCCATATCCAGGGCCGCCTTTGCCCCTATTGCCCTTGGGATGTCGATGCCCAGGGGTTCTATAAATTCAAGGGGCAGGACCCGCGGCGATTTAATCTGCCGGATAATGCTGCCGGAACTGTCACTGCTGCCGTTGATAACCGGGATAATCAGGTCCGAGGGTATGGACAATAATGTTTCAACAGTTTTCTTAACACGCTTCTCTTCATTAAGAATCGGGACTACAGCTGCAAGCATTTTTTCTTACCTACCAAAAGTCTTATTTATAACTAACATATGGAAATCATTGCAAAAAGTTACTGATGTATACACAACCAATATTGTCACTTTCATATGATATAGAAAAACACTGAGGGGTTTTAATTATGGGAGAGATAAAAATTGGAGACGTGGTCGGGAGAAAATCTTATAATAAGGATATTTTCTTTAAAGTTATAGATTTAAGTAAAGGCAACAATGAAAAAAAATACTGCCTGCTCAAAGGCATTCATTACAGGCTTTATGCCAATGCCCCTTTGGAAGACCTGGTCAAGATTGAATCAAGTGAACTGGCCTTTTACCTGCGGGAGCATACCATTAAAAGCAATGAACATATGGGCCGCATTTTCGAAAGGCGGCAGAAGGACAGGGAATTCATTCTGGGGAGGGCGGTACAGCGAGGCCAAAACGATAAAAACAATTCTAATAATGTTGACGGCTTCGATGTACCGGGGACAGTTTTGCATATTGACGGGGACGCTGATTACCTGGATCTTTGTTTAACAACTTATAAACAGCTTAATATTCCAGCCAACGGCTACAATATCGAAGAAGAACAGCAGCCTCAAGTGGTGGAGTCCCTTCTTAAAAAGCATGCCCCTGATTTGTTGGTGCTCACCGGTCATGACGGATTCATCAAGGGTAAAACAGACTTCAGTGATATCAACAATTACTACTCGTCAAATTATTTTGTTGAAGCTGTAAAGGCTGCTCGTCAATATGAAAAAAGCAGGGATGACCTGGTTATTTTTGCCGGTGCCTGCCAGTCGCACTACGAGGCTGTCCTGAGCGCCGGCGCAAACTTTGCAAGTTCACCGCAGCGGGTTATGATCCACGCTTACGATCCGGTATTTGTGGTTGAAAAAATAGCTTATACTTCCATTTACGACCCTGTTTCAATTAAAGATATTCTAGCCGGGACTATAACTGGCTTAAACGGTATCGGCGGAATGGAAACCCGCGGCAAGTACCGTATGGGCATACCAAAATCCCCTTATTAGGCCACGTACCCCTTTTGGGTTCTGCGCATATGATGTTGTAGGACTTTAAGGAATGGGGATACCGAAGGGGGTTTTGCTTATGGATCGATATTTCAGGGCACTGAAAAAAACCCGGGGAAAACTGCTCGGCCTCCAAAATGTTGTTGGTGTCGGGATAGGCTATAAACATATTGGAGAAAAAAGTACAAACGAGCCAGCCTTTGTGGTTTACGTGGAAAAAAAATTACCGCCGGCCAATCTCACCAGAAGCCATGTGGTGCCTGAGACAATCAACGGTCTGGCTACCGATGTGGTTGAAATCGGTGTGGTCAGGATGCTGGATGTGCGCACCAAACGCGAAAGGCCCTGCCGTCCGGGTGTGAGCATAGGTCATTTCAAATCTACAGCCGGAACTTTGGGGGCTATAGTTAAAGACAAGGCCACCAGGGAGTTAATGATTCTCTCCAACAATCATGTCCTTGCCAACGGATCAAGTTTACAGAAGCCCAGGGCTAAAATAGGCGATCCTATTCTGCAGCCCGGGCCTTATGACGGTGGGAAAATGGCAGACCAGGTGGGTACGCTTTACCGTTATGTGCCAATAGAAAAGAACGTGTCAAAGTCCGACTGCCCGGTGGCCTTAGCCATGGCCAGGGGGGGCACCAGGATTCTCAATCTGGTTAAAAAGGATTATGAAATCCGCTTCTATAAGCGCTTTAAGACCGAAAATACCGTTGACTGCGCTCTGGCCAAACTTGATTCTTCTAATCTGGCCATGGCCAGCATTCTTGAGGTAGGCGAAACCAGGGGGATTTCAGACGTCAAGCCAGGTGATAAAGTGGTAAAAAGCGGCAGGACCACAGCTATCACCAGGGGTGTGGTTAAATCTGTGGGCACAACTTTGCAGGTGGAGATGGAAGATGAAGAGAAGGTCTGGTTTTCAGATCAGGTTGTTTCGGATATGAGTTCTCAGCCGGGTGACAGCGGTGCAATAGTTTTGAACGAGGACCAGGAAGTTGTGGGTCTATTGTTTGCGGGCTCAGATAAGTTGACCGTATTCAACCGGATTAGCAACGTGATTAACCGTCTGGCAATAGAGTTCTAGTCCCCATTTGCGCTTTTGCCTGTATGATCGCTGAGGAGGCTTACCATATGGCGTACCGGTCCATTGTCTCAGGAGATATCTCTTTAACTTTTCTTGGAGAAAACATCCCCGTGATCGGCCCCAGGTTTAAAAACAGGGAAGAGGCCATAAAGGTGGCCCGCCATTATTTGGAAGGGATTAATGGATTAACAGGCGTAACCCGTAAAACACCTGTGAAAATTGAAATAAAGAGACAGGCAGACAGGAGGTTCTCCCTTGTGGTGGAAGGTTTTGGTCAAACTTTGGGAGAGCTTTATGACCTTGATGAACTATTCTTAAAAAGGTTTTGTAAGGGGTTGAAAAAAAAACTGTTTATTCTATCCTGTTTCGTGGAAGAAGTGGATGGGTTGGAATGCCTGGCGCTGACAGAAGGACTGGGAGCGGTCTTTTACGCTCCTGATTATATAAAAAAGTGGCGGCCTTAAATTGCGGGTACAAGAGTATTGAAAAGACCCCGGGTTTTTCTCCCGGGCCTTGTTTTAGCCTGGCTGCGGCAGGAATAAACGGTGTGGAAAGGGCGGTGACCATGGGTATAAATATTTCGGGGGATCTTGAGGCGGACTCTGCCTGTGGTCCGCAGGAGGTTCAAGAAATCCTGGCAGATAAGAAAAAGGCGGAAGAAGAGGCTTACCGGGCAGGCAGGAACACGGGTTATCATCAGGGATATAGCCTGGGCTTTGAGTCAGGGTACGAGAAAGGCTATTCTGAGGGCAGCTCCCTCGGGTATAATAACGGTTTCCTGGCGGCGCTGGGGTTGGGGGAGGATAATCCTGCTCCCGGTAAAACATCTGACATTTACGTTATCCAGGTCTTGCAAAAAATAATCGCCCAGGGGCAAGCCAGGCTGCTTCTTTCAGGTTATGCGGCTGAAGAAGCTAAAATGTTGTTAAGACTGGTACAGATAGATGCCGCCGTAGCTCAGAAGGAATAAAGATTTATATTGTTAATATTTAGCACACTTCACTAATTTAGAGTGAAATTGAATTTCTAGTAGAACGCGGCCAGTTCTGTTAACATTATACCGTGCCTGTTAAATTTACCGGCTTTGCCAGGCCGAACTATTTGCGGTTATATTAGGCTTGTACAAAAATTACCTTTGTACAAGCCTAATTACTTTCGTCACTATAGTAACTGGTTGCTTGAAAAGAAAAATTAAGCAACCCAAAAAGCTGAATCCTAAAATTATTTAGGTACGGAGGACCCAAATTTCAGGGGTGAATCGGCTCAGAAGTCAGAAGTCAGAAGGCAGAACATAAGAAGGAAATCGCCAACAGGCGATTTCCAACAAGCAATCTGACGACCGACGACCGACGACCGAGTCGTAGGGTTGTCTTTTACCGAACCCGTCAGCTAACTCCGGAGGCAAAAAAAGAAAGGGGAAGTGTTATGAGATTCCGTTCGAAGAGATTACCGACAGGTTTCATTGTTACCATTTTCCTTTTTCTGTTCTTTTTATCTTTAGGCGCCTTGGCCCCGGCCAACGCATCCGCTGCCGCCACAGCCGATGAGCAGCAGATAGTAAACCTGGTTAATCAGGCCCGGAGCAGCGCCGGACTGGCTCCACTGGTGTATGACGCTACCATCTCCAGTCTGGCCCGGACTAAAGCCCAGGATATGGCTGCAAAAAATTATTTCAGCCACACTTCGCCCACGTACGGATCAGCCTTTGATATGATGAAGAAAGCAGGTGTTCAGTATCTTTACGCCGGGGAAAACCTGGCCAAGGCGACTTCAGTAAGTTCAGCCCATAATTCTTTAATGGCTTCCAGCGGCCACCGGGCAAATTTACTAAGTACGAAATTTGACCGTATTGGTGTGGGAATTGTAACGCAGGGTTCCTATAAGATCGTTGTTCAGATGTTCACCGGCGGGCAAAAAACTGGCACAAACACCCAGACAACACCGACGACACCAACAACACCAACAACACCAACAACACCAACAACACCAACGTCACCGACAACCAGCGGTTTGAATGCGGACGAGCAGAACATGATTAAACTGGTCAA
>CAZJGV010000002.1:24481-38241 GCA_964545615.1 uncultured Pelotomaculum sp.
GGGAATTGGTGTGGTCAGCGGCGGGCCTTACGGCAAGATGTTTGTTCAGCTGTTTATCAAGCCCCTGTCACAGACGGCGACACCAACAACACCAACAACACCAACAACACCAACGACACCAACGACACCAACAACACCAACGACACCAACGACACCGACGACACCGACAACCAGCGGTTTGAATGCGGACGAGCAGAACATGATTAAACTGGTCAACCAGGAGCGTGCTAAAGCAGGGTTAAGCCCCCTGCAAACAGACCTGACGCTGGTTAAATTAGCCAGGCTGAAAGCACAGGATATGATTAGCAAGGGCTATTTCAGCCATACCTCGCCCACCTACGGTTCGCCTTTTGACATGATGAAATCATACGGTGTGAAGTACAGCTACGCCGGGGAGAACCTGGCGGGGGCGTCTACCGTGCAAAGCGCTCACACCAATCTGATGAATTCGTCGGGGCACCGCGCCAATATTCTCAGCAGAAACTTTACTAAGGTGGGAATTGGTGTGGTCAGCGGCGGGTCTTACGGCAAGATGTTTGTTCAGCTGTTTACCGGTTAAGCGGATATTCACTTAAGCCTAAGTAAAAATATAACAAATTTAGTATGAAAAGGTTGTGTAGCAATATAAGGAAGAGGACCTCGGTCCTCTTTTTTTTGTTTTTTGCATGGTTGGCTACACTTTTTGGTACTTTTTCGTATCACACTCATATATTAGTATAGAAAAGTTTTGAAAGGAGGATTAAGTATGGCTGAAACCGAGCGGCTTAAAGTCCATCTGGTTCAGGGTGAAAATAGAGTCCAGGCCGTAGTCAGGGGACAGATTGAAGTTCCGGAAGCCAAACCAGATGTGGATAAGATCCTGTCCAAAGATGCAAAGGCCAAAATACGAGATGTCAGCATTGTTCCCAATAAGGTTATTGTGAACGGGACCTTGACCGTGCAGGTAACGTATGTTGCCTTTAAGCCGGATCAATCTGTCAACTTTTTTCATGACGATGTAAATTTTACCACCTATTTAGACGTGACGGGCGCTATGCCAGGGGATGACTATGATGTCGAGTTTACAGTGGAGGATGTGAGCCTGACACGGAGTTCCAGAGACCCTCGTAAGTTTGATGTTGCGGCTGTGCTCAGTGTTTTTGCTAAAGTTACCGATATTGATGAGCTGGAGATCCTCACTGAGACACCCGCCGGCAACACAGCCCTGGAAACAGAGGACATCACAGTTGAGCACCTGATCGGCGAGAAGGCTACCAAGCAGATTATTGTAAGCGAGCAGTTTGATGTGCCTGAAGAAAAGCCTGATACGGAAAGGATTCTGAACACTGAGGCTAAAGTTGTAATTACGGATAAAAGAGTGATTGCCAATAAGGTTATAGTAGAAGGTGAAGTAAGGCTCCAGGTTATGTACGTTGCCATGAAACCTCAGCAATCAGTTCATGACCTGCACCACACCATAAGGTTCAGCGACTTCGTGGATGTTCCCGAAGCCGAGCCGGGCATGAATGTCCAGGTGCACGCGGAGATAGAAAGCGCCGAAGTCGGGCTGATTGTCGATCCGGCGTTATTCGCGGATGTAATAATTAAGCTCACCGTTTTTGTTACTGAAACCAGGACGCTGAGAGATGTGCCAACTGAACTGGAAGACGAAGAGGGTTATGAGAGGATACGGCTTAAGGTTGAACAGGAGATTGGTACCGGTGAAACCCAGGTGGTCTTAAGGGAAACCACCGAAGTTCCTGAAAAGAAGCCCGATGTGATGAAAGTGCTGGATGCCAGGGTAGACAATACGGAAGTTACTGATACCAATATTCTAAATGGAAAGGTCTTAATCAGGGGCTATGCCGACGTGGAGGTCATTTACGTCAGCGCCGACCCCGACCAGTCTGTCCACGCCCTGCACCAGCGCCTTAATTTCCGCACATTTGTAGTGGTAGAAGGCGCAGGGCCAGACATGAAAGTAAAGGTAAGGATTGATCCCGAATATGTCAATGTAGACCAGGTTGGCACAGACCTGCACACGGAAGTGGTATTAAGGGTTACCGCCACAGTATGGGAAAGAAGCCAGCCCTATGTTTACACACCTTCTGTGGAGCCGACCACCACCCCTACTGTCACACCATGCCCGCCAACCGCATATACAGTCAGGGCAGGCGATACCCTTGGTTCGATTGCCGCTGCCAACAGGGTTACCGTACAGATGATCCTGGATATAAACCCTGATATTACCAACCCTGATGTTATAAGCGTCGGTCAGGTGATCATGATACCCTGCCCCGCTATGGGTTAATAAAAATTTAAAGGAGGTTTAATTAGCATGCCCGTCCCTTCACAATTTTTCTTCAGTGAGACTCAGCCGGTTCAGTGCATTGAAATCAAAGTCCCGGTAGTTATTGAAGCAGTGGATATAGAACAAGTGGTAGACAGTACCATAACCCTGCCGGAACTGGCATTGAAAGTGGATCATATCACCGCCTCTGTGCGGGACCTGCGGGGTACGCCGGTATTTGTTGACCAGCTTGCGTCCGGTGATATAGTTTTAGTTCCCATTATAAGCCCTGAAAGAGAAGTCTATGTAAAAAAGGTCATTGTCAGCGGTACCATCCATAAACAAATATTTTATGTGAATAAGAATAATGAGGTCAGACACTTTGCTGAGGACCTGCCATTTACCAAAATGCAGGAACTGAGAAGGAGCGTAAAGGTTACAAACAGGAATGATGTGTTTATCCAGTTTCACAACATCGATGTGGACATTAACTGGGAACTCCCGCGGCCCAGCCGTCTGCGTCAGACTGCCGTGATCCAGCTCACCGCCAAGTTGGTTGAGGACCGCCAGATATATGTGCAGGTTTGCCCGAGCCCGAAAGTATGCCCGGCCGGCACCTTGATCAGGGACGGCGGCCTGGAGGGGTGGGCCGATCCGTATCATCCAATTTTCTGGGGCGCCAGCAACGTTCAGCAGACAACATTTGCGCATTCCGGCACCTATGCGGCCGAAATAGGTCTTATTAACCCGACTCTGCCGGGATCCCTGTTCCAGATGACCTCCCATGGGATAGTAAGCGGACGCCAGTACCGCCTTACCTTCTGGGTGGCGGAAGATGTTAATCCATTGGGAATCAACGCCACTGCAGTCAGTGCTTTTGATTTGACTGCGGAAGTTGTCTTCTTTGACAGAAGCGGGGTCCAGATTGGGGTCGGCTCGGAGAGACTGTCCAGCACGAGCATTCCTGACGGCGCTTACACCCAGGTCCAGTTTGTCACGCCTGTGACAAGTCAAAATGCGCAAAGCGCCATGGTACGTTTTTCCTTTATTCCGGCGCCAGGCAATACCAACACCGCCAAGATTGATGATGTGGTACTGGAATGCACCCCATTAGCTACAACCCAGTTTTAATGATTAAATTGTTATGTAAAAAGAAAGCTGTTGCAAAGCTGTTGCAAAACAGCTTTCTTTTTACACCAAAAATTCTTTTCAAATAGAACGACCGGGAAAAGTGTTTATTACGCCACAGGAGAGGAAGGGGAAAGAATACTATGAATATGGGGCCTATTTTGGCTGAAATACAGAGGCTGCAACAGGGCTTGAGGACTATGTCCATTGAGATCAGTGAAGGGGATGGGGCGGTAAAAGTTGTAATGAACGGCTCCCAGGAGGTATTAAATGTTTCATTTGATCCCGCCGCGCTTAGCCCGGATAATATCGCGACACTGCAGCTGATGACTGCCGGCGCGTTTAACAAGGCCATTACAGCATCAAAAGAAATGATTAAAACAGAAGTTGCTAAAATCACTGGCGGCTTAAATCTGCCCAATATTCCGGGATTATTGTAAAACGCAAGGAGTGAGCTATTTGACGGAAGAAATTAAGGGCGACAGCATGCCGGGGGAACAGGTGACCAAGCTTTTGGAGCAGTCGTCCAGATATGGTCTGGACCAGGAAACAATGCTTATTTACATCAACTCGGTAAATTTAATGAGCATATTAAGTTTGTTGAGCCGCCGCTACGGTGTTAAGTCGAATTTCTCACTGCCTGCGCTGCCGGCACTGGTTCAGGGTACAGCACCGGCGGCTATGGCGCCTGAAACAGCTCAAACGGGAAACCCCGGTTTAGAAAATATGATGGGTATGCTGATGAAGGCGCTGGGAAGCCAGGGTGGTGGAAATGCTTCTGCGGGGCAAGGTATCAACACATCCACGCTTTTGAATTTGTTAAGTGTTTTGGGGCAGAATGTAGATCTGGGGAGCTTGATGAGCTTAATGGCAGGTCTTTTGGGCTCCGGCTCAAAGGCTGCCGCCAATCCAGAAACCGGCCCAATGGTACAGCCGCCTCCTGTTCCAACAGATGCCTCCGTATCGCTAACGAATGAAAGCGCCGGACAGAAAACGCCGCTGGAAGATAAATCTGTAAAGCGGGAAACTCCAAAAATCATGAAATGGGATCAGCTGGAAGAACGGAAAAAGGCCTGAGTAAGACAAGGGGACAGTTCGAAAGCACCCGGATGAACCGGCATAGAGAAGGGATGAAAGAGCCGCACATGAAAGGCATAGCTGCGCCAACATGACCCCGAGTCATGCGCGGGTAGCCGTGAGGCGACACGTGAAGCGTTGACAGGGGAAGACGCCGGCCAGCCATTGAGTTCCGAAATCACCACATCCGGGGCGCCGACCTCGTGAACCGGAAGGGAAGGCAACACGGTATACGGCGTTATGGTAGCGAGTCGCATACCGGCCCCGCGGAGTCCGAGACCCTTATACGTCCAATAACGAATAGGCGCCTTAAAAACAGGCGCCTTGACTTTTATTAGCTATAATCACTGTTTTAAGTTATAAGAGTTTACTCCGGGCTGATTGGGGGAGGCATTTGAATTTGCGGAGCCGGATCATCAGAAACCGCGCCCTCATGAGGTTTGGCTTTAGCCACAGGTTCAGGCGCTTTAATAGGCTGTTCCTGATTCATGGACGAATTGGGCATGGCGCTGGCAACCTTTAAAACAGAAGCGTGAAAATTGTCAATGCCGCTTTTTATGTTTTTTAGTGATGCCGTAGTTGCCTGCAGGATGGACATGATGACCTCCAGATTTTTTTCAACATCAGGTGTATTTGACATTAAAAAGAGCATGGGATTAAATACTTTTTTCAAAAAAATCACCTCCAGATCAAAACATTTTATTTTTGATCAGTAATTTGTTTTTCAAAAAACGATAATTTTTAGCGCCTCTTTAAACATCTTATGTATTGACGGGGTAATCTGTTACAGACCTAATGGATTCAGCAGTTTTGTTCACAGAAGGCTTATTGGAATAAGGAAGGTCCAGGCGGAAAAAATAAAAAAAAGGAGGTTTGTTTTATGCGGCTAGAAACCTGGCCTCTGCTGATAGCTGCGCTTTCCGGAATTGCCATGGCTATCCAGGGGACAGTTAATTCCGCCCTGGGCAAAGTGGTAGGGTTATTGGAATCAACCTTTATTGTACATCTGACAGGGCTGTTGCTGGTAGCTATACTTCTCTTATTCTATAGGAGTGGCAGCGGCCGTCTGACGGATTTTTTTCAGGCGCCCTGGTATTCCTATATAGGCGGCGTGCTTGGGGTTTTGATTATTTACAGTGTTGTCCTCAGTATCCCTAAACTGGGGGTAGCTCCGGCAACTACCGCTATTATTCTTGGTCAGGTATTTACAGCGGGGCTAGTGGATCACTTCGGTCTGTTCGGTATGAATAAAATACCCTTCAGTTTAGGCAATGTGCTGGGCACCCTGATGATGGCCGGTGGGGCCTGGCTGATACTCAAGCAATGAGATTAACGGCCAGGATTAACAGCAGGCCCCAGATTATGCCGAGGTGGGCGAAATGTTTGCTGTTACGTCGTGATTCCGGAATCAGTTCGTGCAGGACAATATAGGTCATAGCCCCGGCGGCAAAGGAAAGGAGGAGGCCAATAAAGGTTTGGGAGGATTCCACCAGTACCTGTCCTATAAACACACCCAGTGGTGTAACCAGGCTGATCAAAGCATTGATTGCCAGTACCCGCCGGGCGCTCAGGCCGCCAATCCTTAAAGGAGCGGCTGTGGCCATCCCTTCCGGGATATTGTGGATACCTATGGCCAGTACCAGCAGCGGCCCAAGTTTGTCTGCGGCCGCGAAGCCGGCCGCGATAGCCAGTCCCTCGGGAAAGTCATGCAAAGCGATACCTGTCGAGATCAGATAGCCCATCTTGAGATAGTATCCTTTTCTCTTAATGAAAGCGGGGGACAGTGTATTTAGCCACAGGTCAAGAGCGTACATGAGTCCGTTTCCGGCAAAAAAACCTGCGCAGGCGAGAGGGAGGCTGCCGTAACGCAAAGATGAAGGCAGCAGGTCGTAGATAATGACAGCGGCCATTATGCCGGCGGCAAAACCCAGCAATGAGGATAATGTGCCCGGGCGCAAGCGTCCGCAAGATGTTACCAATATAGCGCCCAGGCATGTTCCAAGGCCGGCGATCAGTCCCAGCAGCACAATACCGCTCAATTTCTCACCTGCTCCACAATACTATCTAGAATCGATCTTATTAGGAGGCTGCAGAAAATAGACGTGAGAAATGAGACGTGAGACGTGAGAATGAATGACCTTCTTATGGGTCAAAGAAACAAAGAAGGAATGGTCGGCCTCAAGGCCCATGGCAATCACCAGACAACGAGGACTGTCCCCATTGGCCAAAGCAGAGTATACTGACGACCAAATTGGAATGCAGAATATATCCACGTCCCATGTCCCATAACTCACGTCTAAAATGTCTCACGTCCCAATTACGGTATAATGATCTGCTGGCCGGGGTAAATAATATCAGGGTTTTTAATCTTATTGGTTTGCACAAGCAGGTTGAGATCTGTATCATACTTAGCTGCGATTTCCCAGAGGTTTTCTCCCGCCTGAACCACGTGTGTTTTTAAGCCTTCTCTGGGATTTCCCGGTAAATATACCTGTTTTGGATTGCTCGCCCCCTTAATGATTTCAACCGGTGTGCCAATGGAAACCATTGAGAACAATTCCTCGACGTCCTGATTGTACATCCTGACACATCCATGTGAAACATAACCTCCGATGGATAAAGGATTGTTGGTGCCATGGATGCCGTAATTCCCACCTGGAATGGACAGACCCATCCAGCGGGTACCAAGCATACCACCGGGGTGCACTAGTTTTACAATAACGACGTAGCTGCCGGTAGGGGTTGGCGTTGAGGCTTTGCCTACTCCCACCGGGTACAGATTTACCTGGCGATTGCCCTCAAAATAAGCAAGCCGCCTGGTGGCAAGGTTGATCAAAATGTGACTGCCGAAAGCTCTTATCACTTTTTTGCTGATTACCTCCTTCCTAAAGCCTCTTTTTTATCTTATGAGGACACTCCCGTTAGCGATAATTATATTAGCTTATTAGAGGAATTTTACTTTATATGGCTAACTAATATTCGAAAGAGATGGAGGAATCATATGGTTATAAAAGTTATGGCCAGGGCTAAAGTAAACCTTACCCTGGATGTGCTTGGGAAAAGGCCTGATGGGTACCATGAGGTGGAGATGGTGATGCAGTCGGTTGAACTGCATGACAGCCTGGAATTCAGTTCAACAGACAGGGAAATTGAGATCACTGTCGAAGGAAGCGATCTTTCACCAGGGGCGGATAATCTGGTCTACCGCGCCGCAGAGCTCATGCGCTTACGGGGAGGTGTCAGGTCCGGAGTTAAGGTCCTGCTTAAAAAGAGTATACCGGTAGCAGCCGGTTTGGGTGGTGGTTCAGCGGACGCTGCGGCGGCACTTAAGGCTTTGAATGAAATGTGGGGAGTCGGGCTCTCTATGTCAGAGCTGATCTTGCTCGGGGAACAGCTTGGAGCGGACGTTCCATTCTGCCTGATGGGCGGTACAGCGCTTGCCCGTGGCAAAGGGGAGCAGGTTTTGCGTCTTCCGCCGTGCCCGCCGCTGGGCCTGGTTTTAGTCAAGCCACCTTTTAGTGTATCGACGGGATCTGTGTATCAGGCTTTTAGATTCGGGCAGAGGATAAAAAGGCCGGATAACCGGGCCATGATCGAGGCGATCAGGGATAATGACGTTTCTGGCATCGTTAGCTGTTTGGCCAATGCTCTTGAGTCCGTCACAATCAGTATGCATCCGGAAATAACCGGAATTAAAGAAAAACTAATTAAGGCCGGAGCCTCAGGAGTGCTAATGTCCGGCAGCGGACCTACCGTTTTTGGTCTGACCCAGGATCTGGCATCTGCCTGGTCTGTTGCCGCTCACTATGAAAAGACGGACGAACAATTGCTGGTAACCAGCGTATTTAACCCGGAACAGCAGGCGGTACTTGCGGGAAAAGGCATAGGGAGTTAAAATAAACTTAGTTTTGCATTTTTATTTGGGGGGACAAACAATGGAACAGCCAAGATTAGTGCCTATCAAGCTGGATAACTACAAGCCTTTGCGGGAAATGGTTTTCGAGTCCCTCCGGGAGGCGATCATCCTTGGTAAGCTCAGGCCTGGAGAACGTTTAATGGAAATCCAGCTGGCCGAAGAAATGGGTGTCAGCCGCACACCGGTCAGAGAAGCCATCCGTAAACTGGAACTGGAAGGTTTTGTAGTGATGGTTCCCCGTAAAGGAGCTTATGTGGCTGGAGTTTCCATTAAGGACATAGTTGACGTTTTTGAAGTCAGGGCAGCGCTGGAGGGACTGGCAGCGGGTCTGGCGGCCGAGCGGATCACGGAAGAAGAGATGGATCAGCTGGAAGAGGCCATAGTTAAGATTAGCGGCGAGGAAGATATCTTAACAGTGGTTAAGGGTGACTCTATGTTTCACGAGATAATTTATAAAGCTTCCCGCAACCATCGTCTGACTCAGATTATTACCCATCTCCAGGAACAAATCAGCCGGTTCAGGCTGACTTCTTTATCGGTGCCGGGTCGGCTTAAGATAGCTGTGGGTGAACACAAGAAGTTGATTGAAGCTATATGTGACCGTAATGTTGACTTAGCGCACAGGCTTGCCAGTGAACACATGGAAAACGCCGAGCAGAACCTTTTAAACGCCATCAGGGAGGAAGAAGCTTAATGGTAGACGCCGTTGTTCTGGCCGGGAGTCCCAATAACGGTCCTTTAAAGGAGTGCAGCCCGGCCCGCTATGAGGCGTTAATACCGATAGGTTCAAAAACCATGGTAGAACACGTTGTAAGGGCGTTATTGGATGCCCGTAATATCGGCAGGATACTGGTTATTGGACCCGTTACAGAGCTTTCCGCCCTTGTGGCGGGTGAAAGGGTATCCGTTGCGGACTCCGCCGGCAGCATACTGGAGAATATCGGCGCCGGGCTTAATTTGCTTGGCGGGGCTAAAAGAGTGCTGCTTGCTACATCGGATATCCCAATGCTCACACCGGAAGCGGTTGATGATTTCCTGGAAATTTGCGGAGACATGTCCGGGGATTTATACTACCCGGTTTTAGGCAAACAGGTTGTGGAAAAAAGATTTCCCGCTACCAGGCGGACTTACGTTAAATTAAAAGAAGGTATCTTTACAGGGGGCAATATTTTTATTATTAATCCGGCTATTTTTCAAAAATGTGTTGAGAACGGCCAAAAGATTATTAACCTGCGAAAAAGTCCACTGAGACTCTGCCGCTTGTTGGGACTTGGCTTTGTAATAAAGTTTCTGATGCGAACCCTGACCCTCCGCGAGGCTGAGGAAAAAGTTTCTCAACTGCTGGGAGGAATTAAGGGAGTGGTGGTTACTTCAAAGCATCCGGAAATAGGTGTGGATGTGGATAAACCAGGCGATTATGAACTGGCCCTGAAGATGATTTAGTAAGTGATAAAATATTATATTAGAAAACCCCGTTAATCTCCTGTCTATTTATAGTTTAACCCGGCGCCTAGGCCGGTTTTTTTGTTTTTGTGGCAAAGCGTCAGGCCCCGGCATAGCCTGTGATTATAAAAAGCAGGGGGTGCTTTCATGAGTGTTGAGGTGATAGAGGTTTCATCACCAGGAGAAGTACAGGCATTTAACGCTTTCCCGCGGAAAATTTACCGGAATTATTACGCACCTCCATCTTTACCTGTGCTGGAACAGTTAAGCCCGCATTACGACCCTTTGTTTGAAAGGGTGGAAGCGAGAGCTTTTCTGGCGGTAAGAAATGGTAATATGCTCGGCCGGATAGTAGCAAGCGTCAACCATGCGCAACTCGACCGGGAAACAGGGTTTTTTGGTTACTTTGAGTCTTTTAAAGACACCTCTGCGGCCAGCGGGTTGGTGGAGGCAGCCGCCAATTGGCTCTGCAGCAGGGGGAAAAACAAAATGATTGGCCCGGTGGATTTAAGCCCCCACGAACGTTTAGGGCTGTTGGTTGAAGGCTTTGGAGGATACCACAACCCAGGCATGCCTTACAATCCTGCTTATTATCCATCGCTTTTAAATGAATGCGGCCTGGATACGGAAATGAATCTTAACGCCTATCAATATGATTTGCGACAGCCTGTACCGGAAAGGTTGGCCCGCGTGGCTGGGCGGGCTTCCCGGTCAAAAGGGATCAGGATCAGAGAGATAGACTTCAATGACTTAAAGCGGGAGGGTGAGATATTCTCCCTGATTCACAACGGTTCAATGAAAGACATATGGGGTTACGCACATCTTTCTCCAGCTGAAGGCGCCGCCATCTGGAAAAAGCTGAGGAGCTTGTTTGATCCACGCTTAATTCTTTTCGCCGAGATTAAAGGTGAACCAGCCGGTATATGCCTGTCAATGGGCAGTATGAGAAGAACACTTTTCATGAACCAGGCCAGTGATTTGAACGCCCGGCTGGCTATCCTGGCGGTACTGCCGCAATACCGTTTTAAAGGCCTGGAAGCGGCTTTAATCATGGCATGCATTCAGCGTGCCCGCAGCAGGGGAATTGCCGCCATTGAACTCTCTCTGATTGCTGAAAGTAATCTCATGATGAACACTATCATTAAAAACCTTGATGGTGTGAGAAAAAGCAGGAGTTATGCTGTTTACAGGAAGCAAATCTAAGCTCCCGCATAAAAAAACCTTGTCAGCTTCATACTAGTTTTGGGAAAATTCCACAACCAGGTTGTTTTATAACAATCAAGCAGCCCCAAAACCGGGGAGGTTGTTTTCATGGCAGCTAATATTCTAACCCTTGAAAAGATAGAAGAAGCCAGAAGGCGGCTAACCGGAGTGGCTTCCCTGACCCCTCTGGACTACTCGGTTACTTTTAGTGCCATAACCGGCAGCAGAGTTTTTCTAAAGCTTGAAAACATGCAGAAAACAGGGTCCTTTAAAATCCGCGGGGCTTATAACAAGATCATGAGCCTGAGTGAAGAGGAGCGCTTGCGAGGTGTCATCGCCGCTTCCGCCGGCAACCATGCCCAGGGGGTAGCCTACGCAGCCGGCAAAGCAGGTCTGCGGTGCACTGTGGTAATGCCCGCCGGCGCTCCCATCTCCAAAGTTATGGCTACCCTTGGTTACGGCGCGGAAGTGGTTCTGGCTGACGGAGGTTATGACGAGGCTTTTCAACGCGCGCTTGAACTGCAGGCTAAAAGCGGGGCTACCCTGGTGCACAGCTTCAATGACCCGGATATAATCTCCGGTCAGGGTACGATAGCTCTTGAACTTTTAGAACAACTGCCGGAAATAGAGGCAATCCTGGTGCCTGTCGGCGGCGGCGGCCTGATTGCCGGCATAGCCTTTGTCCTCAAGAAAATCAAACCTGGTGTGCGTATCATCGGGGTTCAGGCCGGGGGTGCGCCGGCCATGTTTCTGTCTTTTAATGAAGGCACTCTGACCGGATGCCCGCAAACCTGTACTTTTGCGGATGGTATTGCTGTCAGACAGCCCGGGGGTATGACTTTTGCAATTATAAAAGAATATGTTGATGAAATGGTTACTGTTGACGATGAAGAGATAGCCAGTTCGGTCCTGATGCTTCTGGAGCGATCTAAAATTGTGGTTGAAGGGGCGGGGGCAGTTGGGTTGGCTGCCCTGATCCATAAGAAGGCCGGGCTTGCCGCTGCAAAAACGGTTGTCCTGCTGAGCGGGGGAAATATTGATGTAAACATTTTATCCATTATTATTGAGCGCGGCCTGGTTAAGACTGGCCGCTACGCCCGACTGCGCGTCATGCTAACGGACCAACCCGGAAACCTGCGCAAACTGCTTGAGGTCGTGGCGGAGGCCCGGGCTAATGTAATCGCGGTTTCACATGACCGGATTAAGCCCTGCATACCCTTAAAACAGGCGGAAGTCAACCTGGTGCTGGAAACAAAGAACAGAGATCATCTAGATCAGATTATGTCACTGCTTTCCCAAATCGGTTACGCTCCGGAAATAATTACATAAATCGGGGATATTCCTTAGCCGGTGTGTCCACTTTCCTAATTAGGAAATATTTTCTTAAATATTTGGAAATAAGAAGGAATTTGACAACTACTGCAGAAAGTAACAATTAAAGGGCGTTGCCATGCTGGGGAAGGTGGTGATATTGAACTGACTGTTACTGATGTAAGAGTGCGCAAAGTTTTAAGTGAAGGGAAAATGAAGGCAATAGTTTCGGTAACTTTTGATGATTCATTTGTTATTCATGATGTTAAGGTGGTAGAGGGTCAAAATGGATTATTCGTAGCAATGCCGAGCAGAAAGACCCCTGATGGGGAATTTCGTGACATAGCACATCCGATCACTTCAATGGCCCGCGAAGTGATTCAGAACGCTGTATTACAGGCCTACGCCGAGGCTATTTAATTGAGGATATATTTATTCCTGAGAGCGTAAAGCTCTCTTTTTGTTTAAAAATTAAAGGAAATCAAAGTTTTATGTTGAATAAACTAATAATGTTGTTTAATAGGGATAAGTTCTATAAAAGGAACAAACAAGCCGGTTAATTTCTTTAATGGCTTGTTTGCTGATGTTTGCTGTTAAACAACTCACTATCTGTTAATAAAGGAGGTCGCCGGATGAATCTGGCGACGGTTGTTCTTGCGGCCGGCAAAGGCACGCGGATGAAGTCCAAACTGCCCAAGGTGCTGCATAAAATTTGCGGCGAAGCGATGATCTCCTGGGTCATCAACGCTGTTACCGCCGCGGGCGTGGAGACAATAATAGTTGTTGTCGGGCATGGTGCCGATCAGGTAACCCTGGAGGTTGAAGGCCGGGCGCAGATTGTTTTACAGGAGCAACAGCTTGGAACAGCTCATGCGCTGCGGCAAGCCGCGCCCTTTTTGAGTGATTTTCAGGGACAGATACTTGTTTTGTGCGGCGACACGCCGCTTATAGAAGCCTCAACCCTGCTGGATTTCTACCGTAGCCATACCGCTGCGGCATGTGAGGCCACAGTACTGACGGCGGCGATGGATGATCCAGCCGGATACGGCCGGGTTGTCCGGAATAACCAGGGCGCTCTGGTTAAAATTGTGGAACAAAAAGATGCGTCCACGGAAGAGAAGCAGATCCGGGAGATCAATACCGGCATTTACTGTTTTTCATCTGCCGGGCTTTTTGATGCTCTCTGCCGTCTTGCTCCCAACAATGCCCAGGGAGAGTATTACCTTACGGATATTATTGAAATGTATATAAGTGAGGGACGCAGGGTAGGGGCGGTATTGCTGGGAAACCCCAGGGAGATAATGGGCATTAACGACAGGGTGCAGCTGGCTGAAGCTGAGAAAAAAATGCGCGGGCGGATCTTAGATAAATTAATGCTCTCCGGGGTGACTATTGTTGACCCTCTTTCCACTT
>CAZJGV010000002.1:38251-50736 GCA_964545615.1 uncultured Pelotomaculum sp.
CAAGTAAGGGTGGGCAGGGACACGGTAATTTACCCTTTTACTTTTATAGAGGGAAACACGGTAATAGGGGAGGACTGTGTTATCGGACCGGGCGCGCGCCTGGTTAACACTACCATAGGCAACGGTGTGTCTGTCCAAAACTCAGTGGTTGCTGAAAGCAGCCTGGGAGACCGCTGTAATATCGGCCCCTTTGCCTACCTCAGGCCCGGCACAAGATTGGGGCAAGGAGTTAAAGTGGGGAATTTTTCAGAAATAAAAAACTCCTTGATCGGGAATGGCAGCAAAGTACCTCACTTAAGTTATGTGGGTGACGCCACTATCGGCAAAAACGTTAACATTGGGGCGGGTACGATTACCTGCAACTACGACGGATGCAACAAGTGGCCCACAAAAATCGATGACGGGGCTTTTATCGGGAGCAACACCAATCTGGTTGCACCTGTGGATATTGGAGCGGGAGCGGTTACAGGCGCAGGATCTACCATTACCAAGGATGTTCCTGCGGGCGCGCTTGGTGTTGAAAGAGCAAAACAGAAGAATGTAATGAATTGGACCGATAGGGAAAAAGGTAAATAGAACAAATTTAAATAGCATGGACAATATTGGAGGTAAGCTGCAAATGGCATCGAGCAACAGGCTGAGGATATTTACCGGCAACGCTAACCCAGAACTGGCAGAAGAGATAGCCAGGTACCTGGGTGTCTCTGTCGGGTCGGCTAAGGTCACGCGTTTTAGTGACGGTGAAATCCAGGTCACTATCAACGAGAGCGTCAGGGGGGCGGATGTGTATATTGTTCAGCCCACCTGTACTCCCATTAATGAAAACATTATGGAGCTTTTGATCTTGATTGATGCGGTGCGGCGAGCCTCAGCCAGACGGATTACCGCTGTGATGCCCTACTACGGGTATGCCCGGCAGGACCGCAAGACCAGGGCGCGGGACCCTATCACCGCCAAGTTGATAGCCAACCTTGTCACTGCCGCCGGGGCCAGGCGGGTTCTTACCATGGACCTGCACGCCGGTCAGATTCAGGGTTTTTTTGATATACCTGTGGACCACCTGCCGGGAGTTCCCATCCTGGCCGAGTATATTCTGCAAAGCGGCCTGAAGGATGTTGTGGTAGTATCACCCGACCTGGGCGGAGTTACCCGGGCCAGGGAGTTGGCTGAGCGCATCGGGGCGACCATCGCGGTTATTGATAAGCGCCGGCCGGAACCGAACGTAGCCGAGGTGGTTGGACTTATAGGCGCTATACAAGAAAAAACAGTTGTTATGCTCGATGACATTATTGACACAGCCGGAACCATTACCCAGGGAGCGGTCGCCCTTAAAAAGTGGGGCGCCAAGGAAATATACGTTTGCTGCACCCATGCCGTGCTGTCCGGGCCGGCTATTCAGCGGCTGGAGGAAGCGCCGATTAAGGAAGTAATAATAACCAATACCATACCTGTGTGCAAGGAGAAAATGATTGACAAGATTAAGACTCTCTCTGTTGCCCCACTCCTGGGTGAGGCCATTATTCGTATCCACGAGGACCTTTCTGTAAGCAAACTGTTTGATTAAGTTCTCCTTTTACTCAGTAACACACTTTTAGGTTGCTTTCCTTTTATTACCTATCTTTGCTAACGATATAATCATCTTACATGAAATATATAGAAGCTGCCCGTTTTGACCGGGCAGCCTCTTCTTTTTAGATACATGTTGCGAAAACATGGTTGCCAATCCTGGTTATTACCGGCAGGGTGAGAATCCACCTGTCCCTGCTGAGGTCGGGGTTGTAAAAAAACAGTGCCCCGCAGGTAGGGTCATGCCCATGCAACGCTTGCAGGGCTGCCTGGACAGCTTTCTCATCCGGTTCCAGGTTGATGGAGCCGTCGGCAACCGGTGAAAACTGGTATACCTGATTGCTCCTTTGATAGATTACCTTGGTTATTGTTTTAGGGAAATCTGGGCTGTCCAGCCGGTTCATAATTACCGCGCCGACCGCAACCTGTCCCAGAAAGCTCTCTCCCCTTGCTTCAGCATGAATCAGCCTGGCCAGAAGGATAAGTTCTTCCTCCGAGATATTGCTGGGGATAATGCCGCGTGACAAAGACACGGATCCAGGCTTTTCCTCAGGCAGGCTCAGGATGTCACCAGGCCAGATCAGACTGCCTGTCAGGCTGTTCACCTTCATCAGTTCAGACAGTTCTATCCGGTGTGCCCTGGCAATATCATAAAGGGTGTCGCCTTCTTTGACGGTGTAGCTTAAAGAACTGGAAACGGCAGCATTGGCGTACTGGTATTCCTGCTCCCGGGTGTATAGGGCCAAAGGTGACAAAGTGACTGTTAAAAACACCACCAGCGCTATTATCCCCGGAGCTGTTTTTTTAGCACATACAATCAATACCTCTCTAAAAAGCGGATTTACCGCAAGATTTAAGGGAGAAACACCCCTATGCTGTAAATTATAGACAAATTAGCTGAAAATAAAACACCTGGTAAAGATCGGTTCCTTTCCCAGGTGTTAAATCGCTTATAAAAAGGGCAGGCATTTTTAATGGGCCGGTGGAAAGAGATTATCCCGGTGTCCACTGATGTCAGCGGGAGGCGGGGAGGGTTTTCTTTCACTTTCACGCCGTTCTTTCTGAGCAAGTGGCTGTTCTTCTTCAAAATGTGTTTCAACCGGTTTGGCGCCCACGGAGTTCTCTTTCTTTTCGTCAGCAATATCCGTAAGGATGTCGCTGTCATCAAGGTCCATTTTCTTTATTTCTTTTTTAACCTTATCCAGGGACTTATTGAAGCTTGTGCTAAAATCCTTAGTTTTTTGCCTGGTGTTTTCCCAGATATGACCGGTGCTTGCCCTGACGTTTTTAATAGTTTCCTGGAGCCCTCCGTCCAGCTTAAAAGCATTTTCCACAGACTCGTTGGTAACCACGATCACCTCTTTACCCATAGTTCGTATATAGTCAATGTCTAAAAAAGCTTTACCATTGATCACGCTGTTGATAAAGTTGCCCGAAAATTCTAAACCGGCGATAGTACCGCTTTCAACATCAACGTAATATTCGTCGACTTGACCCAGTACAGTTCCGTTCTCGGCAACAATCCTGGCGCCGTTAATTTTTATTTTTTCCCTTAATAGCTTTACAATTTCCGGAAGTCCGGCCGCCTTCTGCACCCCGGACGATTTTTCAATGGTGATGGCGTCGGCGCCTACGCTGTGAACTTTTGAATAGGGGATAAACCGCTGTTCCTTAAACCACCCTTTTTGCTCTATAATCAACGCCGCTACCTTTTTACCGGTGGGATCAATTACAAGTTCTTTGACGACCCCGATGTGCTGTCCCTCCTCCAGGCTGATCACTGGCATGGAGGCAAACCGTTTGCTTTTTCGCATCTTCTGACCCCCCTTAAAGTACAATAGGTTATTTGACTAATTCATATGCCGCCTGCGGAATGTTTATGACAAATAAAGGGAATAATAAACTTAAAAAAGGGGGCGCGGTCTAAATGGAGTCAGAATTGGAAGGCAGAATAAGACTTGAAAAAACCGGCGGCAAAAACCATCAATTGAGAGAAGAGGGGATGATCCCGGCTATAGTATATGGTAAAAACATGGGCAGCATTTCAATTGCTGTTGATGGCAAGAACCTGAGAAAAATTCTTGAAGAGGCTGGTTCTAACGCCCTGATTAACATGAAAATAAAAGAAAATGGAAAAATAAAAAAGTACAAGGTGCTGGTTAAAGCGGTTCAACGCGATCCTGTGCGCCGGGATTTGATCCACGTTGACTTTCACCAGATTTCATTGAAAGACAAGGTGCATGCCGCTGTTCCGGTGCACCTGGTTGGCTCTGCGCCGGGAGTTGCCGCGGGAGGTGTTTTGAACCCGCAGCTGCGGAGGGTGGATGTGGAATGTCTGGCCACAAAAATACCTGATGCTGTAAACGTGGACATATCCAGCCTGGAAATCGGGGACGTCATTACCGTGACTGACCTGATCCTGCCGCCGGAAGTAAAAATTTTAGAAGAACACAATGCCCCAGTCGTGAGCGTGTCGGCTGCGGCAAAAGCTGTGGCTGAAGCTGCTCCAGAGGGAGAGGCCAAGGAAGAGAAAACGGTCCAGGCTGAGGAAACAGGAGAAGAGACCAAATAAAGACGTGTGATATGGGAGGTGAGACGTGGGACGTTAGACCCGAGTATCGGCCGAAGTCCTTTAAGCCATGCTTAAGAAAGCATAAGAAATGCCCCATATTCCCACTACCAACTACCGACTACCACTACCAAACGTAAACCCACTGAGGTAAAATAGGTGGAGATAGTTGGGAGGTGCCGTTTTTTGAGATTAATAGTAGGCTTGGGCAACCCGGGCAGGGAATATGCCGCCACCAGGCACAACGTGGGTTTTATGGCGATAGACCGCCTGGCTCAAAAACTTGGCCTGGCAGTGAAGAAAACAATGTTCAAGTCCCTGGTTGGCCAGGCTCAGATAGATTCAGAAAAGGTAGTGCTGGCAAAGCCCCAGACTTATATGAACCTGAGCGGGGGGTCGGTTGGCGCGCTGTCAAGATGGTACAGGCTAACGGCCGCGGACCTTATTGTCATCTACGACGATATGGACCTGCCGCCGGGGAAACTGCGCATTCGCTCAGAGGGCGGTTCCGGCGGACATAAAGGGATGAAGTCCATTATCGAAGCGCTGGGTAATGAAAACATCACCAGGGTGAGAATAGGGATCGGTAAACCCACAGATCCCGGTTTTGACGGCGCTGATTATGTTCTGGGCCGCATCAGCGGGGACGACACTAAAATAATTGTGGAGGATTCAGTCAATCTGGCTGTTGAGGCGGTATACTGTTTGCTTCGCCACGGAGTGGAACGGGCTATGAACGAATACAATAGAAACAAACCTTAAATTGATGTCAACAACCCCGTCCCCCTGACACACCAGAAGCGGAACGGGGACACACCAGAAGCGGAACGGGGACACACCTCTGTTTGGGGTATTCCTTTACCGCTGAGGAATGTCCCCGATTTAAATGAGGAATGTCCCCGATTTAAATGAGGAATGTCCCCGATTTAAATGAGGAATGTCCCCGATATTTTTTTTCGGGAGAGATTAGAAAGAGTTCTAAAAGGGGATATTATGGGAAGAAGGAGGCCGGAATTTGAAACTACTGTATGTGTGTGAATGCTGTGACGTAATAATTGACGAAATTGAACTTCCGGCCCGGTTGTCTGAGGGTGCGGTGTCCGGCTTGACGGGTATAGAGCCGCAAGATATAATGAAAACAGGCAGCGGACAGGAGGACAATATTGTTTTAATGACTATCTGTGACGACTGCCGGGAAACCATATATGGAGGTCCTGACAGTACCTTCTATAACGGACCCGTGTTGCATTAACTTGAACCGGAGCCAGACATAAAATAATTTAGAGCTTTAACCAGATGCCGTTAAAGCTCTTTTTGTGATGGAAAGATACCGGAAACTGGACGTGGAAATGAACGTGAGAAATGGGACGTGAGACGTGAGATTACAAGAGACTATGCCTAAAATAGGCGATGTCTGACGCCCGATGACCGAAATGGAGTTAATCCCGGAGGATTGTTTTTATGCGTGGAATTTTAAGGCCGCTTCAATTTGCGGCTGAGTTTGAAAGTCTGAAAAGAGGACTGGAGAAGAACTTTAAACAACAGATGATTTTTGGACTTGCCGGGTCGCAACGCAGCTACCTTTTCGCCGGACTGACCGAATTGGCTTCACCACTCCCGGTGCTGGTTGTAACACCTGGAGAGCGGGAGGCAAGTACACTCGCGGAGGAAATGGCCGGGCTTTTACCGGGTGTGGTGATCCGACTTTTCCCGGTATGGCAGATTCCGCCTTACCAGATCCTGGCCCACAGTAAAGAGGTTGAAGCTCAGCGTCTGCAGGTGCTGGAAAGCATGTTAAAAGGCGACCGGGCGGTGATTATAGCTCCCGCCGAGTCTCTCCTGAGGCGTCTGGTTCCCGTGGAGGATTTCGCCAGGCCAGTTTTAAAGCTGGCTGTAGGTGAGCGGACAAACCTGGAGGACCTGCTGCTGCGCTTACTCAACCTGGGTTATGAACGGGTTGAACTGGTGGAGGAGCGAGGGCAGTTTGGTCTGCGCGGCGGCATTGTAGACATCTATCCAATGACCGCACATAGACCGGTCAGGCTGGAGTTTTTTGATGACGAACTGGACTCGATCCGCCGTTTTAACGCGGTGACCCAGAGATCTGAAGAAAACATGGGTGATGTTGCCATCTACCCGGCCAGAGAGCTGGTTGTCACTGAGCCTTTGCGGGAAAACGCCAGGCTCGCGGTAGAAAAAGAATACAGAATCCAGTTAAGAAAACTTGAAAAGCTTGGTGAGACCGGGGCGGTAAAACAGCTTTACGGAAAATACCCGGAAATCATTGAAGGGTTTACAGGATACTTTAATGGTGTCGAGCACTTCCTCCCTTATTTTTACAAAAACTATATCAGCCTTTTTGATTACCTGCCGGCGGAGGCCATGGTACTGGTCGATGACCCGGCCAGGGTTAAAGAAGTTATTGATACGGTCCGGAAAGAACGGAGTATAACCTACACCGACCTGCTTGGACAGGGGAGGCTACTTCCATCTCAACTGCTTGGCTACGCGGAGTGGGACAATATTCAAAAAGCGCTTACCTGCCGCAGGGTTGTCTACTCCTCCCTGTTGCCGCGGCAGCCCCAGTTCGTCAGCACGGCCAAGATCATCAACTTTCCCGCTAAAACCATGCCCAGTTTCCTTGGAAATATTGAAATGCTTGTTAGTGAGATAAAACAGTGGCGCAAATCCGGATCTGCGGTGGTTATTTTGGTTTCCAATCACCAACGATCACAGCAGCTGCTTTCCGCTTTAAAAGACAATAAGATTGACGCTTTTTACGCCGGCTCCCCGGAAGGGCACGTGAGGAGCGGTAATGTGGTGCTTACGCCCGGCAACCTGGGGGGCGGTTTTGACCTGCCCGGCTGCGGGCTGGTGGTGATCACCGAAACGGATATTTACGGGCAGCGGAAAAAGGGCAGGAAAGAATGGAAGCGTACCGACCGCCTGGCCCCGTTCGTAGATATAAAAACAGGGGACCATGTGGTTCACGTGAACCACGGGATTGGGCGTTACCTTGGGGTGGCGCCATTGACTATCGAAGGTATCCAGAAGGAATACCTGCTGCTAAAATATGCCGGAGAAGATAAACTTTACGTGCCTGTGGACCAGGTGGGACTGATTCAGAAGTACCTGGGCAGTGAAGGCGCCGCCCCGCGGCTTTCCCGCCTGGGTGGCAGCGAGTGGGCCAGGGCCAAGAACAAGGTCAAAGAAGCTGTAAGAGAAATGGCCGGAGATCTGCTGGGTCTTTACGCCGCCAGGGAGACTATGAAAGGTTATGCTTTTGGAGAGGATACGGTTTGGCAGAGGGAGTTTGAGGAAGCCTTTCCCTATGAGGAAACACCCGACCAACTGCGGGCCATAGAAGAGATTAAAGCTGACATGGAACGGCCAAGACCGATGGACCGGCTGTTATGTGGCGACGTGGGCTACGGCAAAACAGAGGTGGCGCTGCGGTCGGCCTTCAAAGCGGTGCTGGGCGGCAAGCAGGTGGCGATGCTGGCGCCTACCACCATCCTGGCCCAGCAGCATTATAACACTTTCGTGGAACGACTCAAGGGGTATCCGTTTAACGTGGAGGTTTTAAGCCGTTTCCGGACACCGCGTGAGCAGCGCCAGGTCCTGCAAGGACTGCTGCGGGGCAATGTGGATGTGGTTATAGGAACTCACCGGCTGCTGCAGGAAGATGTCCGCTTTAAGGATTTGGGCTTACTGATCGTGGATGAGGAGCAGCGCTTCGGCGTGGCGCATAAGGAACGGTTAAAAATAATGCGCAAGGATGTGGATGTGCTTACCCTTTCCGCCACACCAATCCCCCGCACGCTGCACATGTCTCTGGTGGGAATAAGGGATACCAGCATTTTGGAAACACCGCCGGAAGACCGTTACCCGGTGCAAACTTACGTCCTGGAAGAAGATCCGGTTTTGATCCGCGAAGCTGTCCGCCGGGAGATAGGCCGGGGCGGTCAGGCTTTTATAGTGTACAACCGGGTGCTGGACCTGGACAGAGTGGCGGCGTGGATCCAGGGACTGGTTCCCGAGGCCAGGGTCGTTATGGCCCACGGTCAGATGAGAGAAGAGGAGCTGGAGCAGGCCATGCTTGATTTTATGAACCGGGAGTATGACGTCCTGGTCTGCACCACTATTATTGAAAACGGCCTGGACCTACCCAATGTCAATACACTTATTGTCAAAGAGTCAGGCGCGCTGGGTCTGGCCCAGCTTTACCAGCTCAGGGGCAGGGTTGGCCGCTCTAATCGCCTCGCTTCCGCTTACTTTACCTTCCGCAAGGATAAAATCCTGGGGGAGGCCGCTGAAAAGCGGCTTACAGCCATCCGTGAGTTTACCGAGCTGGGTTCCGGTTTTAAAATAGCCATGCGCGATCTGGAAATACGCGGCGCGGGTAATATTCTTGGGGCCGAGCAGCACGGCCATATCGCGGCGGTTGGTTTTGATCTATACAGCCGCCTTCTGGAAGAAGCTGTCCGGGAAGCCAGGGGTGAGGAGATACCACGGGTGGTGGAAACCACCATTGAACTCCCGGTGGAGGCTTATATCCCAGACTCATATATATCTGACACCAACCAGAAGGTGGAGATATATAAAAGGCTGGCAAACCTGCTCTTATCAGGCGATGTGTCCGACCTGGAAGAGGAACTGGTGGATCGTTTCGGCGATTTGCCACAGCCGGTGCAGAATTTACTGGCGGTGGCCAAGGTTAAAGTTTTAGCCGGGCGGCTTAAAGCAAAAACAATTACTCTTATGCCAGGCCAACTGCGCTTGATCTTTGCTCCGGGGCATCCACTCACCGGGGAAGCGCTGGTGGCGGCCGGCAGGCATTACCAGAATAGAGTCAAGTTCGTAAATGCCGGGGATGAGTTTGAAATTAAACTCCGTTTTGCCGGTGACGCCCACAGCGACAGCAAATATCTGCTGGCGCAGTTGGAGGATCTTCTGGTTTTGCTAGGAGGCGGCGAGAGCACAGAGCCGGTAAGTTTTACTGGCGGGGCATCTAATGTTGCCACAGGCAGGCAAATTAATTTATAATAGGCTTATGTTTTAGAAAAGGGGATGAATTAGTGAGACCTAGAATTATTATACTGCTTGTAACGCTGCTGATATTGGCGGCCATTGCGGCCGCAGGCTGTGGCAAGGAAATGGTGGCTTCGGTGAACGGTGAAAAAATTTACAGGGAGGACTTATCAGAACAGGTTGACGAGTTAAAGAAAAGCTATGAGCAGCAGGGAATGGACTTTAGTGGTGATCAAGGCGGTAACATGTTGCAATCAATGGAACAGGACACTCTGGAACAGATTATCGACACCAGGATTATGCTTCAGGAAGCCAAAAAGATAGGCAAGTTAACAAAGGATCAGGTTCAGGAGAGAGTCAAACCGCTAAAGGAACAGTTTCCGTCCGATGAGGAATATCAAGAGTTTCTGGCTCAGGTGAATCTCAAGGAAGAGGAGGTCGCCTATATATTGTTTTTACAGGAGGAAGTTGTTAAGGACGTTGCCCCTGCCTCAGACGAAGAGCTTAAAAAGTATTATGAGGATAATAGCGAACAGTTCAGTGAACCGGAGCAGTTCCAGGTGCGCCACATTTTATTCTTTATTGATGACGGGACCAAAGGATACCCGGCGCAGCATACAGATGACGAAGCCAGGAAAATGGCTGAGGATATAATTATTCAGTTAGATCAGGGTCAGGATTTTGCCGAACTGGCCGGCCAAAAATCTGAGGACAGCACTACCAAGACCAACGGAGGTCTTTACACCTTTACAGAAGGGGAGACTGTTCAAGAATTTTCCGATGCGGCGACTGCCCTTAAAGAAGGGGAGTACACCGAAAAACCAGTCAAAACTGATTATGGCTACCATTTAATCAAGCTGGAAAAGATTATACCTGCCTCGCAGAAATCCTTTGATGAAACGAAACAGCAAATTGCCGACCATTTGTCCGGCCAGGCCAAGCAGGCCAAGTTTGACCAGTTTATGCAGGAGGCTAAAGATAAAGCGGCCATAGTGAATAAACTAAAACAATAGCAGGAAAACCAGGAAAGAATAAAAGTTTTTAAATGCTATTTGGAAAAAAATGAATAACTGTTTCCCTCCGGATATATACTATCAATAAAGGTTTAGTGAATCAGCTAAAAGGAGGGAAGGGTAGATTAATGAAAGCTACGGGCATAGTCCGCCGCATTGATGATCTGGGAAGGGTAGTAATCCCCAAAGAAATAAGGAGAACTCTTAGAATCCGTGAAGGCGACCCCCTGGAAATTTTTGTGGACAGGGAAGGAGAGGTAATCCTAAAGAAGTATTCGCCAATCGGCGAATTAGGTGATTTTGCTAAAGAATATGCCGATTCTCTATATGAAGCACTGGGTCATATTGCCTGCATAGCGGACCGGGACAACATCATTGCTGTTTCCGGCGCTCCCAAAAAAGAGTTTTTAAATAAGCCGATTGGGAATGTTGTGGAAAAGGTTATAGAAGAACGTAAAGCAGTGATAATTAACAATCCGGGTGAAGATCCGTCCTGCAAGGATTGTTCGCTGATTGAGGATGGTGAATGTAAGTTCTCTTGCGAGGTAATCGCGCCAATCATTGCCGAGGGAGATCCAATAGGCGCGGTTATACTGGCCTCTAAAGAGCCGGAAATTAAAATGGGTGAAATGGAATTGAAGTTGGCAGAAACCGCAGCCGGTTTTCTGGCTAAACAAATGGAGCAGTAACATAGTGGCCTCTTGGGGCCACTTTTTACTTTTAAGGCAAAGTTGCCTATAATAAAGGGACATATCCGCATTATTGTGTTAACATGTAACAAATCTCTTTTTTAGTTGATGAAAGGAAATTTATTGATGCTCCCTCAAATAAAAATAACTATTGCCGGGCTGGGCGCCGGATCTCCGGGCAGCATTACCCTGGGCGCCTGGGAAGCGCTAAAATCATCCTCCTGTATTATGCTTCGTACAGGAAAACATCCTGTGGTGGATTGGCTCCGTCGGGAGGGAATCTCCTTTGCCACTTTTGATCATATTTACGAGGAAGAGCCCTGTTTTCAACAAGTGTACGCCAGGATTGCCGAAGAGGTAATCCTTTGCGCCCGAACGTATGATAAGGTGCTGTACGCTGTGCCGGGCCACCCGTTGGTGGCGGAAGAGTCTGTGCGCCTGGTCATTGAAAAAGCGGAGAGGGAAGGCATGGAGGTAGAACTGCTTCCGGCGGCAAGCTTTCTTGATGATCTTTTTACAGTCCTCCGGTTTGATCCCGGCGTGGGGCTGCAGGTGATTGACGGCTTAAGGCTGGATCAAAGACCGCCGCTGCCCGGCAGGGCCGCCGTGATTACCCAGGTTTACAGCCGCCTGGTGGCTGCAGATGTAAAATTAACTCTTCTGGAGCTGTACCCGCCTGAACACCAGGTTACGGTAGTCAGAGGAGCAGGCATCCCTGGTTTGGAAAGGATCAAAAGAATACCTCTCTACGAGTTGGACCGGCTGGCCTGGGTGGACCATCTCACCAGTGTCTTTGTGCCGGAATTGAGCAGTGAGACGTGGGACGTGAGACGTAAGAAATGGGACGTGGGACGTGAGGAAAAAAAGGGTTGTAAATTTGGACAAGTTGTTGGGGATAATGGAGAGTTGGAAGAATCTGGTGAGGTTGAAGTTATTCAGGTATATGAGGGTGATGACTCATCCGAAGCAGCAAACATCCCGGAAGGGGATTTACATACAGTAGAAGGGGGATTAGACCAGGTCTGTCTTTATCCTCTTGACTCACTGGTGAACATTATAGCCCGGCTGCGTGGCGAGGGAGGCTGCCCCTGGGACCGGGAACAGGATCACCGCAGCCTGAGGCCTTATCTGCTTGAGGAAACATACGAAGTTTTAGAAGCCATAGGAGAGGAGGATGCGTATAAAATATGTGAAGAATTGGGAGACTTATTACTACAAATTGTATTTCACGCCCAGATAGCCGATGAGGAAAGTTGCTTCAACGTGAATGACGTGATAGAAGGGATATCGGAAAAAATGATCCGGCGGCAACCCAATGTATTTGGCTCAGTTGCTGTAAAAGACAGAAAGGAAGTAATAATTAACTGGGAAAAGATTAAAGCAGAAGAAAAGGCGGGGAAAAAGCCTGCCGGTCTGCTGTCTGGGATTGCAAAATCCCTTCCGTCATTGATGCACGCTGTGAAGCTGCAGGAGAAGGCAGCCAGTGTTGGTTTTGACTGGCCTGATTACAGAGGCGCGCTGGCCAAGGTTCGTGAAGAAATTGTCGAACTTGAGTCTGCCATAGCAAGCAGTAAGCCGGTGGAGATAGAAAGAGAGTTAGGAGACCTGCTGTTTTCC
>CAZJGV010000003.1:0-24519 GCA_964545615.1 uncultured Pelotomaculum sp.
AATCTTTGAGTTATCCGTAGGGGCAGTGCGCCAGCCCAGCAGGGTCTGCCCTTCTTCCCGGATAATTCTGGCCAGTTCCTGTTCGCATTTTTGACGCAGCGCTTCATCAGTTGCCAGGAAGAGCATACCTACACCGTAGCTGCCGGCGGGTGGCAGTTGAAAACCCGATCTGGCACATTCCTTTTCAAAAAATCCATGCGGGATCTGCATAAGAATTCCAGCGCCATCCCCGGTATTCAACTCAGCCCCTCTGGCTCCGCGGTGGTCCAGGTTTTGCAGAACAGTCAGCGCTTTTTTTATAATGTCGTTTGATTTTACACCTTTAATGTTCGCCACAAAACCGATACCGCAGGCGTCGCGTTCAAAACTCGGGTCGTAAAGTCCTTGCTTGGGAGGCAATCCACTGCTGTTCATATATGCAACCTCACTATTCATTCTTTTTAAGTAAAAAAATAAAGCCCTTACCACAGGCGGACGCAAACATACCGCGAACTGTAGCAAGGGCTCCATTGCCCAGAATTTATATTGGCACAACACTGTGTCAAATCATATTTATCAGGTTTGGTGTCAGCTTTTTCAAATAATGTTTAAAACTTGGCCAGGTATTCCTCAATCTCCCAGGGATGAACCTGGATCCGATAGCGATCCCACTCAATTTTCTTAGCTTCGATAAATCTGTTAAACACGTGCTCTCCTAGAGCTTCCTTAATTACCTGATCCTTTTTAAGTTCCTGGATGGCCTGGCTAAGGCTTTCCGGCAGGCTGCCGATACCTAATTCTTCCCTCTCAGCCGTAGTCATCTCATAGATATTCCGATTGCATTGAGCCGGCGGAGTTATTTTATTTTTAATACCGTCCAGACCAGCCTTCAGGCATGCCGCCAGGCTCAGGTAAGGGTTGCAGGAGGGGTCGGGGCTTCTGAGCTCGATCCGGGTTGACAGCCCTCTCTTAGCCGGGATCCTGATCAGCGGGCTTCTGTTTCGCCCGGACCAGGCAATGTACACAGGGGCCTCAAAACCTGATACAAGACGTTTATATGAGTTGACATTGGGGTTGGCTATAGCCGTGATGGCCTTGACATGTTCCATCAGGCCTCCCACATAATGAATGCATTCCTGGCTAAGCCCGTCGGGAGCGGTCGGGTCATAGAAAACATTCTCTTCGTTTTTCATCAGCGACTGGTTTGTGTGCATGCCCGATCCGGCTATTCCATAGATGGGTTTTGCCATAAAAGTGGCGTGCAGGCCGTGCCGCTGAGCGGTCGTGCGTACAACAAACTTGAAAGTAACAATCTTATCCGCAATATCCAGAGCGTCCGAATATTTAAAGTCGATCTCGTGCTGGCCGTTTCCCACCTCGTGGTGAGAAGCCTCTATCTCAAAGCCCATCTGTTCCAGGATCAACACCATATCCCGCCGGGCGTTTTCTCCCAGGTCCACCGGCGCCATGTCAAAATAACCGGCGCGGTCCTGTGTGATAGTGGTGGGCCTGCCCTCATTGTCGATATGGAAAAGATAGAATTCCAGTTCCGGACCCACATTCATGGTGTAACCCATCTCGCCCGCTTCCTGAATGGCCCGGCGTAAAACATTGCGGGGGTCTCCCGCAAAGGGAGTGCCGTCCGGGTTGTAGATGTCGCAAATCAGTCTTGCCACAGCGCCGTCCCTGGGCCGCCAGGGAAAAACCGCAAATGTCGAAGGGTCTGGCCGCAGGTACATGTCGGATTCCTCAATACGGACAAAGCCATCGATGGAAGAGCCGTCAAACATTAATTCACCCTCAAGGGCCTTTTGCAATTGTTCAACAGTAATGGCAACATTTTTGAGGATCCCAAAAATATCCGTAAACTGCAGGCGGATAAATTTGACCCCCCATTCCTTAGCCAGATTACGCACATCGTCGTTGGTAAGCTTAGCCATATGTCTCACACCTTTCATTATAGGCATCTTATTCGCTCCTTATAGCAGGGTATTATTTAAGAAAAAGAGACCATTAAAACAGGTTTAAAAAACCCATCTTTAGGCCTCATTGCCCCTTAAAGGTACTACATTGTACCCTGGTATTAGGTTGTTAGCGAATATATAAAATAAGTATATCACATAATTCTGAAAATAAAATAGTCTTCCGCCAAAATATTTGCCATAAAAGCTCTCAAAAAACTACAGGTTATGGGCTAAAATGATGGCCTCAGCGACAGCTCGCATAGAAATGCGCTTATTCATACTCTGCTTCTGAATGCGCTTGAATGCTTCTGTTTCCGATATGCCCATGGTCTCCATCAGAATCCCTTTAGCCCTTTCTATAACCTTTCTTGTTTCCAGGGTTTCTTTCAGTTCTTTAATCTCACCTTCCAACCTGATGATCTCCTGGTAATTGGTCAGGGCCAGCTCTATGGCCGGGATCAAGTTGTATTCCAGCTCGGGCTTGACCAGAAAAGAAAACACCTTGGCTGCCTTCGCCTTTTCCAGAACATTTTGCTGGGTAGATGAGGCAATTAATATTACCGGCGAAAGCTTATCCTCATTAATAATCCTGGCCAGTTCGTAGCCGTCCATGCCCGGCAGGAAAGCCTCAATGATCACCAGATCAGGCTGCCTGGCCCTGACCAGCTTCAGACCGGTCAGCCCATCTTCGGCTTCGCCGATAACCCAGTAGCCCATTTTCCCGATCATTTTTTTGATGTTCTTTCTCCAGGCGGCATCGCTGTCAATTATTATTACCCTTGCTTCTCCCATAATGCATGCCTCCTGTTTTTAAGGTAAATGCCCCCGGACAGGCTTATACAAACCTTTAAGAGGGCATCATTGCCAGCTGCAAAACAGGTACATCTTTGTACCCATACTATAATATTTACAAACTCATTCTATAGTATTTTTCTAAGGGAAATCAATAATTTTTTACTGTATTAACTTAAAATCTGTTTTACTTCTTCCGCGTCCACATCCATGATATACTGACTGCCGGAAATCTAGCTATTTAACAATCTCTTTGCAAGTTCATCCTGAATTTCTGTGATAAAAGGAATACCTGTTTCTTTCTCAGTTTCTCTGTTACCGGATGCCAGATCGTATCTGGATATTTCTGAGACGGAGAACCTGCGCGCTCCCGCAAGAAGTTGCTGCAGACCTGCCGCCAATTTATCGGCAAGTGTCCAAACAGCGATTGCTCCGAACGGAATATCCTTCATTGCATCAGCACCAACTTTTTTCTGAACATCATAGTACCCTGCAAAGATTTCTTCAGCCTTTGCACCAATATCTGCTACAGACTTCGCCAATTCATTCCAATTTCCATTAACAGCTGCTTTGCGCTCAGGTCTCAGTACTCCTTCGATATTCGCTCCCAGGAAACCAGGAATCATGGTCGCTCTACCGATACAAATCATTTTCGTGAATGGAGCGCCCAGGGCTAAAGCCTTAAAGATCTGATCTTCTCTGGCAATTCCCCCTGCAAAGGCCAGGTCAACGACTTTTTGGCCTTTTTGAGCCAGGATACTTGCATATTCATAGGACTTGGCATGGAGTAGAAGTGAAGGTACGCCCCAGGTCTCCATCATATTCCAGGGGCTCATACCAGTACCGCCGCCGGAACCGTCAATCGTCAAAAGATCCAATTTGGCATCTGTGGCAAATTTGATTGCCATGGCCAGAGCTTCCATACCATAGGAACCGGTCTTCAAGGTAATCCTCTTATACCCTTTGCTCCTTAAATCAGCAATTGCCGTCATGAAAGAATCTCTGACCTGATCATAATTTGAAAGATCAGTATAGCCCAGGCGGCTATGACGGGCGAATGAACGGATGGCTCCAGATTTAAATGCTTGCTGAACTTCAGGCAAGGTTGGATCCGGATCTACGATATAGCCTCTGTTTTTTAAGAAAATAGCGTAATCGATATCACTAACCTGGATTTCGCCGCCTATATCTTTAGCGCCCTGCCCCCACTTCAGTTCGATGATCACTTTGTCACCGTATTTCCCGATAACATAATCAGCAACGCCATTACGGGTATCCTCAACGTTCATCTGAACAATCATGGCACCGTAACCGTCATGATAACGAAGATAGGTGTCAATTCTGCGATCGAGTTCAGGGGATACCTCAATCTTACCGTTTTTTATAACCGACTGTTTGTCAACCCCTACAACGTTTTCACCGATGACAATCGGGTAACCGACAAGAGCTGCGCCGACCGCAAAAGACTCCCAGTACTTTGCGGCAATAAAGGTGGAGCCCAGGGCGCCAGACAGGATGGGAAGCCTGGATTTTGTCTTGACTTCATTACCAAACTCTGTTTCGATTTTAACATTGGGGAAGATACAATCATCTGCATCGTTGGAAAGACCTTGTGCGAGGCCATTGACACCATAGTTATAACCTTGCACACGAAGGGAATTATAGGAAACCCCCACATGAGTGATATTGTCACTTCCTGCAGTGATAGTTCCGAAATCCCGGGGATAAAGCATTTTACGTCCTTTCATGCAGGACAGAAAGGTTTCACATTTCCCCTGGCAATCCGCCCGGCACAATGTACACAACCCTGATTCAGCCGGGTTACCGCGATTCACTGTACCTAAAACGTCATTAGCCTTGTTTCCTTTGCTAAACGTCATTGTTTAACATCCTCCTTAAACAATTATCTTTTTTGTCAACCTTCTATTCTCACTGATGAGTTCGTCATTAAAGCCCCCTTCCGGTAAAATCTTATTAACGTTCCCGCTAAGCGGGAAATTTTTTCAATAACTTAATAACTTAGGTACCCGGTACACTAAGTTAAGTTATTTGTCAGTGGTTAATCAGGTATTCATCCAGTTCCCACTTGTGTACTTCAGCCTGGAAGCGCTCCCACTCCAGTTCTTTGCTTTCCAAAAACCGGACGGTAATGTTTTTTCCCAGTGCTTTCTGAATGACCTCATCCTGCGCCAGAGCCTGCAGCGCCTCACCCAGGCTGCGGGGCAGACCTTCTTTTTTCACCAGTTCAACCAGATCTGCCGGTTCGGGACTGTTTTCCGGACGTGGCGGCGGCGGAATGATCTTCTCAGTTATTCCGCGCAAGCCCGCCGCTAGGGAAGCAGCCTGAACCAGGTATGGGTTGCAGGTGGGGTCCGGGCTGCGCAGAATGATCCTGGCGCCATCGCCCCGTTCGGCCGGTACCCGGATCATGGTGCTGCGGCTGCTTTCCGACCAGGACACTAAAACCGGACACAAGTCATTGGGCAGGAGACGCTTATACGAATTAACCAGTTGGTTGGCGACAGCGGTGATGGAGCGGGCGTGCCGCAGGACACCACCGATGTAGTTGTAAGCAATTTGACTGAGGCCCAACTGTCCGGCAGGGTTGTCAAACACATTCTTGCCGTCGCTCCAGAGGGACTGGTTTAAATGCATGCCGGAACCACTCAGCCCGCTGATGGGTTTGGGCATAAAAGACGCGTGCAGCCCGTGACGCTGCGCAATGGTACGAACCACAAACTTAAATGTGGCTATTTTATCGGAGATAGCCAGGGCGCTGTCTTCTTTTATAAATATTTCATGCTGTCCGGGCGCTTTCTCGTGGTGAGAGGAAGAAATCTCAAAACCCATCTCCTCCAGGGTCAGCACCATGTCACGCCGGGCGTTCTCACCAAGGTCGACCGGTGACAGGTCGCAATATCCCGCCTGGTCATGCGTGATCGTGGTTGGCTTGCCTTTGGCGTCCATGTTGAACAGGAAAAACTCGATCTGGGCGCCGACCTGCAGGTTAAAACCCAACCTGGAGGCTTTGTCGACAGCCCTTTTCAGGGCGGACCTGGAACAGCCGCAGTACGGGTTTCCGTCCGGCGCGTAAACATCACAGATCAGGCGGGCAACTGAACCATCTCGCGGACGCCAGGGGAAAATTTCAAAAGTGGACGGATCGGGGCGCAGGTATATATCACTTTCCCTGCTGCGCACAAATCCCTCGATAACCGAGCTGTCAAACATAATCTGCCCGTCCAGCGCTCTTTCCAGTTCTTCCACCGTTACCGCGATATTCTTAAAAACTCCAAAAACATCGGTAAACTGCAGCCGGATGAACTTAACATTATACTCTTTGGCCTTTTCCAGCACTTCTTCCCTGCTGAAAGTGTTCATGGACAGTCACCTCCTTAAAAACAAAAAACGCCCCGGAAAGACTATGTTAATAACAAAGTCTTTCACAGGACGCCGTTGCCCCGTTAATTTATATGATTGATTTTCTTATTATAGCATAAATTTTATAATAATCAATAATTCAGTAAAAGAATTACGCAAAATTTTAAATTCTTTTTTTCAGGTGGTTCATTATGTTGCGGGCAACCCTGGCTATGGGTACGCATTTATCCATACTCATTTTCTGCATATACTTATATGCTTCCTGCTCACTGAGGCCCATTGCTTCCATTACCATACCCTTGGCCTTTTCCACCAGCTTTCTTTCCTCCAGCGCCGTTTTCAGCCGCTTGTTCTCCTCTACCAATTTCGTAAACTTCTTGAAATTGGCCAGGGCTATCTCGATAGCCGGGAAAAGCTGTACATCACTTAAGGGCTTAGGCAGACAGCCAAAAACCCAGAAATCTTTTACTTCTTCCAGCAATCCCTGCTCGTGAGCTTCAATTAACAGAATCACCGGTGCGGTCCGGTTCTCTTCAATAATCCTGATAATGCCCAATCCCTGGACTCCAGGCAGTTTCGAGTCCATGATCACAAGGTCCGGCTCGGTCTGAAAGATCACCTTTAAGGCGCTCCTTCCGTCCCCTACTTCCGCTGTCACCATGTAACCGGCCTGCACCAGCATTTCTTTTATTCTTTTACGATTACCCACATCAGCGTCGGCAATGATGATCCGTGTCCCGAACATAGGGACGCACCTTTCTAAAGAGGGCAGATTTTTTAAAAATATTTGCACAATTCTAGCTTGTATTTTAACATGGCCTTTTTAAAAAAGATATAAGATCTTGAATAAATATAGATGTGACATATTGTGCCTTGGGTCGCATATATATTATATTGTACGAAAAAACCTGAATATCCGGGCAAAGGCGCCAGGAGATATGCAATATAACACCGTTTTCTTGGTGTCTTTTCCTTACCTTAAACAGATAAAGGATATAAAGAAAACGGTTGTTTGTTTTGGCGCCCGTTAAAATGACCGGAGTTACGGGATTTAATTACCAGTGGGGGGTTAACAAGTTGACAAGAGGTAAACTAGTTAAACTTTTTCCGGGCGGGAACACTTCCCGCGGTTTTTATTCCTTCTATGATCACATTATAGAAAAGGACGCAACCCACATATTTATTCTAAAAGGTGGACCAGGTGTGGGGAAATCAACATTCATGCGCAAAATTGGCGAGGAAATGCTGACGCGGGGATATGATCTGGAATTTCACTGCTGCTCTTCAGACAACGGTTCCCTGGACGGCATCTGCATTCCGGCCATCGGTGTGGCCATGCTCGATGGCACGGCGCCGCACGTGGTTGATCCGAAAAATCCCGGCGCGGTCGATGAGATTATTCACCTCGGGGACCACTGGAATGACCGGGGCATCCGCGGCAATAAAAAAGAAATTCTGGCCATTAACAGAGAGGTAGGCCGTCTTTTTAAACACGCTTACGCCTACCTGGCCGGGGCAAAACTTTTTCTTGACGAGGTGGAGTCTTACTACACAGAAAGCGACGCTTTCAATGTAGGAACTTTTAACAGAATGGTCGCTGATCTGGCAGACGAGATTTTTGACGGTCAGCCCAGGCTGAACAGCAACCCTAAAGTACGGCGCCTTTTTGCCACCGCCATTACGCCGGACGGACCGGTAAGCCACCTGGAAACAGTGGTAGGCAGCCTTGGCAAACGGTACATCATTGAGGGGGATGACGGCACGGGCAAAACTATCCTGGTCAGCCGCCTGATGGAAGCGGCCTTGTCCAGGGGATACAGCGTAACAGCTTTTCACTGCGCACTAAACCCCAGCAACATTGACCACCTGGTAATTCACGACCTGGATCTAGCCGTGATCAACAACGTGGAGCCGCATATCTACAGGCCCAGGGATGACGACAGCGTTATTGATACCATGACCTGTATGGACCCGGTAGTCAACGCGGCCTATCTGGCCGAAAAAGGCGCCGCGCGGGGAATGTACCGCCAGTGTATGGAGCAGGCCATTTCTTTTATAGGCAGAGCCAAAAAAGCACATGATGAAATGGAGAATTACTACGTGCCCTTCATGGACTTCGAGGCTATTAACGCCCGCCGGGAAAAGATCCTGCACCGGGTCCTGGAACTGGCGGAAGAGTTCAAATCTTAAATATCCTTCTTTTAATAAGTTCTTTGCCACTAATAGTTTTATTTTAACGTTGCCTCTGAGGCCGTCAAATCCTTCTGTACCTATCGAGGCATCTTAAGGACATTCATGATTACCGTCACAGCCTCGGCCCTGGTAGCCTGGCCCTGCGGCAGGAAGGTGTTGTCGGGATACCCACTTAGAACACCGTTGCTTACTGCAACAGCTACAGGCCCGGCAGCCCAGGGGGAGATATGCACGCTATCCAGGAAAGATGTTTCTTGGGAAGATTCCATGGCAAGCTTGGCGGTCGTGACGACCATCACGGCCATCTGCTCACGGGTGATCAAGTCGTCCGGCCCGAAAGTACCGTCCTCGTAACCGCTGGCAATCCCGTAGGACGCTGCTGTAGCGACACTGTCTTTTGCCCAGTGATTGCTTGTATCGTCGAAGACTTTACCGCTTTGGGATGTTAGCTTGAAGGCTTTTATCAGAATTGTGGCGAATTCGGCCCTGGTAATGGTGGCGTCAGGATTGAAGCTTCTATCCGGGTATCCGCTGACCGCATTCAGCTCAACCAGCTTCTTGATGCTGGCTTCCGCCCAATGACCGGCAATATCCTTTAATGTCTCAGTCTGGGGAATAACCGGTCCACCGGCTGCCGGGCCGACTGCGGCCGAACCGGTGGTGGAAGTCATAGCCGCAGGCGTAAGGGCGGGAACGCCCTGTTTTGTGGTAAAACCCACTTCCTGTTGAACACCCGCCGACATTCCATTGTTGCTGATCAGAGTCGGTCCGATGATTATTCTATACAAGCTTCCCGGCTTCAGAGAACCCTGGGGCGCCACGAAGAGATAGTTTCTGTTTTTATCCGAAGAAGTGCCGTCACCTGACCGGTCGACTTTTATGCTGACGCTGTTGTTTGAGGCGTCCAGCAATTGAAATACGGTTTGGTTGTTGCTAAAGCGGGCATCCACTGCAACGTTGGTGGCAAATTTGATCCCAATGGCAACATTATCGTCAAAAACATAAGGCGCCTGGGTAATCTTCCATGGAGCCGCAGTCAGCTTTTCTCCAATAGGACTCGGCGAGATAGTGTTACTGCCGGGGTCATAGCTATAAACACCGCACTCGGTAATGAGCGGCAGGTTGCGTCCGCTGCCGGTACCGCCACCTCCGCCGCTGCCGGTACCGCCTTCGGCGAAGGCTGTAAGGCTGAACAACGTACCTTGTAAAATCATTGTCAGGGCACATAATACAACAACTAGCGCTCTAAATATCATTTTTATTTCCCCTTTTCACCCACACATGATTCTCACTTGTGTACCGAGGTATCTTTTCTCCATAATTTTTTGTAATTCCTTTAATTTTTTGAACTTGCTTATACTTCCCATTGCGCAGTTTCAGTAAACTCCGCAGCCTCGCAATAGAAAGATTTTCAGACAGAGGGAACCCGTAAGGATTCCCTCTGTCATTTAGTTTGATTCAATCCGGCCTCAGCCGTTACATCTCTCTGGTTGGTTACTCGCTTAATTTGAGGGCGCTGACGATCACCGTCACGGCCTCCGCCCTGGTGGCGTTGCCCAGGGGCTGGATGGTGTTGTCGGCGTATCCCTTCATGATCCCGTTCTTAGCGGCTGTAACGATAGCGCTTTTCGCCCATTCGGAAGTACCATCCCTATCCGCAAAAGTACTCTCCTCGTCCACCACTTCCAGCTTCGCGGCCTTGGCGATCATCACAGCCATCTGCTCGCGGGTAATCAGGTCGTCCGGCCTGAAGGTGTCGGCGTCGTAGCCGCTGACGATACCGAAGACCGCCGCCGTGGACACGTAGTCTTTGGCCCAGTGTGAGCTAGTGTCCTTAAACAGCCTGTCGGTACTGCTGTCAAGTTTAAATGCCTTGACCATAATGGTGGCGAACTCGGCCCTGGTGATGGTGTTGTCAGGTTTGAAGCTGCCGTCGGGATAACCACTGACCGCACCCAGTTCCACCAGATTCCTGATGTTGGCTTCCGCCCAGTGGCCGGCGATATCGTTTAAGGCGCCCGGTACAGGCGTGACCACCGTGGTCGTAGGCTTCTTGACGGCAAACACGGCGAACTTGGTGAAATGCTTTACGTTCACGGTGATGGTGTTGCCGGTTACCGTGCCGCCAAGGTTGACCCACTGTTGCTGAGATTGGTCATAGTAAAACACGGCTGCGGTCTCGTCGGGGCCGAGGAGCGACTGGTCAAAGCTCAGGGTGATCTCGACGTTGCCATTAAAGGTATAGCTGGACTGCCCGCCGACGGTGAACTCGTAGACCTTGCCGGCAATCTTGATGCCCGCGGGAGTTTCCGGGTACGAGGTCACCTGCTGCACGGCGACGGTAACCTGAATGGTTCCTTTCAGAGCGTTTTCCGGTATGACCACTTTAGCCTCGTTACCCAGACCTACCGTCGCCCCGACTGCTGGGTCGACCGAACCGCTGCCGGTGGTATAGGTGGGGGCATTGGGATTGGCGATTATACCCCCACCACCGCCGCCGGAGGCAGTGGTACCTCCCGCCACGGAGAAGGTGATCGTTACGTTGCTGCCCAAAGTATTGCCGTTGTTTGCCTCCAGGTTCTTGCTGACTATAATTTTGTAAATCTTACCCTGGGTCAAGCTGCTTGCCGGGGTGATGAACACATGTCGCCTTTCATCGAAGTTATCGTCATTTGATATTTTGGTAACGCTGATCGAGGTTTTTTTATCATCGCTGTCCTGCATGGCAAAGCACTGCTTGTTAGCGGGCCAGATCGTATCAGCGGTAATGTTCCGGTCAAAGACAATCCTGATGGTAGGCTTGAACGGCACGCTGGTGTTTCCTTCAACCTCTTCCCCATCACTGGAAGTGAAGCCGGTGATGGTGGTCAGGTTGGCGCTTACATAGTTAAGCGGGTTATCGCCCGAACCGGTTATATATACACTAGGACCGTCCGCGCTCTCGTTGTTGTGATTGTCTACCGCCTCCACCTTGAAGGTGTGCGGCCCGGTGATGTTACTATCGATCCACTTCGTGGTGCCGCCGTTTACTTTGTCCTTATATTCCCCATCCATGAAAATTTTGTAGCTGGTTATGCCCGAGCTGTCATGTGCGGCATGCCACTCAAGGGTTACCTCACTGCCGGCTTTCGCAGCCGTGATAAAGGTTTTGTTCGGCCAGTCGGGCGGAGTGGTGTCGGAACTGCCGCCACCGGGATCGGATTTGGTGTAGGTGACGAACTGGGTAAAGTGCCTGGTCCAGACGATCAGGTCAGTGTCGACATTTAAATAGCCGTCGTCGTTTGCCCCAAGGGCAGCCGCGCTGTCGTCGCTGATTTTGTTGATCTTGGTGAAGGCGCCGTTCCGGTAGTAACCCACACTCTTGCCGGCCTGACCGGGAATAAGGATTCGCACCGGCTGGTTGAAGGTCAGCGCCAAGTCACCGTAGCCAATTTCAATGACCGCGTTCACTGTGGCACCAGGTATTGTCACCGAGTCGGCTGCCTGAACCACAGGCGCGTGGATAGTGCCGTCCCAGGCTTCAGGCGCGGTTACGGTGACTCCCGCTGGCATGTCCACCTGCATCGGCGACACGTTCAAGGAAGTATTTGTAATCAGCTTCACTTCCGGCAGAGGGGCGGTAGTCACACTGCCCGAAACCGGGGCATTCAGCAGGGTTGAAACATTGCAGTCTGCGTCTGTGATAGTAACCGTGCCTGAAGCATCGCCTGGCAATAAGAAAACCGCATAGCCCGGACCGGTTGAGCTCCAGTTGCCATCTGCGTCGCCTGCCTCCACCTTAAAGGTGTATCTGTTGCCGCTGGTCAGGCCGTTGACAGTGTAAGTGTCACCGGTTACCGGTGTGCTGTTCAGCAGGCTTGTCCCCTGGTAGACCTTGTAACCAGTCACTCTGACGTTGTCGAAAGCGCCGCTCCAGGTCAGGATCAGGCTGGTTTCAGTTACACCGGAAGTCGACAGACTGCCGTTGGTCCAGGTGGGGACAGTGGTGTCGGGCGGAGTCGTTGCAGTCACGTTGACTGGCCCGTCTGTGCTCCAGTTGCCGACTGCGTCGCCTGCTTCCACCTTAAAGGTATATGTTGTATCAGAGGTCAGTCCGGTTACGCTGTAAGAGGTCTCTCCAATAGGCGTGGTGGTCAGCAGGGCGCCGTCCTGGTAGACATTATACCCTGTCACGCCTGTGCTATCTGTGGCGGCGGTCCAGGTCAGAGTCAACCCGGTCGAAGTTACATTCTCAGAGGTCAGGGTACTCCCCGCCGTCCAGGTGGGAACCAGGGAGTCTACAGTCAGGTTACTGACAGCGATATCATTCCCATAACCAGTTATCACACTGAAATTCCCATAATTCACATTGGGCGCCTTGAAGGGAAGGCTGTAATTTCCGCCGGCATCTGATTTTACCGCGTCAAAGTAGACGACGCCTTGATTGCTGTCCAGCACTTTCAGGGATATCCAGGTACTAATTGGAGCTGTGCCTGAAGCGGTGACATCCCCTCCGGCGGCCACAATGCCTGGGCTTAAGGTTAAGCTAACATTGCCGGGATTGACCGGCGCGCCGTTTTTTACAGTGATACTTGGCCCGCCTGCGCTCAAGTTGCCGGCCTCGTCAAAAGCCTGTACAGTAAAGGAATAGGTGGTGCCGGCTGTCAGGCCGGTGACGCTGTAACTGTAGGTTGTGGCGCTTACGGTCTGGATCAGTACCGCATCCTGGTAAACTTTGTAGCCGGCCACGGCCAGGTTGTCGGTGGCTGCCGGCCAGCTCAGGGTAAGTCCGGTATCACTGGGGTTGGATATGCTGAGAGTGGCTTCAGCCGGCCAGACCGGAGCCTGGGTATCGTTTGCGGTTGTCACGCTGGTGGTCGGCCCTTCTGTGCTCAAGTTGCCGGCCGCGTCCACTGCCTGAACGGTAAAGGCGTAGTTGGTGTTGGGGATCAGACCGGTGAAACTGTAGCTGCAGGTTGCGGCGCTTAAGCTCTGCAACAGGGTGGCGCCTTGATAAATACAGTAACCGGTCACGGCCACGTTGTCAGTTGCTGCCGGCCAGCTCAGGGTAAGACTGGTGGGAGTTACGCTGTCGCAGGTTAATTCGCTCCCAACCGGCCAGGTGGGAACGGTGGTGTCAGCAACGGTGGTGAAGTCCACTTCTTGCTGTTTGCCGGCCTGATTGCCGTTATTGGACGTAATTGTTGCGTCGATAATGATTTTGTATGTGGTTAAGGGCTTCAAGGGGCCTTGGGGCGCCACGAAGATGTAGTCTCTATTAATATCACTGGAAGAGCCGTCGCCAGCCCTGGTTACGTTGATGCTGACAGGGTTGTTGGCGGAGTCATACATATGAAAGCAAGCCTGGTTGGCGCTCCAGTAGGTGTCGGGGATTACGTTCACGGCAAATTTGATCCCGATGCGGACATCACTGCTGAAAACATATGGTACTCCTGTCAGCGATATCCACGGCGGGGGGTTATAAGTAGCCCCGTCATTACCCGTGGTCAGTACTGTCCCGATGGGGCTGGGCGAAGCTGTATTGCTGTCGACATAATTATATAAACCGTATTCAGTAACGTTCGCCACGTTGGTACCGGCGGCAAATGCCGGCAGTCCTGAAACCACGCTCAGTAAAAGTATTAAGATTGTGGCCAGAAGAAAAATTGGCGACTTTAGCTTCACTGTTCACCTCTCCTTTTTCCTGATAGAGCTTCAACAACCTACCTGAATATATGAAGCCGGATCCGGAGGAAAGTGTACACTTTCCTCCGTCCTAAGTTCAACTGACTGGATGTTCCAATTCCTGTCGTGGTCCTACCGGCTGAGGTCAAATGCCGTAATCATCCCTTGACGGTGTAGCCGGACTGTTTAATGATAACTGCCATGCTTACTGCAATATCGTTGGGTTGAAGTTCGGGTCATTGGTTAAATCATCCACGATATAGACTTTAACCACATCGCCCGGCAGCACGTTAAAGCCCGCCTTGGCTATATTCACCGTGTCAAAATCAGCCCTGACCACGCCTAAGCCGCTTTGCGAACCGGTTTGCAAAAAGATTACCGATTCCAGCCCGCTGTGCGCTTTCACCGGAGCGATCTGCACGCCAAAGTACTTCAGGCCGGTAACGCCGGTATTTACGGTCATGATGGTAATCCCGTTGGACGTTGTACCTGGTTGGTAAGCCGCATCTGTTGTTGGGGTAAGGGCATACGCGGCAATGACGATCGGTTGATTGACGGTGGCGTCGGCATAGCCGGTGGCTTTAACTGTGATTGGATATACTTTAGCAGTGCCAAAGACACTGGCGTCAATGGTGATCTTACCGCTGGCAACGGTGTATCTGCCGGCGATGGAGGCGCCGTCGACGGTGATGTCGGTGTTCCTTGACCGCCACGCCTGGGCATCGATGAAGGTAATCTCCACCGGATGTCCGGCAGTGTTGTCGGTGCTGTCCACAGTCAACTGCGGCGCTGAGGTTGCCGACAGTTTAATGAAGCGGACGGCATAGTATTGGCCAAGATACAGGCCGCCTTCTTTACTGTCATAGACTAGATCTTTGGCGACTATACTGGCCTGGGTGGCCGGGCCACCGTCACCGTTGTAGCCTTGTGTTCCGTTGCCCGCGATGGTGGTGATCACACCGCTGGTGTCCACCTGGCGGATCCTATTGCTATCGCTAAAGTACATGTTGCCTGCGGCGTCCATGGTCAAAGCACCTGGATATACTTGCGCCGCCGTAGCCTGGCCACCGTCTCCGGCACAACCGGCCGTTCCGGTGCCCGCGATGGTGGTAATGATGCCGCTGGTGTTCACTTTACGGATGCGATTGTTGTAAGAGTCACTAAGATAGAGATTGCCGGCTTGGTCCGCATATAAACCGAAGACAATTCTTTCTATTTGGGCCTGGGTGGCCAAACCGCCGTCACCCGAGTAACCGCTTGTCCCGGTGCCCGCCACGGTAGTGATAATCCCATTGGTGTCCACTTTACGGATGCGAGAACCATCGGAGAAGAAGAGGTTCCCGGTATTATCTATAGTAAGCTGATAAGGGTCACTTATGGCTGCGTCAGTGGCCTGACCATCGTCACCTGAGGAACCGCTTGTTCCGTTACCCGCTATGGTGTAGATATACCCGGCTTTCATGCTGATTCCGTACTGGGTATGATCCACTGCCGCAACTTCGCGAATGCGGTGGGTGTCAGTATCGGGAATATAAATATTACCTGCTCCGTCAACTGCAATATGCATAGGACTCCCTAGAGCAGCCTGGAGAGCCGGTATGCCGTCACCCGAAAAAGAAGAACCCCTGGTCCCGTTGCCGGCCACTGTGCTGATCATCCGGCTGGTATCCACTTTGCGGATGCGGTAGTTGCTGTAGTCCGCAATGTACAGGTTTCCCTCGCTGTCTACTGTCGTACCGTTGGGCGAATTGAGCAAGGCAGAGATGGCCGGGCCGTCGTCACCGGAAAAGCCGCTTGTGTTGGGCTTGCCCGCCACGATGGTGATGTAGCCATCGGGAATGTCCATTGTAGCATAAATGGCCTGGCCAACCGAGGTGTCCTGATAGCCCATGGCGCTGACTACTACTGGGTGATTCCCAATCTCGTTAAAGAGACTGGTCGCGAGGTTGAGATTGCCCGAACTGAGTGTGTACTGGCTGTTGGTCAGTGCCTTATCGTCCACCTTGACACTGCTGACGGCCGCCCGCCAGGCGGGATCGTCGGTAAAGACAATATCTATCGCTTTACCCAGCATATTATCGGTGCTGTCCGCGGTCAGCACCGGGGGAACGGTGTTGCCAATCTGGAAGTTCCTGGTCAGGACGAAGCTGTCGGTCAGCCCCGTTTTTACCGCAATGGCTTTGATGGTTACTGCTTTATCGATGGTTACCGGCCCGGTATACCTGGTGCTGGCCGTGGTCGGCGTGCTGCCGTCGGTGGTATAATAAATGTCCGCGCCGACGGTGGCCGTGCTGAGCGTCACGTCTGCTACCGTTTTGAGGCTTACCACAGTCCCGGTCACCACCGCTCCATCCGGCAGGCTGATGGTCGGCGTCGCTGCCACCGGCTTCAGCTTAACGAAGCGGACGCAGTTGTTAGATTGGTCGCCAACATAGAGACCGCCGGCGTTTTGATCATAAAACAGATCAGCCGAACCAAACTTGGCCTGGATGGCCGGGCCGCCGTCACCTGCGAAGCCCGTGGCGCCGCTGCCGGCAACAGTGGTGATGATTCCCGCTGCGTCCACCCGGCGGATGGTACCGTTGTTGTTGGTGATGTAGAGGTTCCCCTCGCTGTCCAGGGTGAGGCCCGTGGGCCAGTTTAAGGAGGCTTGAATAGCCGGCCCCCCGTCGCCGGTAACTGCGCTTGTCCCGGTTCCCGCCACCGTGGTGATGATCCCGCTGGCGGCATCCACCTTGCGAAGACGGTTGTTACCCGAGTCGGATAAATAGATATTGCCTGCTTTATCTACAGCTAAACCAAAAACATTGGAGTTGATATTAGCTGATGTGGCTGGTCCGCCGTCACCGGAATAGCCGCTGCCGCCGGTTCCCGCCACTGTGGTCACTGTGCCATTAGGAGCCATTTTGATAATCTTGTTGTGGTAATTATCGGCCACGTAAAGATTGTTCGAGCTGTCTACCGCTACAGCTCTAGGTTGTGACAGGGAACTGACAACGGTGGTGATAATCCCGCTGGGATCCACCTTGCGCACAACGCCGTTGTTGGCGTCGGCGATGTACATATTGCCCTTGCTGTCCACTGCCACATCGGTAGGATTAACCTTGGCCTGGAGGGCCGGGCCGTTGTCACCGGTATTGCCTGACGTTCCATTTCCCGCTATAGTGGTGATGTTGCCGTTGACATCCACCTTGCGGACGCGGTAGTTGTTTGTGTCGGTAATGTAAAGATTACCCGCCGCGTCCGTGGCGACGCCATAGTTGTTTTTAAATAAAGCGCTCTTGGCTTGGCCGCCGTCGCCGCTGAAGCCGCTGGTTCCCCCCTGGCCTGCCACGGTGGTGACATAACCGTCAGGAATATCCAGGTCCTGCCTGATCCCTGTGCTGTTAATGTTCTGAGTTACCGTGGTATCCGCGTAGTTTGTGGCGCTGACCACGATACTGTAGTACCCTGGGAGGGAGAAAGCTTCGGCTTTGATGCTTAGATTGCCGTCGCTGAGGGTGTACTCGCTGCCGTTCAGGGCGACTCCGTTTATCTTGACCCCGGTGATCGCTGCCCGCCAGACAGCGTCGTCATTAAAGGTGATGTCTACCGCATTGCCCAAGGTGTTGTCACTGCTGTCCGCAGTCAACACAGGAGGCGTCAGTGGAGTGGAGATGTTCTGGACCATCGCGTTATCGCCGTAATTGGCGGCCTTGACCACAATGTTGTGGTCCCCGGCGGTTTTAAAGGTGCTGGCGACGATGTTGACATTCCCTGCAGTGACCGTATACCCGGTATACGGGCTGCTGGTCAGGGCTGTGCCGTCCACGGTGACGCCGGTGATGGCCGCCCGCCAGGCTGTGTCATCGGCAAAGGTAAAATCCACCGCTTTGCCCAGGACGTTGTCGCTGTTATCGGCTATCAGCGCCGGCAGCGTACGGACCGTCAGCGCCGGGCTGAAATCGTTCCAGATCCCTGACGCGTTGCAGGCTTTTAGTTTGAATTCGTAGCTGGCGCCTGCCGTCAGGCCTGTGACGTTATAGGTTGTGGTGCTGTTTACTGTATCCAACAAGGTTCCGTTCTCATAGATCTGATAGCCGGTCACCGCCACGTTGTCCACGGCGGGTGTCCAGGTCAGGGTCAGCTCGGCGGCGGTGATAGTGGAAGCTGTAACCTGGGTATCGGCCGGCCAGGCGGGGGTGTTATAGGGCAGGGCATAACTGACCGTCATGACAAAGCTGTCCGAAAGCCCCGCTTTCACTGCCACAGCCTTGATGGTCAGGGTTGGTGTACAGGATAAATCGATGGTAATAGGTCCGCTATATAAGGTGCTGGCAGAGGTCGGTGTGCTGCCGTCAGTGGTGTAGTAGATCGCCGCTCCTGCGGTGGCAGTGCTTAAAGTCACCGTTGTACCGCTCGGCGCCCCGCCGGAAGGAAGGCTGGGACTGGGCATGGCCGCCACCTGCTTCAGCTTGACGAAGCGGATGCAGTTGTTACTGTAATCGGCAATATACAGGCCACCTTCATTAGTGTCATAAAAAGCGCAGTAAGGATTGTACAATTTAGCCTGGGTGGCCGGACCGCCATCGCCTGCAAAACCGGATGTCCCCGTGATCCCGGCGACGGTGGTGATGGTCCCTCCCGCGTCAACCCGGCGGACCACACGGCTGTCGCCTTCGGTGATGTAGAGGTTCCCGGCGCTGTCTAACCCCACATTATTGGGTTTTTTCAGATTGGCCTGGGTGGCCGGGCCTCCGTCACCGGTGGTGCCGGCTGTCCCGGTGCCCGCCACGGTGGTGATAATGCCGGTTGTGACATCCACCTTGCGAATGCGGTTGTTGCTGGCATCAGCAATGTAGAGGTTGCCGGCCTGGTCCAGGTCTAATCCGCTAACTGATTTTAAAGTGACCTGAGTAGCCGGGCCGCCGTCACCGGAATAACCGCTGGTTCCGGTTCCGGCCACGGTGGTGATAATCCCGTTGGTGTCAACTTTGCGCACGCGGTAGTTAGTATTATCAGTAAAGTAAAGATTGCCGCCGCCGTCCACCACAAGATCAATAGGCCTGGATATGTTGGCCTGGGTGGCCGGACCTCCGTCACCAGAATAACCGCTGGTCCCGGTTCCCGCCACCGTGGTAATGACACCGCTCAAATCCACTTTACGGATACGGTAGTTGTTATAATCAGCAATGTAAAGAGCACCCGAGCTGTTGTCTACCGCCGTCCCGGCAGGATTGTATAACTTGGCGCCGGTGGCCGGGCCGTTGTCACCGCCGTAGCCGTTGCTGCTGCCCCCGGCGCCGGCCACGGTGGTGATGGTCCCTTCAGGCAGGTTGTCAAACCTGGTTATTAACCTGATCACCTGGGTCACGGAAGCGTCGGTGTACTGGTCCGCCTTGACGGTTATAGTGTGGCTGCCGCCAGTCTTCAGGATATTGGCGGCGATGTTGAGGTTGCCGGGGGTGACTGTATACTGGCTGCCGGTTAGGTATACCGAGCCGTCCACAGTCACGCCGCTTACGGCTGCCCGCCAACTCGCGTCGTCAGTGAAAGTAATGTCCACCGGGTTGCCCGGCAAGTTATCAGTGCTGTCAGGGGTCAGGGCCGGAGGGGTCAGCACTTCCGCTATATTTTGAGTAACAATGGTGTCAGTGTAATTGGTTGCGCTGACTGCGATGGTGTGGCTACCGGTCGTAGTCAGCACACCCGCGGCAATTTTGAGGTGACCGGCCGTAACCACATACTGGCTGTCTGTCAGGGCCGTACCGTCCACGCTAACGCCGCTGATGGCTGCCCGCCAGGCTTCGTTATCTGTGAAGGTCAGATCCACAACACTGTTTGGAAAAGCCTCTTGCGCGGTCAGAACCGGCGGAGTAAGCACTGCCACCACCTTCTGGCTGACGGTGGTATCGGTGTAATTATGAGCGCTGACCGCGACAGTGTGGTCGCCGGCGGTATTCAGAATGCCGGCAACGATATAGATGTGACCGGGTGTGACCACATACTGGCTGCCGGTCAAGTATACCGCGCCGTCCACGGTAATGCCGCTGACGGCTGCCCGCCAGGCAGGATTGTCGGTGAAGGTCAGCTCTGCGGCGCTGCCCGGTAAAATCTCATGCGCGGTCAGGGCCGGAGCAGTGGTTTCGGTAGATTGCGCCACAGTGGCGTCTTGATAGTTTGTGGCGCTGATTACGATGGTGTGGCTGGCATCCGTATTCAGGACACCCGGCGCAATGCTGATTTTACCGGCTGTGACGGTATACTGGATGCTGTTCAATGGTGCACCGTCGACGGTAATGCCGGAGATGGCCGCCCGCCAGGCTGGGTCGTCGGCGAAGGTCAGATTAACGGCGCTGCCCGCTTGATTGGGTGTGTCCGCAGTGACCACCGGTGATATTAACAGCGCAGCGTCATATGTGGTCTCCAGGGCCTCGCTGAGTTGACCCGCCTGGTCCACGGCTTTCACGCTGAACTGGTAGCTCGTGCCCGGTGTGAGACTGGTCACCTGATACGAGGTGGCGGTCTCCCCTGCGACCGTGGTCAACAGGTCGCCGTTCTGGTAAATGTTATAGCCGGTTACACCAGTGTTGTATCCTGCCTGCCAGCCAGTCGGGTACAATGACGTCGGGTGATACTGGGCGGCCTGCCAGTTCAGGGTCACACTGGCGCCGGCCGGGTTGGTGACAGTTAAACTGCTGCCGGCCGGCCAAACAGGCTTGGACGAAGATGTGGCGGTAGTGGTAAATTCAAAGGAGTCGGTTACAGTCGTCGTACCCCCGTTATTGTAAGCAAACCCTTTCAGGATGTCAATAACGTAGGTAGTGGAAGGCTTCAGGGCACAAGAGGTGAGGTTTAGTCCCACAGCTCTACCCGAACTTGGGACGAAATAATACCAGTCATTTGTAAACCCGGTTTGTTTGGTTGCGTTCGAAGCAAGTACAGGAGGCGGGAGTGGCGCAGCGATACCTGTGTCTTTTTCATAAAATTTTACATAATTGTTCAAATTGCTTATAAACAGGCCGCCGCTCGGGTCACCGAACCCGTTGCTGATATAAAATATTATGTCAGTTACACTATCATAGTCCTCCATGGCGTCAAAGCGAAATTTCATTATCTGGTTAGTAGAATCGTAGCTGAGTTCAGTAGCGTCCGGTGAAAAATTAACTACCCCGCCGGCTACATAGTTGTTAGCAACCGCATAATCGTTAAAGCTGTCCAATAGGCTGCCGTCTGCGGCTGTCACTGTGCCCTTGGCATAGCTGAGCGTAACCGCAGTACCGCTTTTTGCCTGACTGGCTAGGGCCAGCACCAGTTCATCGGGATTAGCGCCAGGGGCAATCCCTGTCACAGATGTGGCACTTCCATTCACCTTGGCGGTAAACTGGCCCTGGGTTCCGGCAGGGTCGGCCATAGCCTTGCCAAATTTAACAATTATTTTTTTTCCTATATGATCAGTATATAAACTGTCCACAGTTACGGGCGTTTGGGAAGCGTCAGGAGTAACTGTGACAGCGCAGCTGGCTGACAAACCGCTGACAACCGTCGCGGTGATGGCAGTTGTCCCTGTCCCTACCGCGGTCACCAGGCCGGTGTTGTCCACGGTGGCTACAGAGCTGTCGCTGGTAGTCCAGTTGACCGACTTGTCCGGAGCATCCGCCGGGATAACAGTCGCTACCAGCTGTTCACTGTTTCCTTTGCTGAGCGTGTCGATGTTCTTGTTAAGCCATACGCTGGTAACTTCCTTTATAATTAATGGGATCGTATCGGAAGCAAGCATATCCGGGTCAGTTACCGCTGAAGGCTTGAGCGACACTGTCACCGTGTACGGCAAAGTAATCGGCTGACCAGTCCACCCACTCATATTAAAGGCAATATTGTGATCGTCTAGCCTAGTGGTACCATAATACGCTTCATGTGGAAAGTTATCTATAGTGAGATCGCTGTTACTTACGCCAGCTTTGAATGTTGCATTGGGTACATTGATTATCCAGGTGTCGAGGCCGCCAGTTGTTACTGGATACAAATGAGTGTAGTCCATGTAAATAGTGCCGACAGCTGCATTTGCTATGATTTTCTCACCGGATGTGTGCGTGGTAACGGTTACGCTCGGCCCGTCAGTACTTTCTTTGCCGGCCGCATTCAGGGCCTGTACCGTGAAAGTATACTGGGCGCCGGTCTGCAGGCCGTTAACGTAAAACGGGTTGAAATTGGTATTGCCGGCCAGGAGCGTGCCGTCCCGGTAAATATTGTACCCCGTCACTCCAACGTCGTCAGTCGCGCCGGACCAGGACAAAGTTAGATTGTTTAAGTTAATATTACCGGCAGTTAACTTGCCGTTCTGCCAGTAAGGACTGCTTTCTGCGCCGGCAGTTGTGTCATATACAGTACTGGTTACCGTATCTGCTGCCGCCCCGGTTACCGGCACACTTACCGGCAGCGATGACAGCGTCATAAATACTGTGAGCAAAATGGCTAAATAAGGATGCCATTTTTTCCTATAATGAAGCATGCTATTCTCCTTTCATTGATTTAATCCCTGACCAGAGTTTTATTTAATTAGTCGACGACTATCTCACACCATCACCCCTTTTTGATCTTTTAGCAAGAAGGCAAGTAGGGACGGTACTTACTTGTCCCTTCCTGGGCGACCTGCTTAATATTGCATAACGATAACGTCGATATAACTCATAAAACAAAAACCCTACCGATATGACCATGAGGAAAAAAAGTAATGCCAGGCAAGCTTTGCGAAAAACAAGCCGGCCCGGCATAGTAAGAAGCCACACCATACTCTCCTTTTCGCAATGGAAGGCACAACGGTTTCCCGGTGCACCCTGCCGGCCAAAAACCATAGCTTGTGGCTTTAGGTTATTTGGCTCGGAGAGGAATAATATTAAATTGTAAAGCTTATAAAAAAAGACAAAGCTTTAATATAGAATAAAGCTTTGCCCTCCTTTCCGCGATGGGAGGCATAATGGTTTCCCATTGTACCCTAACGGCCTTGTAGCCATACTACATGCTTAGGTTTCACAAGGCTCGGAGAACTAATAATATATTTAATAATAAATTTCATCTTAATTTGCAAAAATCCTGCTAAAAATTATTCAAATATCCATATTTTAAAATTGTTTTATACCTTATTGCATAATATATCCTCTAATACATATTATTAACAACTTATGAGCGGGGGGATTAATCAGTGGAACTAAGTGCGCACAATCAATTAAAAACACGTATTAAGGCCCTCAAAACAAGCAACATATCTGCCGAAATGATACTTGACGTGGGTGGACAGGAGATGTGCTCTGCGAGCACCGCCGTTCGTTAAAAAACTATGACCATATCACAGCACTTGTCAAGGCAAGTTCTGTAATGCTTATGAAAAAAAGCAGGACTTGGCCGGGGAAATGGGTTATACAGTCTGTGAGGGGCGGGTAGGATCTTTGGTATCAGAAAAAATTTTTGCCGTAGTTGAAACCGCGGCCAAGAGAAATAAATTGATTGAACTATTAAAATTTCCTTAACTGTTCTTTGGTGCAGGTTTGCCACCTGACGTCACCGCTGCCTTCAACACCGGCGGGAAATACCAGCAGCACAAACTTTCCTTCCAGTAGTACCGGCTTTACCGTTTTTCCCAGCCTGATTATATCATTATCATTTAATGCCGTCCCATCCAGGCCTCTCACCACATCAACACAGGTTCGGGAGATAATGTCACGGACGCTGATTATATCGGCAGCGTTTTTAATTTTAAGCTTGCCCCTTAAGCGGCCATCGTTGCCGCTTAAGCGCAGTCCCGCCCCGGCCAGCGCACCTATCACACCCTGACCGTCACCGCCGTGCTCGGATAAGTGTATGCCAAGCTGTTGAGCAAGGCTATATGCTTCCTGCTTATTTACAATGGTTTCTTTAGCTCTGCGGCCAAAATCGCTCAGCAGCCCGGGTTTGCTTAATCTTTCAGGTACCATTATGCACATGCCTGGATCGGACCCCTCAGCGCTTTCATGGGACAAAAAATCTGAAGCAAAGTTAGTTAAACCTTCAAGAAATGTTACGTCCAATTCGGCCTCAAAGCACATCGAGCTGTTGTGTGAAGTATAGGGGATATCAGGATGCACAAGCAACTGGTGCCGGGTCACCCCGTAGCTCTTCCCCCAGCCGCGTTCTTCCATGGTCTGCGAAATTTGTGCGGCCAGTTCTCCCGTTCCCCAGTCGCTCTCAATATTGTCGGTATCATCGATGCTGACGATAATTCGCAATTTATCTAAAACCTCCCGTGGTTATTTGCATTGTATAAGTTATTATTATTGCCAATGCTTTTTCCCGTTAACTAAAGGATATTTTTCTCATTTTAAACTATTCTTCTACAGCCGTTGCCTGCCTGTGGTCAGTAGATTTGTAAATTTATAGACTATTTTTTAGTTCATCCAAGGTAATTTTGGCTGTACGCAATATTGCAGTGAGGGTACCAGGTGGAATGGTCTCTCCTTTATGCACGGCCACAATTGCAAGTCGTGAGCGATCTTCCCGATGATATAGAAAACGGTGACTGCCCTTCTTTCTA
>CAZJGV010000003.1:24529-43538 GCA_964545615.1 uncultured Pelotomaculum sp.
CTATGCACATAAAACCCAATCCGTTGTAAAGCCCGGATAAGTTCCAGGCCGGTAATTTGGGGAATGCGGCTCATATGGCTACCTCTATTTTTGTAAAAATGCTTTTATCGGCTGGGATGGGTTTTCCCTCTTCCTTTAGCACCTCCAAATATAGTCCTACGGCCTCTTTGATCCGCTCTAATGCTTCTTCCCTGGTGTTGCCCCACGTTACGCATCCGGGAAGAGCCGGGATCTCGACTGTCCAACGTCCATCGTTTTCCGGGATTAAACGGGCACAATATTGTTGCTTCACTGTGGTCACCTCGTTCTTCATCATTATTGATTATATTTTATCCATTCTTAAACGAGTTGTCACGGTATTGATAGTCATACCTCCTGGGATAAAGTGCCATTAATTATAAAAGTCTGGGAACTTTAAAGCATAGGGAATCCGAAAGGATTCCCTATGCTTGTCAGTTTAATTCAATCCGGCCTCAGCCGTTGCATCCGCCTGAACGGTTGCTTGCCCCAAGCTGAGGGCTTTGACAATGACTGTCACGGCCTCCGCCCTCTTGGCGTTGCCCCACAAGGGGACACACCTCCATCGGGGACATTCCTCTGAAAGAGATGTCCCCGATGGAATATAACCAATAGAATGTACTCAATGTATGTCTGCCGTTGTTTTCGTCAAACTTTCTTTTTCTTTTTAATGAAAAATTCCACTGCTATCCAGCCGGCGAGCAAAACCACGGTCAGGATAGTCAACAGGCTGGTGTAATTAAATCCTGCTTCCGTTTGCGCGGAGCTGTCCGGCTTGCCGGACGCCTGGTTTTGCCCGGCGCTTTCTCCGCCTGTAATTGCTGTGACCTGTGCTCCCTGCGACTTATTGTCCGTACCGCCCACGCTGCCGGTGTTGTTTGCGTCATTACCGCCGGCATTGGCCGGGTTCTGCGTGTTTTCACTGTTTGTCTGCGCGGCGGGTCCGGTTGCTGGAGATGCTGTCTGCGTTGCGGTTTGTGCCGCAGTTTGTGTTTCGGGTTGTGTTATTGCCTGTCCCTGTGTCTTGAAGGAAATGCTCAACCCCTGCCCTGATGTTGTCCCTCCGAGGGTGGAAACGCCGTTTTTTGCTTTCAGGGCGGGCGCTACCATTAAGGTATATGAAGTTCCAGGAATCAGAGGGCTTGCCGGCTGGACGAAAATATTATTTCTCTGGGAAAAATCGATGGTGTCATCCACCTTGGTAACGCTGACGGGGACGTTTTCGTTATTCTGAGAGACAAGGTTGAAGCAATTCCGGTTGATCTCCCAGATGGTGCTGTTGACAACGTTCTTGTCGAATTCCAGTTTAAACTTCGGTTCAGTGGGCACATCGGCGGCGTCCTGTACCTTGCCGCCGTCAACAAGGGAAATTGAGACGAAGCCCAACGGTTTTTGGCCGGGTATTCCGGGAGATGAAGATTTGTCGCCTCCTTCGGCGAAGGCTGCGGAGGCAATGAATAAGAATAACAGCAAAAAGACGCCTGACTTCACAAAAAAGCTTCTTCTACTGGAAAACACGGATCATCATCCTTTCGTTTAAGGTAAGGAGGCACCTCTACAGCGGAACGGGGACACACCAAACAAGGAATGGGGACACACCTCTGTTTCAGGTATTCCTTTATTGCTGAGGAATGTCCCCGATTTAGATCAACACAACTGACAGTGCAAAGGTTAAAGAAACCAGCCCTATCGCCAGCCTGTCCTTCCCCTTAAAACACAGGCTTTCGGTTCTGATCCGGCTGGAGCCGCCCGTGTAGCACCTGCTTTCCATGGCGACGGCCAGGTCGTTGGCCCGCTGCAGCGACGCCGCCAGCAGCGGGATCAGGACGGCTGTAAAGCTTTTCAGCCGGTTGATAATGCTTGGCGAGTTAAACTGCGCGCCGCGGGACCTCTGGGCACGGGTTATGGTCTCCGCTTCTTCGATAATGGTCGGAATGAATCTTAAGGCGGTGCTTATGAGTATGGAAAACTGACTCACAGGTATCCTCAGATATTGCAGCGGCGAGAGCAGGGACTCTATCCCCGAGGCCAGTTTCAGCGGTGACGTGGTCATGGTCAGCAGGGAAGAAGCCAAGTACAGGATCAGCAGGCGAAAGATCGTGGATGTGCCCAGAGCGATACCCTCCCTGGTCACGCTCACCGCGCCCAGGTAAAAAACCGGCTCGCCTGAAGTGAGAACCGCCTGGAAGATAAACGAGAGCAGGAACAAGTACTTGAGCTTGCTCAGGCCGCGCAGGACCCTGGCTATTTTTACCCGGGATAAAAACATGGCCGCTATGATGATAAAAATATTGAACAGGATCACGTACCACCTGAAATTCATTAACACTGAAAAAATGACAGCAAAGCAGCCGATGATTTTGGTCCGGGGGTCAAGCTGGTGGATAACCGAATTGCCCAGAACGAACTGGCCCAGTTTTAGCCCTTTCTCTTTTTTCATATGTCTTCCTCCTCGAGGAGTTTTGCTATTTCCAGCTCTGTCTCCGCCAGGGTGATGATCCCGGTGTTTACTTTTTTACCTCGTCCGGCCAGGGTATGAATTAATTGGAGGTAGTCGGGCAACAGGACGCCGGACAGGTCGGGGAAGTCTTTTTGACTTAAGACTTCTTTTATGTCGCCGCAGGCGACTAATCTCCCTTTTTCTAAAACGGCGATCTGACCGGCCAGTGAGATTATTTCCCTGATGCTGTGGGATACCATTACCACGGTAATGTGATCTTCCTGCTGCAGTTTTTTGATCAGCTTCAGGATCATCTCCCGGCCCAGAGGATCCAGTCCTGCGGCCGGTTCGTCCAGAACCAGTATCTCGGGCCGCATGGCCAGCACGCCTGCTATAGCCACGCGCCTGCGCAGCCCGCCGCTGAGGCAGATGGGCGGTAATTCCGCCACTGTTACAGGCTCAAGACCAACTTTCTCTAAGGCGTCTACAACTCTATTCTTGATTTCTTCCGGGTGAAGACCTAAATTTCTGGGGCCGTAGGACACGTCCTCATATACTGTAGCTTCGAAAAGCTGCTGCTCGGGGTACTGGAACACCAGACCGACTTTCTTCCACAATTCATTTCTGTGCTGCTTGACGGAGGTGTCCTGGCCGCAAATGATTACTTTCCCGCCGGTTGGGCTGAGCAGGCCGTTAAAGTGCTGGATCAGCGTCGATTTTCCGGAACCATTTGCTCCCACGATCCCCAGGAACTCACCCTGGTTAACAGAAAGATTGATATCGTTCAGTGCCTTTTTTTCATAAGGGGCGCCGGGCAGGTAGACATGGGTTAAGTTCTTTACGTCTATGATCGGCATATATATTCCACCATTTGCTGCATGTTGATGATTCTTTTATCGATTAAGTAACCGCGTTTTCTCAGGCTGTTAGCCAAATGGACGATTTCGGGCGGATTTAAACCTGTATCTGAGAGATTCTTTATTGAAGTAAAGACCTCCCACGGCGCTCCTTCAAGACTAACGGAACCCTGATCGAGCACGATCAGGCGCTCTGCTTGGGCGACGTCTTCCATGTGATGGGAGATCAGGATGATCGTGATGCCGTGTTTTTCATTCAGCTCTTTTAAGTTTATGATGAGTTCTTGCCTGCCGCACGGGTCGAGCATGGACGTGGGTTCGTCCAGGATCAGGTGGGCTGGTCGCATGGCCAGGGCTGACGCTATGGCGACTTTTTGCTTCTGGCCGCCGGAGAGCAAATACGGGGCGTGATGGCGCAGTTCCGCCAGGCCGACAGCCTGCAATGCCCAGTCGATGCGCTCTTTTACTTCAGCGGAAGAGAGTTTCAGGTTCTCCGGGCCAAAGGCGATATCCTCTTCCACGATGGAGCTGATGATCTGGTTGTCGGGATTCTGGAAGACCATACCCACCAGACGCCTGATTTCGATCAGTGAACCCCTGTCCGCCGTGTCCAACCCGTTTACAAACACTTTGCCCGCCGTGGGCTGAATCAGTCCGTTGATGAGACGGGCGAGGGTGGATTTCCCCGACCCGTTCATACCGATCAGCCCGATGTACTCGCCTTGCCGGATGGTCAGGTTTATGTCTTTAAGGGCGCATTTTTTATAAGCATGACCTGCGCTGTATTCTTTTGTGACGTTGATCAATTCGATGCTGTTTTCAGCCATTACTTATTCCCCTCATAAGAATTCACTCCCAGTTGGATAGCCTTGGCTTCAGTCGCTTTATCAATATTGCGGCAATCAGTCCGCCCGCGGCTCCGAATATAACATGGGAGGCCGAGGCAAACCCCAAACCCAGGGCGATAAATCCCATCGGCAGTTTAAGCAATATCCCCAGGACAAGGTTTGCGAGCAGTTTCGACAGGCTGGTCAGTGTGCCGCAGATGGCCCCGATGAAAGGGTTTTCGAGCTTGTTGTTAAATACCGGTGCTATAATGTCTATCAACAGGCCTGGCACAAAATATTTAAAAAAAACGAACACACCCTCTTTCCCCAGTCCCAGCAATACAGCAAGTACACCCGAGACGATGCCCATGATTATACCCGCGCCGAATTTGGGGATCAGCCCTTTGCCCAGAACCAGAATGCCCATCCAGTAAATGCTGGTATGCCCTGGCAGGTGCAGGGGCAGCCTGGTTATATCTTTGGTTATCGAAATAAGTGTCCCGAACATGGTCAGCCTGAGCACGTCCGCCAGGCCGAGCCTGAAAATGAATTTCTCCGATACCGACAGTTTTTTTGCCGTATCCTCCACTGCAGTTACCTCTTTATCAATTTATTTTGTTGATTTCGCTGACATCTTCAACGAGGAAATATTGACAGTCATTCTTCTTGCACAAATTGACGGTCCCGCGCTCTGTAAAGTATAAGATGTAGTCCCTGTTGATATCATTTCTTGTTGCCTCAAAAACGGATTTGCTGTCCACGCCTTTGACCTCAATTTTATTGAACTCGCCGATACCTGCCGCGCCCATGGCATACAACAGGCTCAGCCCCCTGGCATCCTCGTCGCCGGGGAACTCCTGCTCCTTTAACACCCGGAGCACATCGACACCCATAAGAGCGACCAGGTTTTCGTTATCCTGCACCTTGATCACTGTGGCTGCTTTTAGCCCCTGCTCCCTTGACAGGTTTTCAAGCAGGTAGGAGCCGGCGACAAAAGAAAAAATAAAAATTATACTGATTGCAACTTTCTTATTTAACGCCATAACTTTACCTCATTTGGCCTGTGATTATTTGACTGACTGGAAAATTCTTATAACAATTGAATCCCGGGCTCGCCCATCTCCGGTAACGACAGTTGTAGCAGGTCAGCGCGCCTTCCAGGTAGATTTCTTCTTCTACATCATCCTTGTAAAACGGGCAGGCTGCGGCGAGCACCACTGTCGCGTTTATATCCTCACGGATGCTGTCGTTTCCATGAAAACACTTTGACCCGCCCGTTTCTTTCACGTATTTTGACAGCACTTCCCTGGCCTCCATCAATATATCTCCTCACTCCTTTTATCGGGGACATTCCTCGTTGATTAGATCGGGGACATTCCTCGGCATGCAGGAATGCTTATAAGAGAGGTGTGTCCCCATTCCGCTGCAGACTCATCTCCAGGATTTCAGCGATGTCCATGGTCCTAATATTGTTATTGGCGCCAATTCCTTCAGAAAGAGCGGCCAGACAATACGGACAGGTCGTGCAGATCACCTCAGCTCCAGTGGAGACGGCTTCTTTAGCCCTGTTCTGGCCGATCAGGTTGTCTTTCGCGCTTTTCATCCAGAATCTGCCGCCCCCCGCGCCGCAGCAGAAAGAATTCTCCCTGGAGCGGGGCATTTCGGCCAGGCAGACACCTGGCACGGATTCCAGGACTTCCCTCGGCTCATTGTAAAAATTGTTATAACGGCCCAGATAGCACGAATCGTGAAAGGCAATAGTTTTATCGATGCTATTTTTGGGCTTTAACTTGCCATCTTTAAGCAGGCCGGCCAAAAATACGGGGTGAGGGGTGACCTCATATCTGCCTCCGAACTGGGGATATTCGTTTTTTAATGTGTTATAGCAGTGGGAACAGGTGGTCAAAATGTTTTTCACACCTGATTCATTAAAAAGCGAGACGTTCTTTTTCACGATCTTTTGGAACAGGTATTCATTTCCCATCCTGCGGGCGGTCTCGCCACAGCACCATTCGTAATTACCGAGCACCGCGAAACTGACGCCCGCGTTCTTTAAAATATTGATAAAAGCGGCGGTTGTTCTTTTGGCTGTCTCATCAAATATTCCGGCGCATCCCGCGAAGTAAAGATACTGCGCGTCCGGCTTTTCGGCCAGAGTCGGTATCGCATAAGCTTTGGCCCAGTCTATTACGGTTTTACGGCTGATTCCCCGGGGGTTGCCGTGATCTTCAATCCCGGCAAGAGTTTGCCTGATTGTCTCCGGCACGTTTTTTCCCGACGAGACAATATAACGGCGCACATCGAACAGCCTGGAAGTGTGCTCGATAGAGATCGGGCAGACCTCCATGCAACCCCCGCAGGTTGAGCAGCTCCATATGAATTCCTCTTCGTAGACGTCTCCGATGAGGTCTTTCTTGGTGACCCCCTTTTTGCTCTTGTAAGAGATTGTATCCTCCGGCTCTTCTTTTCCGGTCACTTTTGAATTCCTGGCTTTTCGTTTTAAAATTGCGGGAGCTTTTTTATCTATATGTTTGCGCAGGCGTCCGTTGAATCTTTTGGGCTTTGTCGGCTCGTCGCTCTGGTGGGCGGGGCAGATTTCGTCGCAGCGACCGCATTTTACACAGGCGTAGGCTTCAAACAACTGCTTCCAGGTAAAGTCCTCCAGCCTGCTTGCTCCGTAAGTTTTAACATTTTTTTCATCAAAATCTATCTTACTCAAAGATCCTTTGGGTTCAAATGAGCGCCAGTAGGTGTTGAAAGGAGCGAACACCATATGCAGGTGCTTGGAGCGCGGCACAATAAACAGTAGTGAAAAAATAGCCAGGTAATGAGTCCACCAGGAAAACATCCCTGTGTATTGAATATCTTTACCATTTAAGCCCGCCAGATAAATTGAAACGGCTGAAGCCAGAGGAGCGGCCCCGCTTAAGGCCACTCTTTCGCCAAGCGCGAGCCGGTATCCGTGAAACAGTACTTCCGTTATCGCGATCACCAAGATCAACCCCAGGATAACAAAAACCTCGGGAGTGTTCTTCAGCCATTTCGGCTTTTTAACGGTTCGCCGTAACCAGCTTCCCGCGATCCCGATAATTATTAAAGCGACGAAAATATCTTTGCTGAAAAGGTAGCCGGAATTGTCCCCTATATAGGGGATGCTGGTATTGAAAAGGCCTTCGTTGATCATATTGGGGATCCCCAAAAGCAGGACAAAAAACCCCCCCATGATAAACCCGTGCAGTATACCAAACAGGGGTTTATTCATAATTTTATTTTGGCCCAAGACATGGGTAAAAAAATATTTCCATCGCTCAAAGGGGCGGTCAAAACGGTTTTCCGGTCTGCCTAATTTTACATAACGGTAGCGCCGGGACACCTCGTAAAGAAAAAACCCTACAGATACGACCATGAGGATAAAGAATAAATAAATCTCCAATGGCGCCTGACCCCTAACTTATTAACTTATTTGAAATTATGATAAAAAGCAATGCCGGGAAGCTTTGCGAGAAAAGCGGCCCGGCGCATATACCAAATCCTTGACTCTCCTTTTCGCAATGGAAGGCAAGCCGGTTTCCCGGTACACCCTGCCGGCCAACGGCCATGGCTTTATAAGCTTTAGGCTGTTTGGCTCGGAGAGATACATTATTAGATTAGAAGAATAAGCACTTTTCATAACATTACTTCTACTAAATAAAACATATTCCTGCTAAATAAGATTAATTTAGAAATTTCAACCACTTGCCACTCCGTATCATTTACGGCGCAGTGTAAGTGTAAACCCGCTAATGATTACAAATCATTTTACGATGTATAAAAAAATATCCTTTAATACATATTATTAGAAAATACCTGAGGAGGATTATCCAATGGAATTAAGCGCACGCAATCAATTAAAGACACGTATTAAGGACATCAAAACAAGCGATATATCTGCCGAAGTGATACTTGACGTGGGTGGACAGGAGATGTGCTCTACGATCACTGCCGGTTCGGCAAAAAAACTCGGTTTAAAAATTGGTGACGATGTCACGGCACTTGTCAAGGCAAGTTCTGTAATGATTATGAAATGAACGCAAAAGCGTCTTGCTCCGTACGGGCAAGACGCCTTATTTTTTTCTAATCCGACTTATGAATTACACGCGGTTAGTTTTTAGCAATCATTTATACCGGTAAACTGGGGTCTGAAATTAGAACTCAAAACAACGTTGGCCCCTACAAGATCGCTCGGGAAAACAGGAGCATCGGCGGCTTCACTGCGGCCCGAGGCAAAAGCATAGATGCCCCGGTCAACATTAGCCTTCACCTGAACCTCGAAATTATTATTGGCGGTGACATCAAACGCCCCGGTAAACGAGCAGAATGGTTCTATCATAACTGCGAGAGGGCTGCCCGCAACAGGAATTTTCGGACACTGGGGCTCAAAAGTAAAGACGGTGATGATCACAGCCTGAGCGACGGCTGTGTTATTAAGCACTGCCACAACAACACTGTTTACGTCCGATCTTCTTAAAACCGGCCCGCTGGTCTGCACCATGGCGAAGAATAGCGAGTTTAACACCGCTGTTATCTCAATAATCTCCTGCTTTATCTCAACCAAACCTGTCAGCGGGTTATCCAGCTTAGCCTCAATGGCCCTGACTTCCCGCAGTATACTCGCCAGAACAGCGGAGAGATTTAATCTATCCAGCGCTTTTTCAATACCCCTGATCTCCCGCTTGATTTCCACCAGGCCGGTGACTGGATTATCAAGCTTGGCTTCAATTTGTTCTACCTCACACTTGATTTCCCCAAGGATGGGAAAACTGAGCTTTTCCAGTATGTCTTCAATTTCCCGTATTTCCTTCTTGATTTCTACCAGACCAGTATCCGGATGGTCCAGCTTAGCTTCAATTTTTTTGACTTCACAGGCGATTTGGCCTAAAATCAATTGATCCGCAAACATAAAACCTCATCCCTCCATTATTATTAACAGTCTGCTTCAACGGTTAACTGAGGTATAAAATCAGCATCAAGAGCGACATGTGATCCAAACAAAGCTCCCGGGAACACCGGGTCCGCCGCTGCTTCGGGACGACCAGCGGCAAAGGCGAAGATACCCCGGCCTGTTTGGGACTCAACCTGCACTTCGTAATTGTTATTGGCGGTGACATCAAACGCCCCGGTAAACGAGCAGAATGGTTCTATCATAACTGCGAGAGGGCTGCCCGCCACCGGGATTTTGGGGCACTGTGGTTCAAAAGTAAACACTGTTACAGTTACTGTTTGAGTTACACTGGTATTGTTCAGCACAACCACAACCACACTGTTTAACCCTTCTCTGCGCACAAAAGGCCCGGTGGTCCGCACCATGGCGAAGGCAAACTCGCTGCCTGTGTTTAAGATGTCAGCGATTTCATTTTTGATTTCTACCAGGCCGGTGGCCGGATTGTCCAGCTTAGCTTCAATTGCTGCGACTTCCCGGCTTATATCCGCCAGTACGGCTGACAGATCTAATTTGTTCAAAAACTTCATTATGTCCCTGATCTCCCGCTTGATTTCCACCAGACCGGTGGTGGGGTGGTCCAGTTTGGCTTCGATTTGTTCTACCTCGCACTTAATATGCTGCAGGAAAGGCAGATCAAACTTTTCCAGGGCGTGTATGATCTCCCTTATTTCACGCTTGATTTCCACCAAGCCGGTTTCCGGGTGGTCCAGTTTGGCTTCGATCTTCTCAACCTCGCACTTAATACTGAACAGTGTAGCAACCGTTTGGAAATTAAACATTAATTTCATCCTCCATCCTTACAGCCTGCTATCAGCAACTGATAGCTTTGAACAATATTTGCAGCCTGCAGACATATATAGTCAACAATACTCCCTCGAATATATTATTAGCGATGTTATGAATTGGTTACATATTATGGCAGATTATGGTATGGCTAAAAAAATACACCTGAGCCTCTTCACGGAATGACTCAGGTGTTTAATGCATTTTAAAATTCCACAGTTTACTTAAGATAAGCCTCCAATAACCACATTGCCGTCCTTTATCACTGTCCTCACCAGGTTTGTGCCAAAACGGTACGGCAGGTAGCTGTACGAGGGAGCGTTGAAAATTACCAGGTCGGCTTTTTTCCCCACCTCAATACTGCCGACTTCAGATGCTCTGCCTATGGCGTGAGCGGCATTGATGGTTGTCGCTGAAATAACCTCCGCCGGCTTCATCTTAAACTGCCGGCAGGCAATACCCATAACTACGGGCAGGGAATTCACCATGCCGCTGCCGGGATTAAAGTTGCTGGCCAACGCTACCGCCACACCCTCGCGGATCATTTTCCTGGCCGGGGCGTAGCACCCGCTCATCAAACAAAAGGTGGAGGCAGGCAGGAGCACGGCTACAGTCCCGCTTTTGGCCAGCATCCTGACACCCTCGTCTGAAACAGCCATCAGGTGGTCCGCAGATACCGCGCCAACCTCTGCGGCTAGCTCACCGCCGCCAAGAGAAACGATTTCATCAGCATGTATTTTGAGTCTCAAGCCCGCTTTCTTTGCCGCCAGCAGCAGGCGGCGGGATTGATCCACCGAAAAAACGCCTTCCTCGCAGAACACATCGCAGAACTCCGCCAGACCCAACCCTACCACTTCAGGCAGCATTTCTTCAATAATCAGGGTCAGATAACCTTCTGGATCATCCAGGTACTCTTCGGGTACAGCGTGTGCCCCCAGGAAAGTAGGCGCCAGGTCCACCGGGTGGGTCCGGTCCAGTTCCCTGATTACCTCCAGCATTTTTAACTCATCAACCACAGTCAGACCGTAGCCGCTCTTAACCTCCGACGTGGTGGTACCCTGGCAGAGCATCTGGTCCAAATAGATCCGGGCTGTCCTGCACAACTCATCTTTTGAGGAGGAGCGAGTGCTGCGGACTGTGGAAAGAATACCCCCGCCCGCTTTTAATATTTCAAGGCAGCTCATTCCCTGAATCTTCAAAGCAAATTCATGCTCACGCGAGCCGGCAAACACCAGGTGGGTATGAGGGTCTACCAGGCCGGGCAGGACAACCTGTCCGCCCGCATCCAACACCTTTATGCCGGGGTGAAATTCTACCTGCTCCAGCACAGCTTCGGTAGTTCCCACTGACGTGATTACTCCATCCCGAACCGCTACCGCTCCATCCTTTATAACTCCGATTTCTGCCAGGCTGTCTCCCCGTTTGGGACTATCGGAAGCCCCCGCCACTGTAACCAGTTGGCCCGCGTGGATCAGCAACATGTCAGTTCTTTGTTTATCCGGCATCTGATCAAAACACCTTCTCTTTTTTTAAGACTCCGGCACAGGTCCTTTTAGAGAGTTCAGGGCATCTTCAAGCTGCTCAAGGAAAAATTGGATTTCATCAGGAGTGCCTATGGTAATCCGGGCGAAAGTGGGATAGCCCCAGAAGCTTCCCGGTCGAACAATCACTCCCCTCTTCAGCAGTTCAGGGAATAATATGCGCATCTCCACACCCAGATCGGCAAAAATGAAGTTGGCTTCTGTGGGAATGTAAAAAATTCCCATCTTATCCAGCCCTTCGCAGATAATTTTGATCCCCCTGCGGTTTTCCTTCAGCACCTGGTTTATAAACACACTGTCTTGCAGGGACTCAACGGCTCCGGCCTGGGCCACCCGGTTAGCGGCAAAGGGCTCCCTGATCTTTTCCATCTGGCGGATATACTCCGGCCTGGTCATACCATACCCCAGGCGCAGCCCGGCCAGGCCGTATATTTTGGAAAAGGTCCGGAAAACAACAACACTTTTATCTTTTCTCAAGTACTCTAAACTGTCCTGGTAGCGGGTGTCGCTGACGTACTCCCGGTAAGCCTCGTCAATAGCAAGCACCACCCTGGGCGGCAGGGCGTCAAGCAACGTCTCCAGTTCCTGGCTTTGCACTATAGTACCGGTGGGGTTATTGGGACTACAGATAAAAATAATTTTTGTTCTTGGGCTGACAGCCTTGTATACAGCCTCTAAATCTATGTGAAAGTTCTTCAAGGGAACTTCTATGGGAATACCGCCGGCGGCAATGGCGCTGGTACGGTAGGCGGCAAAACTTGGTTGTGGAATTATCACCTCATCACCGGCATTGACAAAAGTGTTTACCACCAGTGGAATGAGATTGTCCACGCCATTGCCGAATACGAAACAGTCCGGCGGGAGGGCATGCCTGTGGGCTAAAGCTTCTCTTAATTCAAAACACCCTCCGTCTGGGTACAAGTTCACTTCACCCAGGACTTCCTTCATTCTCGCTACAGCTCCCGGGGAAGGACCTATGGGGTTTTCGTTGGACGCCAGCCTGACTATCCGCCCGGTCAGGCCGAGCTCACGCCGCACTTCCTCAACAGGTTTGCCCGGAATGTACGGGGTCAAGCGCTCCAAACCATCTCTGTAAAAATCCAGATCATCCCTGCACATCTCTTCACCTTCTCCTATGTCGCAAATAAAATTTTGCAGGCGCTTTTTTCTTCTCCGGTTAAAAGGGTAAATCCAGCAGCAGCCGACTCTAAAGGCAGTACGTGGGAAATCAGGGGATCAACATCCACCTCTCCGTCAACCAAAAGCTCAACTGCCTTTTGCAGGTCAGCTGTTTCATAGGCGCTGACCCCTGCCAGTTCCAATTCTTTGACCACAATATCATTGGGATCTATAGTTAGCTTATCTCCTTACAGTCCGTTCATCACCAGCCTGCCCCGCGGCCTGAGCCACCTGATGGCTCCGGTCAGAGTTGCCTCCAGCCCCACCGCTTCGACAACAATATCAGGAGCATCAACCGCATCCTCCGGAAAAGCCGTCAGGGTGGCCGCGCCGAGCCGGGCGGCCAACTCAAGCCGGCCTGGCGCCAGGTCGATCACAGTCACCCGCGCTGCCGCCGGCATCGCTCTGACCACGGCAAGAGTAAGGAGGCCGATAGGGCCGGCGCCAACTATGCCAAGATGTTCCGCCGCAGAGAACTTCCCCTGTCCCGCTATGTGCAGGGCCACAGCCAGGGGCTCCACCAGGGCTGCCCGGCGCAAGTCAAGCTCACGGGGAATTTTAATCAGTTTTTTGGCATCCAGTGCCAGATACCCGGCAAAGCAGCCGGGTGCAACCTCACCTATGAATCCCAGAGCGGGGCAAAGATTAAAAGCGCCACGCCGGCACCACTCGCAGCCGCCGCAGGTAACCCGCGGATCGCCCACCACATGGTCGCCGGGGCGTACTTCCGCAACACCTTCGCCCACCTGCTCCACCACACCGGAAAATTCATGTCCCATGGTTTCCGGAACGGAAACCACAAACATGCCCTTTCTATATATGTGCAGGTCCGAACCACAGATACCAGCGTAAGCAACTTTGATCAGAGCCTGCCCGGGGCCGCACACCGGCATGAGAATGTCTTCGGTCCGCACCTGTCTGATCCCGTAATAGCGCGCTGCCAGCATGAACTTCGCCTCCACTTATTCTTTGATAAACCTCTCCAGAATCGCGATGCCGTGAGCGGGGAAGCCCTCGTAATCGGCCAGCTTGACCATGGCGTCCTTGAGGTTGGCCAAACCTTCCCGGGAGAAATATTCAAAGGTTACCGCCTTATAAAAATCAGCCGTCTTCAGGCCACCCGATACTGTGGCCTTGCGGCCGGTGGGCAGCACGTGGTTAGGCCCCGATCCGAAACACCCGGTAGAAAGCGGCGTGTAATGCCCCAGGTAAATGCCACCGGCATTTTTAATTTTCTGCATATGGTGCAGAGGCTCACCGGTCATAATTTCCAAGTGCTCACCTGCATATTCGTTGACAAAAGCTATAGATTCCTCAAGGGACTCAGTAAGGATAATCGCCCCATATTTCCGCAGCGACTCAATCACAAAAGCTTGCCTGTACTCATTAAGCCTTTCTATGTGCCGCCCGATTTTTTGCTGAACCGTGTAGGCCAGAGCAGGCACATGGGTAACCAGCACTCCCGCCGAATCAAACCCGTGTTCAGTCTGAATGCAAATATCTGCGGCGGCATATTCCGGATTGGCGGTTTCGTCCGCCAGAATGATGCCCTCCCCGGGACCGGCCAGGGTGCCGATTTCAACCTGCCCGTACAAAAGCCTGAAGGCGGCCAGGACCCATTTACTGCCCGGTCCGACTATTTTGTCAACTTTGGGTATGGTTTGGGTGCCGTGTGCCATAGCGGCCACTGCCTGACTGCCGCCAACCCTGAACACTGCGTCGGCGCCGCAGATATCACAGGCAATCAGGGTTCCAGGAGGAACCGAGGCATCAGGGGCTGCGGGAGTGCACACATACACACTGGGCACCCCGGCCACCTTGGCCGGCAGCACGGACATCATCACCGCCGAAGGGAACCAGCCCCTGCCACCCGGCACATAACAGCCCACTTTTTCCAGCGGAATGACTACTTGTCCAGCCACGAGGCCGGGAGAAACCTCCATTGACCACATCTTGTTGGGCATCTGGGCGGCGTGGAAACGCCTGACATTGTCAGCCAGGACCCTGATCGCATCAACAGTTTCCCGGTCCACTTTCCGGTAAGCTTCTTCAATTTCTTCCCGGGACACCTTTATTCTTTCCTGAAAGATAGTAACGTCTTCAAATTTTTTGGTGTACTCCACCAGCGCTTTATCCCCGTACTCGTTTATGCCGGCGATTACTTTTTCTACATCGGCCATGATTGACTCCGTTTCAGTATCACTTCTTTTTAGAATCCTGGCCCGGTCGTCAATCGGTATTTCTTTCAGTTTATACACTTGGATGTACATTTTTTCACATTTCCCCTTTGGATTTGTTTTTAGAGAACAGGTTGGAAAAGCCCCCGCGGACTCTTTTCCGGAGGGCTTCAAGCACCCGGTAGATTTAAAGGCAGGCTGTGCAGTATTAACTGCTCAGGTTGCAGACAAAGTCGTGCATGGCATTGAACCTGCTTGGCTTCTACTCCGCGTCTAGTGAACTTCCAGCCCGCTTCGGGCGAAATGGTCCGCCTTCAACTCACCGTCCTGGCTCGGTGAAGGCTGGCGCAGACTGAGTTGGGGACATTCCTCCGCAGAAGGTGTGTCCCCTGACCTCTGTCCCTGCGCCCCGAATTTCGCATCCTCAGCTTCGCTTAGTTATTTTTTCCAGAGACTGCTCAGTTTATTTTCCCACAGGCGGGCGTCATCACCTTTAACCTCTATAGGTACCAGCGGTCCCTGTAGGATTATAAAAGCTCCGTCCTCCGCCCAGGTGTTTTTCACTACCTTGGCGGGAGACCACAGAGCTCCTTCCTTGGTTATCGTATCGCCAATCTTGGGAGTCGGCTTACCGTTCTTAATATCATACAGGTACTGTACCGCCAGTTCGGCTGAGTCGAAGGCCGGCTGTTCGACAATAGCCAGCGCTTTACCCTGGGTGATCAGATCCAGTCCCTCAGGACCCATGCAGATACCGGCAATACCATATTTCTTGGGATCCAGGCCGGCCGCCTCAATGGCTGAAACTACGCCGGGAGCCATAATGTCCGGTGTATGCACATAGATACCAAGAACTTCCTTGCCATATCGGGTCAGCAAATCGCTGGCTCTCTCGTGGGAATCAACATTGTTCCACTTGCCTTCGCCCTGGATTACTTTCAACTGCGGGTACTGGTCGGTAACCGTGTGCAGTCCCTTGGAACAGGCCTGCGCAAACATATCCTCAATTGAACCTGTGATCTCGATTACCACACCGGTCGGCACCTGCCCGCCATTGCGGTCTTTAATACCCTGAATGAAAGCTTCTGCCGCTTTCTTGCTGGACTGCTCAATATCAAAAGAGATGAAGTAATCGACCTTACCGCCTTCCGGTGAGGTGTCCAGGGCTATTACCGGAATGCCTGCCTCATTAAGCTTCTTAATGCCAGGCACAATTGCTTTCAGGTCTACCGCGCCGGCCATGATAAATCCATCAACCTTTTGCGTGATGAAATTATCCATGATCTCCATAATCTTCATTGAATCGGCCTGCCCGTCCTTAATATCGACTTTTACGCCCAATTCCGCTGCTTTTCCCTCGGCGCCCTTAATAAACGCCTGCACAAAGGGAGCACCCGGCTCTTTAACAACCATACCGAAGTTCAGCTGTTTTTGGGACTGTTTCTCTTCAGCCGCTTTCTGAGTGGCGCAGCCGGCCAGCAGGCCAACTGTCAATAAAGCCACCAGCAGGTATAACACCCGTTTGAATCTCATGTTTTTACCTCCTCATATTTTACATTGCTCGCCAAACCTGACGAAAACTTGCCCGCAGTAAAAACCACCCCCTAAACAACAGATAAAGTTCTTCTAAATTTCCTGGATCAGCAGCTTTCTAACCTGCTCCTGATGAAGCAGGTAATTGCGCAGCTTGATCCGCACCCGGTCCAGCACAATGGCTAAAAAAATCAGCGCTCCCTGAGTGGCGTAAACCAGAGTCACACCAACTCCCAACAGGTTGAGCGAATTTGAGATCATGCCGAGCAAAAGCGCCCCCCCCAGCATGCCGAGGGGTGTACCCTTGCCTCCTTCCAGGCTGGCCCCGCCTAAAATGGCGCCGGCAAAAGCCAGCAAAACCATTCCCTCTCCCATGGAATTAGAGACCGACCCCTGTCGTCCGGCCGCCAGCAGTCCGGCTACCGCCGCCAGCAGTCCGGCTATCATAAAAGCGTAAATAACCATCCGGCCGGTATTGATGCCGGAGATATAGCTGGCCCTGGCATTGCCGCCGGTCGCCATGAAATGCCGGCCAAAAGGAGTATAGAGCATGATAAACTGAAAAATCAGAAAAACAGCAATCACAATTGGTATGGCTACGGGAATGTTGCCTGCCATCCGGGCCTGTCCCGCGTAGGTATATACTTTTGCCAGGGGAAATATGGAAAGGGGTAATAAAAACAGCGCCAAACCCCTCAGGATGATCATCACGGATAAGCTCTGCAGAAAAGGGTTGACCCCAATTTTGGCTATGCAGACTCCGTTAAACCAACCCACCAGCGCACCTACCGCCAGGGTCAGGATTATTGCGGTAACCGGGTCCAGTTGGAAAGGAAGCCAGCGAGTGGCCAGCAACATGGCAATTCCCGGCGCAAAAACCAGAGTTGATTCAATAGAAAGGTCCAGGTGACCGATAACCAGGATTAAACCCTCACCCAGCACCAGCATGCTCATGATGGCCGAGTGGTACATTATGTTCACCATATTGCCATAGGTGGCAAACCTGGGAGTAATAAAAGCATTTAAAAGGAAAAACCCAACCAAAATTACCCAGATCAGGTTTTCAAGCAGAAATAGCTCCAATTGCAACTTTTTAGGCATGACAGCTTCCCCTTTGCAACTTAATCAATTAGTTGTTCTTTTTCCATAACTCCGCCCTGGATGGCGAGATATAAATCCCCTTCTCTAAATTCTCCCCGGCTAAACTCGCCGGTGATTTTGCCCTTGTAGATGACTAAAATACGGTCACAGATACTTATCAGGTCCTCCAGGCCAGGGGAAGTAATCACAATACCGGCGTCATTGCTGAGTTTGGTCTTGATTATTCCCAGAATGCTCTGTTTGGCGGAGATATCCACACCTTTGGTGGGCTCGTCCAGCAGAAACACCAGCGGCTTTGTCGCCGAGATTTTACCCACAACCACTTTTTGTTTATTACCGCCGCTAAGCTGACTCACTTCCTGCTCGGTTGAGGCAATCTTTATATCCAGGTTGTTGACAAGATCTGCAACAAGCTCTTTTTCTCTTTTTCTGTTAACCAGCAAGCCTTTCGATATTTTATTTAAAGAGTTCAGGATTAGATTCTCCCTGACACTCAGGATTTTTATCAAACCCTCCTTTTCCCTGTCCTCGGGCAGGTAAACCATTCCTTCCCTGAGAGCTTGTGAAGGATTCATATAACGCTTTTTAACACCTTTGATTTTAATAAAACCATCGTCCGCCGGATCAATGCCCATAATGCCCTTGAATATTTCCGTACGACCGCTTCCCCTCAGCCCTGCCAAACCGAGGATCTCGCCTTTTTTAAGCCTGAATGATATTTTCTGGTATAAGCCCGCCCTGGTCAGGCGATCAACCTCAAGCAATACCAAGTCTTCGCTTGTGTCCGCTGAGGCAAGGCCACTATCGCGGCCAATCTGAGGTTCCGCTGTTTCTTCTCCCACAATCAGGGCTGAGAGCTTGTCTTTGTCCAAATCGGAGCAAGCTATGGCAGCAATGCTGTGCCCGTCACGCAGTACAGTTACCCGGTCGCATACCCTCAGCAATTCATCGGTGCGGTGGGATATAAACAGAATGGTATTGCCCTGTTTCTTTCTTTCCTGAATTATTTTATATAAGAGTTCTTCATCTTTTTGGGACAGGGAAGCCGATGCTTCGTCCAGTATGATTATCTGCGCGTCTTCAACATAACAGGCTTTAAGCACTAGCAAAAGTTGCTGCTCGCTGATAGACAAATCACCCGCTTTGATCCGGACATTCATATTAAGGCCGGCTTTCTCCACCAACCGCTCTGCTTTAGCATAAAGCTCCGGCCAGTTGATCAGCCTGCCCCGGCTTTCGTAATCTGAAATAAAAAGGTTTTCAGCCACGGTAAAATCCAGGATTACCTGGGGCTCCTGGGGAACAAAGGCGATTTTTTCCCTTCTGGCGCTGATCCGGGATAAGGCCTCAAAACTATGGTTGCCTATAAATATTTCCCCTCCGGTAGGCGGAATGATACCGGCGATAATTTCAACCAGAGTAGATTTGCCGGCTCCGTTTTTCCCAATAATTCCGTGTACTTCTCCTTTTATAACTTCAATGTTAACTTTATGCAGCGCCACCGTACCGGGATAGATCTTGGATATGTCCCGCAGTCTTAGCGCAGTGCCAGCCAAACGGCTATTTTCTGTA
>CAZJGV010000004.1:0-39862 GCA_964545615.1 uncultured Pelotomaculum sp.
TTTTACAGCTTGAGGATTTCCCGCTGATTGGCGTTACACCGACAAACAGAAGATTAACCCGGAAAGGATATCGTAATCTGGTAGTCGAAAGTTACTTGGTTTTTTACGTCCTGGTAGACAACGAGACGGTGGAAATCCGGCGCATTATAAGCGGAAAAAGAGACTATGAGTTCTTACTTTTTGCACCATAGCGCGTATGGTTTTCTTCTTAACGGTCAGTTAAGTCCTCTTTTTAAATAAAAATTGAGTTGTAAGCTAAAAGTGAGGGGCTGACTCTACCTAATTAAAGTGAGACAAGAGAATGTCCCCTTGTCTCACTATCATGCGCTGCTGTGGAATAACTTAATAACTTAGGTTCCAGGTACCGATTAATTTAAAAAATTATTTTTTAGCAAATAACTGGGTAACGACTACACCGGATTGGGTATCGGTAATTCCTATGCCAATCGTGTTATGCTGTGAGTTCAGGATGTTTGCCCTGTGCCCGGGGCTGTTCATAAACGCCTGCTCTGTATACTGGACTGTTGGAGCTTTGGCGATATTTTCGGCTCCCATAATGGTGTATGATAAGCCGGCTTTCTTCTCCATGTCATAGGCGGATCCGTAGGTTGGGGAAGTGTGGCTGAAATAATTGTTCTGATACATGTCCTGGCTTTTCATTCTGGCCAGGTTCACCAAGGCCATGTCCAGCGTGAGTGGAGACAGCCCATTGCCGATCCGGTCCTGGTTGACCAGGTTATACATTAACCTTTCATTCGTACTCAGGCCATAAGTTGCCGACCCGGATGTTGAGGCCGGAGCTGTTTTTGTTGAGGATGGGGTATTAGCCGTACCCCTGTAGTAGTTGTTCCTGTAATACTGAGTTGTTGAGGTTGGGTAATAAGCTGTACCTCCGTAATAGCTGCTCGAATTATACTGAATTCCATCATTCGGTTGGGTGTACTGAATTCCGTCATTTACGTATCCCTGGGACATGCCTGCCGTATTGGCATGCGCTGTTGATGCGATACCGGTGATTAACATGAGGCTGAACAAAAAACTGGCTGCAGTCAGAGATATCATTCGAGCGGTCCTTTTCAAAGACATTCCCCTTTCTAATTCAAATTCTGGGGTCCGGTTTTGCATGTTACAGTTGACTATTATATATGCGTAAAATAGTTCAGGCAAAAGTCGCTTTGGTTACTGTACAGGCAAAGGATGTGAGGAAATGCTCTTACTCCTTGATAGATGCGGGAAACAAAAGAAACAGGGCTGGTGGTAATAGGTCCCTCTCTGGTCCATAATAAACAAAAAAGGATATAAGTTTTAATGAAGAGCGCAAACAGATAGCGCTTGCAATAGACGCAAAAAATACCTGGAGCTTTTTGCTGTGAATAATAGTGATATATAACTTACAAATTTATAATTTTTTTGATATAATTTTCTTTTGACAAGTATTAATTTATCAAAGAAGATAAACAACTTGTTCTATTGTGTAAAGCAGGAGGTAAAATATGCCACAACGAAGTGACATCAACAAAGTTCTAATAATTGGTTCAGGCCCGATTGTGATTGGACAGGCTTGTGAATTTGACTATTCCGGAACCCAGGCCTGCAAAGCCCTGCGAAAACTGGGGTACCAGATCGTTCTGGTCAATTCCAATCCAGCCACAATTATGACGGATCCGGGCATCGCTGATGTAACCTACATAGAACCGCTGAATCTAAAAAGTCTGTCCGATATCATCGCTAAAGAACGACCTGATGCGCTGCTGCCGAATTTAGGCGGTCAATCAGCTCTGAATTTGAGTTCGGAACTGCACAAGGCCGGTATTTTAGAAAAATACGGAGTCAAAGTAATCGGTGTGCAGGTTGACGCCATTGAACGTGGTGAAGACCGCATCGCCTTCAAAGAAACCATGAACCGGCTGGGCATTGAAATGCCCCGCAGCAAACCGGCCTTCAGTGTGGAGGAAGCGGAAAATATCGCCCAGGAACTCGGATATCCGGTGGTTATTCGCCCCGCCTACACCATGGGCGGCACCGGCGGTGGTCTGGTGTATAACATTGAAGAGTTAAGAACTGTCGCCAACCGGGGAATCGCCGCCAGTCTGGTGGGGCAAATCCTGGTAGAGGAATCAGTACTGGGTTGGGAAGAGCTGGAGTTGGAAGTCGTCCGGGACGCCAAAAACCAGATGATTACCGTTTGCTTCATCGAAAACATTGATGCCATGGGTGTGCATACCGGCGATTCTTTTTGTTCGGCCCCGATGCTGACAATCAGCTCTGAGCTGCAGCAGCGGCTGCAAAAATACTCCTATGATGTCGTGGAAGCCATCGAAGTCATTGGCGGAACCAATGTTCAGTTCGCCCACGATCCCAAAACCGGCCGGGTGGTTATCATTGAAATTAATCCCCGCACTTCTCGTTCCTCCGCTTTAGCTTCCAAAGCCACCGGTTTTCCCATCGCCTTGATATCGGCCATGCTGGCTGCTGGTTTGACACTGGACGAGATTCCCTACTGGCGTGATGGCACCCTTGATAAATACACACCTTCCGGTGATTATGTGGTTATAAAATTTGCCCGCTGGGCTTTTGAAAAATTCCCCGGCTCCCTGGACAGGTTAGGGACACAGATGCGGGCAGTCGGTGAAGTGATGAGCATCGGCAAAAATTATAAAGAAGCCTTCCAAAAATCAATTCGTTCCCTGGAAATTAATCGCTACGGGTTAGGTTTCGCCAAAGATTTTAACCGGCGCTCACTGGAGGAATTGCTGGCGCTATTGGCAGAGCCATCGAGCGAACGCCAGTTTATCATGTATGAAGCGCTGCGCAAAGGCGCGGACATTGAACAACTTAACCGTCTGACCCATATCAAAACATGGTTTATTCAGCAAATGAAGGAACTTGTTTTGCTGGAAGAAGAAATCATAAAGTATAAACAGGGATACCTCCCGGACGAACTGCTGGTCCGGGCTAAAAAGGACGGTTTTGCCGACCGGTATTTAGCGATGCTATTAAATCTGCCGGAACCAGAGATTCGTCAGCGCAGAACCGCTTTGGGGATTGTCGAAGGATGGGAATCCGTCCCGGTCAGCGGTGTTGAAAACGCATCCTACTATTTCTCCACTTACAACGCCCCGGACCAGACTGTATCCAGCGACCGGCAGAAAGTGATGATCCTTGGCGGAGGCCCGAACCGGATCGGTCAGGGCATTGAGTTTGACTACTGCTGTGTGCATACAGCCTTCGCCCTGCGCGATCTGGGTTTTGAGACAATAATTGTAAACTGCAACCCGGAAACGGTCTCCACCGACTATGACACATCAGACAAGCTGTACTTTGAGCCGCTGACAGTGGAAGATGTGCTGAGCATTTACGAAAAGGAAAAGCCGCTGGGGGTTATTGTTCAGTTCGGAGGCCAGACTCCCCTGAATATCGCCGCTGAACTGGCTCAAGCCGGGGTGAAAATTCTCGGCACCACACCTGAAACGATCGACCTGGCCGAAGACCGCGACCGGTTCCGTCAAATTATGGAAAAACTTGATATCCCCATGCCGGAATCAGGTATGGCGGTGAACATTGAGGAAGCCCTGACTATCGCCAACAGAATCGGCTATCCTTTGATGGTCCGTCCTTCATATGTTTTGGGCGGCCGCGGGATGGAAATTGTTTATGATGAGGAAATGCTTCGCCAGTACCTGGCAGCCGCAGTCGGGGTTACTCCGGAAAGACCGATCCTGATCGATAGATTTTTAAAGAACGCTATTGAAGCGGAAGCAGACGCTATCGCCGATGGAACTGACGCTTTTGTGCCGGCGGTAATGGAGCACATTGAATTGGCCGGCATCCACTCCGGTGACTCAGCCTGTGTGATACCGCCGATTAGTATTGAGGCCAGGCATATTGAAACCATTGTGGAATACACCAAGAAGATTGCCAGAGAACTGTACGTGGTTGGTCTGATGAATATGCAGTATGCTATTGCCGATGACCGGGTTTATGTGCTGGAAGCCAATCCGAGAGCCTCACGGACCGTTCCCCTGGTGTCAAAAGTCTGTAATGTCTCGATGGCCCGAATTGCCACAGAGATAATGCTGGCGGCCCAAACCGGTCAAAACCCCTCGGTCAACAGACTGGTCTCAAAGGTAATTCCACATTTCGGGGTAAAAGAGGCGGTCTTCCCGTTTAATATGTTTCAGGAAGTAGACCCGGTACTGGGACCGGAAATGCGTTCCACCGGTGAAGTGTTGGGAATTGCCGACTCATTCGGTCTGGCCTATTATAAAGCGCAAGAAGCCACCCAGACGTCCCTTCCCATATCCGGAACCGTGCTGCTCAGTGTGCCCGATCAGGATAAACCGGCTGTGCTGGAAACGGCCAGGGAATTTACCAAACTGGGCTTTAACATTAAAGCAACGGAAGGAACCCACAAATTCCTGAAAGAAAACGGGATCAGAGCCGAAGAGATTAAAAAAATATTTCAAGGACGTCCAAATATAGTCGATGGCATTACCAATAATGAGATTAACCTGGTAATCAACACCCCGTCCGGAAAACGCAGCCAGCATGATGACTCTTATATCCGCAAGACGGCAATCAAATATAAGGTACCGTATATCACCACCCTGGCGGCAGCCCTGGCCAGCGCCAAAGGTATCGCGGCCTATAAAGAAAATAGTGTGCGGGAAGCCAAAATAAAATCTTTGCAGGAATACCATGCGGATATTACCGGATAGGGCTGAAAAAAATCAAGCTCGTCATTGCTGTGACGAGCGTGATTTTTTTCGGTATATTTCAGCGAAAAGTTGAGTAAATGCCGCCTGAAACTCTTCGTGTAATCTGAAAATTTCTGTTTCATCTGCGGCGGCAAGTGCTTTTTGAAGTTCTGAGGCGACAGTAAACAATCTCTTGGCGCCAATATTTCCCGAACTGCTTTTAATTTTATGTACGGTTTGAACGGCATCCTGATAGCGTCTTTCATTTATACTGCATGTTAACAAAGAGGGAACATCACTATTCTCACGGTAGTACTCATCTAAAACCATTAAATATAGATCCCGGTTATTACCTAAAAGTTTTATGCCCTTATTTTCATCCAGAACGTCTTCACAGGTACTGGCAATCTCTTCAGCCAGCAATTCTTCCCGTGCGATTTTTTGGCGTTCTTTTTCCAGCGGCTTTAATGTGTTCCAAATGGTTGCCACAAATTGTTCCGGGTCGAAAGGCTTACTAATATAGTGGTTAATCCCCACATTCCGGCACTCTTCTTCCACACCGGTAATAGCGTCGGCAGTCATGGCCACGATAGGTATTGACGCATTTAACTGTCTAATCAGGCCTGTTGCTTCGTAGCCATTTAAGACGGGCATGTGTAAATCCATAAGAACCAAATCTATTTCCTGTTGATGTTTTTCGAAAAACTCGAACCCCATTTTCCCGTTATCTGTTAAGGACACTTTGAATCCAGCCTGTTGCAAAATAGCTTTGGCAATAAACTGATTCGTCTTATTATCTTCGACAATCAGCACATGATAAGGGTAGGCCACCACGAAATCAATAGACTGATCCGCATGCGATGACCTGTCATGTATGGCCAATACTTTATCGCTAAAAATTTCAATAATGCCATTATATAGGATGGACGCTATGATTGGCTTAGCAATACCAAAATCGATGTCCATTTCCTCAATTTTCTCAAAAAGTTCTTCCCTCATCAGAGGAATCATTAAAATAAACTTTGGTTTCGGTTCAATTAAAGAATCTGCTCTGATTTTTTTGATAAAATCAAAACCTCCGCAAGCAGGGGTGTCATTATCTACAATCACCAAATCATAGGGTTTATCGTTCTTGCTTGTGTTATCTCTAAGCAGTTGTACAGCGTTTTCCTCTGAAGCTAAAAATTCGGCTGCCATGCCAAACGAATCTAAATAATCTTTAATCAAATTGGAATATGTCGAACTTTTTTCCAATACCAGCGCTCTCATATTTTTAAAATAAATTGATGCTGATTTTTGTTTATCCTCATCCTCCTTTTTGCGATCTACTTCAAATGATAATTGGATGTTAAAAGTTGAACCTTCGCCCGGAGTACTGTAAACATGAATTTTACCATCGAGCATTTCCAGCAAACTCTTTACAATCGACAATCCCAGGCCGGTGCCGCCAAAACGCCTGTTGATGGTGGAATCGCCTTGATCAAAGGGCTTAAATAATCTATCCAGTTGTTCACTTGACATGCCAATGCCGGTATCTTTAACAATGAATTCTATATGAAAGATATCATTCTCACTATCAAGCAACCGCACCACAACAGAAACTTGCCCAACCGTGGTAAACTTGACCGCATTGCTGACAACATTCACCAAAATTTGTTCCAGCCTGGTTGGATCACCAAAAAAATTCACTGGAATACCGGGATCTTTATTCAGAACAAAATCAATACCTTGCTCCTCGATTTTAAAAGACACTATATTAATAACCTGCTGAAGCACTTTGTCTAAATTGAATGAAACTCTTTCAATCTCAATTTTTCCGGCCTCAATCTTGGAGAAATCCAATATATCATTAATAATTCCCAACATGTTCCGGGAGGCCTGGTTAATCTTATCCAAATACATTCTTTGAGTGACGGTGATATTTGTTTTCTTAATTAGATAGGCCATACCAGTTATCGCGTTTAAAGGTGTTCTAATCTCATGTGACATACGTGCCAGAAAGGTAGACTTAATATGATTGGCCACTTCTGCTTCTTCTTTGGCGACTTTCAAAGCCTCTTGAACTCTTATTCTTTTAGCCACTTCCCTTTTTAATTTAATAATCCAATACAGGGAAACGAAAAAAATAACAGCTATAACCGCGCTGATAATGGCAATTATTCTAATTATCTCTCCGTAATCCGCTTTATGCTCAATCCCAATCCATCTATTATTAATCTCTATTTTCTCTGCTTCGGTAATACTGTCCAGTCCCTTATTAATAATACTGAGCAGCTCAGGCCAGTCCTGTCTGACTGCAAAATAAAGATACTGCTTTTCCTCTGAATTGATTTGTATATATTTCAAATTTGTTAATCCGTTAGCTTTGATCAAATAACTCGTGGTTGCCAAATTACCTACAAAATATGTCTCTTTGCCATCGGCAACTGCTTTAATAGCAGCTTCCTCGGTTGGATAAAGACTGAATTCTATTGAACTAAAGGCCTTCAAATAACTGTTGTGCGAGCTGTCTTTTTTTACAGCTACTTTTTTATTGAATAAGTCCTCCAATTTTGTAATAGTATTGTTGCTGTCTTTTACGACAATTACTCTTTGAAAGGAATAATAAGGCTCTGAAAACAAAAAAAACTGTTCCCGTTCTTTTGTTTTGGAAATACAGGGTAAAGCGTCTAATTCCCTTTCCACGGCCTTTTCATAGGCTTGGCCCCAGGTTAAATCTTGTTTTACCTCCATTTTTAGGCCGGTTCTGGCGCTGATCAATTTGATATAATCAGCGGCGATACCCTTGTATTGCCCATCAGAATCAAAAAACTCATAGGGAACAAATAGGGGATCGACTCCCAGGCGAATAACTGGGTATTTTTGGATAAACTCTCGCTCAGCTGAGGTAAATTATATTTCGGTTGCTTTGGCAAAACAAACATTAGTGAAGACCATGAGCAAGAGCAGACCAGCTAAAACAGTCCTGATAAAGCTCACCCTTATACCAACTCCCGGGCAATATTTTGCACATACTTGTTGGCAATTTGTTTAATATCTTCTTCAATCTCGATGAACGCATCTACAATAGATGGATCAAAATGTTTGCCCCGTTCACTTAAAATAATTTCCAATGCTTTTTCATGTGAAAAAGCAGGTTTATAAACTCTTTTATTGATTAGAGCGTCATAAACATCAATAATAGCCATTAAACGCCCGCAAAGGGGTATTTCTTCGCCCTTTAACCCATTCGGATAGCCACTGCCATCAAATTTTTCGTGATGGGTTCCAACAATTTCAATGGCGGTATGAATAAAGGTAGCCGTCTGATCTGGATCGCAGTTTAAGGCTTCAACTCCATAAGTTGTATGCTTTTTCATAATATCAAATTCTTCCGCATTAAGTTTTCCCGGTTTCAGTAGAATATTGTCCGGTATACCCACTTTACCGATATCATGTAAGGGGGAGGTTTTAATAAGTTCGCTAATATATTCATCGTCTAAAATGGAACTGTATTTATTCTTGGTTTTTAAGTGTTCACATAGAGCTTTCATCATCCATTGTGTCCGTATGGTATGGTTGCCTGACTCAATATTACGCACTTCAAGAAGACCGATCAACGCGTGAATGGTAATATCCCTGGTCAAAACCAGTTCCCTGGTTCTGGAGGAAACTTTTTCTTCTAAAATATGATTTTGCTCTTCTATGCTTCTGCGAGCCCTTCGCAAGCTTAAGTGAACTTCTACTCTTTTTCTTAAAGCCTCCATGTTCAGAGGCTTCCTGATATAGTCAACGGCCCCCAGATCCAATCCTCTGACCTCATTTTCAACTTCATCATAATTGGTCAGGATTAAAGTTGATATTTTTTTATAGCGCGGCTTTTTCCGCAGCGCCTGCAAAACTTCAAACCCATCCATTCTGGGCATATTTAAATCTAAAATAATTAAACCAATACCAGGATTGTTTTCAATAGTCTCCATTGCTTCAATTCCGTCGAAGGCACATAATAAATCATAATCAAACAACATGTTTTTAATTAACAGCATATCAGTTTTTGAATCATCTACAATTAACAGTTTTGTATCCATTCATGCCCCCTCCTTATTTTCTTGTTCCATTAAAATTTTGTTGCCTTCGGTTTCGATAGTCTTCAGGAACGCATCTATTGATACCTTATCTGCCATGACCTGGTTTAGTCCGGGAGCATAATACTGATCTTTTATTTTTTGCCACCGGGGAACAGGTACATCTATACTGGGATTCTTAAAGCCTGCTAAAAAGGGGATAAATTCGGGATACTCTTTAAAAACCAGACTATCGGCTAAATCTTTTCTAACTGGGGTGCGAAAAGGATAATAGGAGTCATGCTCCGGGCTGTATTCTCCATCCATAATCGTTTCCTGAGCTTCCTTTGAGATAAGGAAACTAATAAATTTAATTGCCGCTTGTTTTTTCTCTTCACTCATCTCAGCGGGAAGAGCAAGCATCATTGGACCTACTTCCGCGTATATTCCCAGATCGTCTGGGGCAATAACGCCTACTTCAAAAGGATTACCATTTTTCCATATATCCGTGACTCCCCATAATCCTTGAAATTCAAAAGCTACTTGTTGTCTTCTGAAATAGTCCATTACCTCAATACCCGAATCATTAACCCATGTTTCTTGGGCGTGTCGGCCGAGAATGTCTTTATAGAATTCAATGGCAGCCTTAGATTTTTCGTTGTTAACCGCAACCCTCTTACTATCTTTATCGACCAAAGTCGAGCCAAATCCATAGATAAATTGATTAACCATCCAGGAAACATCATTATGATCGGCGCCTACGAGACCAATGCCTCGAGCTTCCGTATTGGCCTCGATTTTTTCGAATGACACGACCAGGTCGCTTATGCTTTTAATGCGCTGAGGATCAACACCCGCTTTTTGTAAAAGGTCCTTGTTATAGATTAAACACATAGAATGTCCTAACCAGGGAATACCGTAAGTCTTTCCATCAACGACACCCAGAGTCCATAGGTTTGGATAAAAAAATTCCTTTTCTTGCTCAAAGTATTTGGTTAAATCGATTAAACTGCCTTTATCACCAAAGTATTTAACAAATCTGTAGGGTAAGACATAGATGTCAACTGGCGCGTTTTGTACCAACATGCCTTCTACTGTATTAAAATTTTCATCCCCATCGATCAACTTAATCTCAAAGCGGTCTTTGCTCGCGACGTTATATGAATTAACTATTTTTTGTATCGCTTCTCCACGACCGGAATAAGATTTCCAGGTAATACGAAAAATCAACGGCGTTTTCTGCACTGTGGAAATTATTGGCTTAGCGGGCTTGTTATTGGTGCATCCCACAATAAGGATAAGAATCAAAAAAAGTATTGTTATACATCCAAGCTTAAAGTGCTTTTTTATCATGAGTGCCTCCCATCAGACATTATAAAGCAAGTATGCCTGCTAGTTATGCTCAAAAATGGTAAAATGATTGAACTGTACAACACAAATTACCATAATAATTCTTGTTTATTAAACATTTCCCTTCTTTTTATGAAAAAAACCAATTATCTGGATAATTAACCCTATTAAACAGATTAGATAATTACGGATATCTTGTAAGCTATAGGTAAGAAAGTGCCGATATAAAAGTATAAACGTAAAGGTCATCGATAGTAATGAAGGAACCTGGGAGGTGGTTGGTATGAATAGATTTTTTCAAAAAATCATTACTCGGCTGCCAAAAGAAAATAAAGATGAGTTTTTACGTGATATATACAGAGAGAACCTGTTGAGATTGACTGTCTCAGCGATAGTACTGATAGTTGCAGAAACAGTGATAGCCTGCTTTTTGGGAGATGATATATGTAATGCGGATGGCGCGGTAATTGCATTCATTCTGTTTAATGTGATAATGCTGCCAATCTTATATATGGTTTACAAGAGAATTAATGCGGCCAGGGAGATTGTTGTTAAGAATGTCCAGCGTATATATCTGTTTGTAACTCTTATTTATGGTTGCGCTTTGGCGCTTATTCCTCAGAGGGAGTTTGAATCAATACATGTTTATATAATAATTGTGTTTGCTATAGCGGCATTTATTTATATGCAACCATTAGAGAGTCTTATAATGTACTTTTTAGTATATTGGGTTTTTTACCTGGCCTTGCCATATTATCAGTTAAATACACATATAAGAACAATTTTAACGGTCAATGCGCTTATGATGAATATTATAGCTTGGATTTTAAGCAGAATGGTGTTTAGGATGAGGGTTAATTCATTTATTGATAAGAAAATAATTCTGAAAAAAAACATTCAACTAAAAGACCTGTCGATCCGTGACTCCATGACTATGTTATTAAACTATAAGCATATATATGAAAAGCTTGATGAAGAGGTTGAACGGGCCAAACGTATCGGATATCCCCTGTCGATTATTATGATGGATATTGACGATTTCAAATGTATCAATGATAACCATGGGCACTTAGCAGGCGACAGTATTATTATTAAAGTAGCAAAAATACTTGTTGATACGTGTAGAACTACAGATAGTGTCGGCAGATATGGCGGAGAAGAATTTATAATAATTATGCCGGGCACGGCTTTAAAAGATGCCGTGTTTTTAGCTGAACGTATTCGTGTGGCTGTTGAAACGGCTGAATTTGAAAAAGGTGTTAGTATTACTGTGAGCGGCGGTATCAGGGAGTTGCAAGACGATACTGCTGAAGAATTGATTAAAAAAGCGGATCAGCAACTCTATGCAGCTAAATCTAAAGGAAAAAACCGATTTGAAATGGGGTAGATTATTTATCTAAGCAACCGGCAGCAGTACTGTGACGGTGGTGCCCCCTGCGGGTTCACTCCGGATTTCAATGTGGCCGCCATGATTATCAATTATTTTTTTACTGATAAACATACCCAGGCCTGTGCCGCTTTCTTTGGTTGTAAAAAACGGGTTGAACATATTGGCCAAAGTCTGCTGGTCCATACCTTTACCCGTGTCTCTGATCACTACCCGTACGTTTCCTTGCTGTTCGTCCTTCGAAACCCGGAGGAAGACTTCCCCTCCTTCAGGGAGAGAGTCAAGAGCATTCCTGGTGATGTTCAAAAAAACCTGTTTTAACTGCCCGCCATCCGCATTAATCAGCGGCATGCCTTCCGATGTCTCCAGGTTGATGATCAACTTGCGGATAACCGCTTCGCATTCCACCAGCGCGACCACTTCTGTTATTAGCTGATTAATGGAACACTGCGCGCGTTTGCAGTAACCAGGCCTGGCCAACAGCAAAAAATCTGAAACAAACCTGTTAATGTTTTTCAGTTCTGCCGACATGATGGCTAAGTATTCTTCCTTGGGACTTCCCTCCAGGTGTTGTTGTAATAGTTGTAAAAAACCATAGACAGCTGTAAGCGGGTTCCTGATTTCGTGGATCATTTCTGTTGCCAGCTGTCCTAAAATGGCCAACTTTTCCACTTTTACAAGCGTGTTTTCCAACTCCTGCTGCCGTTTCGCAGGTGTGAACATGGCTATGGCGCCTACCGTGACACCGCTATGGTCTCTGATGGCATATATGTTTGTCACTAAATTGCTTGAGGCCTTAACAGGAATTACAGATTCGGGGTTCAGGTTTTTAAACTCCTTGCCTGTAGCAAGTGTTTGCAGCAGTTTATTGAACCTCTGTCCGTTTAATAAATTGAGGAATGATTTTCCTAAAACGCGATCATAATTTAAACCGGTCAATGTTGCTAGTGAACGGTTGAATATTCTAACACGGCCTTCCCGGTCAACGGCTATTATTCCCACCGGCAGGTGATCTACAGCCAGGCGGGACCAGTCTTCCAAAAGTTCTACCACAACGGATACCTCCCTATCAGGTACAGGAACTCGCCGTCAGGCTAATAAAAGGCGTTTAAGAGTTATTCTCGCAGTGTTCCTGAAGATAGCTGGTGATCAAGTCGGCGCTGCGCAGGCGGTAAATAGTCACCTTGCTGGTGCCGCCTATTTCCAGGATGCCTAGAGCGCTGAGGGCTTGAAGAGCCAGTTCCAGCTGTTGGCAGGGACGGTGCAGTCGGATGGCTAAACCGCCTGCCGTGTCCCGTGTATACGGGTTTGCTTGAAAAAAGGCAAGCAACTCAATCCGGATAACCGTTTGCAGGATTGAGTCCAAAACTTTATTGATTCTTTCCGCCACGAGGCTCCTCCTCCCACAGGTTCTTTGGGAGGGGCATTGTGAGGAACTCACAGTAATTACCCTCTACGGATTGGCAGCTCATCTCTTCACAGATAATCTCTTTATCGAGCAAAATACTGAAGTAAGCCGCAAATATTCCTCTTAGCAGGTCACAGGTAACCTGGGGTGAGCGGTAAAAACTGCCGTACTCTTTGACCACAGATACCTGGAAAGAATCATAACAGCGGATTTGAGCCCTGCCCTGGACCTGGTTAAAGAAAACCAACTCCACATTTCCCAGCCCGTCATTCTTGATCACTTCCAGAAGCAGCTGCAGGCACTCTTGCGGGTCGGGGTAAAGAATCCTGGTCTTGCGGGCCAGGTTCAGGGCCGATCGGAAGCCGGCGTCATAAAGAACGTGTTTTAGAGCATGAGGCGCATGTTCTTTTATCGACATGAACAGGGAGGCGTATGTTTCCTGCGGCAGAAGGATTGCCCTTCTGCCTGCAACCTTCAGTTGGTGCTCTTCCCGGGTAACGATCTCCTCCTTGGGATGGGTGGCGGGAAACAGCATGCCGCGGCACACTCCACGTTTATCTGTCTCCATCGAGGCGGAGTAATCTTTGCCAAGTAAGTGGCGCAAGACCGCCTGAAAAGAACTGAGGCGGGCACAGTAAAGAGGCAGGTCTTCCTGCGGCGCCCTCAGGCAGTAGTCCCGGTAGACACAGTTGTCGCGCTCAACCTGTACCAGCAAGCTGTCCCCGGAATCTTCCAGGCGGTAATCCCCGGCCTTTAGAAAGCCCTCTTTGTCCATGAAGTTGAGAAATGTACGGCAGGCCTCAGCGGGTTTCTTTGATTCAAAATGCAGTTCATCCAGTCGTTCGTCCAGGACATATTGCGCCGTGCTGATCATAAACTGCTCCAGCCAGTGATTGCCGCTGAAAGGAAGCTGTTTCATGGTTTTGCACATGCTCAATTGCATGAAGTTAATTAACTTTCTGGAAAACTCGTTAACTTTCATTCGTTTACCCCCATTTCAGCAGAAACCAGAATACCATAGACTGGACTAATCGTAAAAGCGTGCCGGGAAGATACAAATTGCTGGCTTTTTACCTTGCCGATTTGCATCATGCGCATGGGGTTGTACCTGGATCCACTGAAATTCATTTTAAGAATAAAATTATAAAGGTGACCGCTTATGGTCATTAGTTTGGCATCCAGGACACCGCTCACAAATATGTCCATGGCCAGTATCCCGCTTTTCCGGAGCCGCTTGATCCTGGTACGGTGAAAATCCAGGATATCAGCAGTATCGATCGAGGTGAAAAGGGTACTCAAGCTGTCTACCACCAGCCTTACTCTCCGGCCGGCGCAATTGCGCAGGATTTCTGTTTCCAGGGCAAAATACTTGTCCAGATTCCTGAGGTCGTTGAGCGCGTATTTCTCAACAGTTTCTCCTTCTTCGTAGGCGTCAACAAAAATCAACCTGCCTGCTTCTTCATAGGCAACCGTGCCAACTTTAAAGCTTAAAAGATGCTCGCGCATCGCCATGGGAGGTTCGTCGCAGGCCACATAGACGCAGGTGTCACCACAGCGCAGCCCTTCTTTAATAAATTCTCCCGCCAGCACGGTTTTGCCTATACCTGATTCCCCTTCCACCATAATCTGGGAACCATACATCAAACCTTTTTCCAGGTTCCGGTCTAAACCTTCAACGCCAAAATAGGCTCTGCTCATAGCCCTAGCCTCCTAACCGGGGGAATACCTGTACACCTGAATTGTTGATTTCGAGTAAATGATTGCCCATGGCATGGTTGACGCCACGCATCTTGTAGATTTCCAACTGCCTGACCCTGCGGTTCTTAAGCAGTACTGACTTGAGCAAGATGGTCCCCTGGACTACCGAGTGGATTACTTCCACTTTCCCGCTGTCAGCCAGTTCCCAGGCCGGGCTGATTAGCAGGTTGGTGCAATTGAGACTGTTCAGATAGGAGACCAGGCAGTAGAATTTTTCATGAAGTACGGCGGCATTATCTATCCGGGAGAAAAAACCGTAAATAGAATCAATAACCAGGCGGCGCGCTCCAAATGTTTTGGCCTTTTCACCCAACCAGATAATAGTCTCGTCAATTTCCATACTGGAAAGTGGTTTATACAGGACTTTTAGCAGGCCTTGTTCCTGCAGAGAGGATAGATCCCATTTGAAACGCAGGGAGTTGGTCATTAATTGTGAAGGGGTTTCCTCCATTGACAGAAAAACACCTTTCTCCCCGTAATCCATGGCGCCCCTGGCCAGGAACTGCAGGCCCAATACTGTTTTGCCGGTACCGGAACCACCTGCCACAGCCACACTGACACCACGGGGCAGACCGCCCTGTAATAATTCATCCAGTCCGGATACGCCGGAACAAAGCAGATCGTTTTCTGGGCGTGCTTCACCATTAACATCGAAGCCGGCTATCAGGGCAAGGACCTTGATGCCATCATTAGTAATGCGGAAGGTATGCTTGCCGGGGATATGCTCTTGTCCCCTGGTCTTGCATATTTCAAGAACGCGGTGGCGGCGCAGTCCCGGTCTATCCTTGTTTTCAAGTCGTATGATGGCGTCTACCACGTATTCCTCAAAAGCGTATTCCCGGCTGCTTTCGTTTTCCCGCTCTTTGACTAAAAAGGAGGTCAGCCCTAAACGTCGCAAGCCGTTGCAAAAACTATATATCACCCTGCGCATGGAAAGGTGTTCATTTAGTATGTTTCGAAAATGGCTGATGCTGTCCACCAGAATTCGCCTGGCTCCGACCTCGCCGGCAGCCTCCTCGAGCAGATTTACTTCCGTATCCGCCAGCACTTCGGGAGAAGTGCAAAGGATGCGAAGCTTATTCGCCTCTTCCAGAGCCCGGAGATCCCAGCCAAAGTTAAGGGCGTCACGATATATGGACTCGGGTAATTCTTCACAGGTAACTATTAATCCAGGCTCACCGAATTCGGTAATGCCCCGGTAGATAAACTCAATCCCCAGAGTGGTTTTACCCGCGCCGGGAATGCCTTCAATCAGGACCGAGTTCCCACGAATAATACCACCGAGCAACAAATCATCAAAACCATCAATCCCCGTAGGTGTTTTTTCCAAATGACTACCCCCCTTCTGGTAAATTATGATTTATTTAGTTTTCTTTCAACACATTACCTTATTATTCCTTTGTTTAATTGGATAAATTTATCTTGTATTTGCAAATAAATTAATTATGGGGGGCGGATGAACAAGGGCGGTCATTGTTATGCCTTGTAAGCGATAGGGGTGTTTACTTTAACTTGCGGGAAAAGAAGTGAGACAGGAGAACCGTCCTCCTGTCTCACTCTATTGTGTCAGATACCGTAAAAATATTTTACTTTATCAACCAGTTGCTGCAGGAGCATTTTTACTTCACGCAGTTCACTTTCAAGATCGTTTAGTTTCTGAAGGCACTTACTCGGGTTGCAGTTCTCAAATTGGGCGCATTCTAAACTGGGGTCAACATAAGCCCGGGGGCATTGATCCATGACGCCACCTCCCTTGTAACTTCCTTATGGTTTTTTGTTTTGCTTAAACTATACTAAACCCTGGGCCATCATGGCCCTGGCCACCTTGAGGAATCCGGCGATGTTTGCTCCCGCCGCCAGGTCACCCTCACAGCCGTATTCTTTGGCTGCCTTGCTGATTTGACGGTAAATGGTAACCATAATGTCTTTTAGTTTGGCGTCCACTTCTTCAAAGGTCCAGGAAAGCCTCATGCTGTTTTGGGACATTTCCAGGGCTGAAGTGGCAACTCCACCGGCGTTGGAAGCCTTGGCAGGTCCAAACAGGACTTTATTATCTTGAAGCACTTTAATTGCTCCCGGAGTAGACGGCATATTGGCGCCTTCCGCTACCGCCCAAACACCGTTGGCAACCAGTATTTTGGCTGATTCCTCATCAATCTCGTTTTGTGTGGCGCAGGGCAGGGCAATGTCACACTTGATTGTCCAGATCCCCTTCGATCCTTCGTGATACTGGGCTGATGGATGATGCTCAACATAGGTCTTGATTCTCTTTCTCTCAATCTCTTTTATCCGCTTTACGGTATCAAGTTTGATTCCTTCCGGGTCGAATATGTAGCCGTTGGAATCACTCATAGCCACTACCTTGGCGCCAAGCTGCTGGGCTTTTTCCACCGCATAGATGGCTACATTGCCGGAACCAGAGATAACCACTGTCTTATTGGCAAGGGTTTTTCCATTATCCTTAAGCATCTCCTCAAGGAAATACAGCAACCCATAACCGGTAGCCTCTGTTCTGGCCAGACTTCCGCCGAAGGGTAAGCCCTTGCCTGTGAGAACTCCATGGTACAGCATGGTGATCCTTTTGTATTGGCCGTACAAATATCCTACTTCCCGGCCGCCTACTCCTATATCACCGGCTGGAACATCCACGTCTGCTCCGACGTACCGGAAAAGCTCGGTCATGAAACTCTGACAAAAACGCATGACCTCACTGTCTGATTTCCCTTTGGGATCAAAGTCGCTTCCACCTTTACCGCCTCCAATGGGCAGGCCGGTCAGGGAGTTTTTGAATGTTTGTTCAAACCCGAGAAATTTAATAATACCCAGGTTTACAGAAGGATGATAGCGCAGGCCGCCCTTATAAGGACCTATGGCACTATTGAAATGAACCCTGTAGCCGCGGTTCATCCGTACCCGACCCTGGTCGTCAAACCACGGTACCCGGAACATGACTTGCCGCTCGGGTTCTACCATATTGTGCAGGATGCCCGCTTCTACAAATTCAGGATGTTTTTCGATGACAGGTTTCAAAGATTCCAGCACTTCCAAAACTGCCTGGTGAAACTCCGGTTCATTAGGATCTCTTCTTTTTACCTGTTCCATAACCTCATCAATAACCTGTTGTGACAGCCCCAATAATAAAACCCCCTTTTTTATTGTCCCATCTCATAAACTGGTTCGAAAAGGAGCAAAAGCTGAAGTTGTGCTGCCGATCTCAGTTTGAACCCCTTTTCGAACCAGCACTTAAAGCGAAATATTTTATTCACCTCCTGTTATATGAAGAATCAGTTACTAGTAGCGGGAGAGGTACTCTTGCAGTTCCCAGGGGTGCACAAAGGCCTGGAATTTTTCCCACTCTTCACCCTTGGCTCTGGCAAACCGCCGGTAAATATATTCACCCAGTGTAGCCCTGACCAGCTGATCGGATGCCAGTTCCCGCAGGGCTTCTCCCAGGGTGTGAGGCAGGCAGGCAAACCGTGCGACCTGGCGCTGGTTGTCATTTGCTTGAAAAATGTTTTCGCCCAGCGGAGGTGGTTGTGGAAGTTTCTGCCGAATTCCCTCTAATCCCGCTTTCAAGATTACGGACAGAGCTAGATACGGGTTGCATGCCGGATCCGGATTGCGCACCTCTACCCGCGGTTCCTGACCGCGGTGAGCAACAACCCGGACCACTGAGTTGCGGCTCTCTTCCGACCAGGCTACATACACAGGCATGGTCAAATCACCAGGGACCAACCGCTTATAAGAGTTAATCAGTGGATTGGTAATGGCGGTATTAGCCCTGGCGTGGGCCAGAATTCCCGCGATAAAATGCCCGACCTCCTGGTCGACCGGCATAAGTTGCTCTTCATCGGTAAAGAGCCCGGAATCCCTGTGATGGAGGGACAGGTGCAGGTGTAAGGCCGATCCCGGTCTGCCGTTCAAAGGCTTAGGCATTAAGGAAGCGTGCAGTCCATGCCGCTGGGCAATGGTACGCACTATAAACTTGAAGGTTACCAGCTTGTCTGCAATAGCCAGGGCGTTATCAGGTTTCAATATAATTCCATGCTGGCCCGGCCCTTTTTCATGATGGCTGAAGCCGATATCGGTTCCCATTTCTTCCAGCGTCAGCACCATGTCCCGACGGGCATTTTCACCCAGGTCGACCGGGGTCAAGTCGCAATATCCGGCACGGTCATGAGTATTGGTGGTTGGGTTGCCGTTGTCATCGGTATAAAAAAGATAAAACTCCACCTCTGTCCCCACCCATACTTCAAATCCCATGCGGGCGGCTTCATTCAGCACCTGTTTCAAAACGCTGCGCGAGCATCCGGGGTAGGGGGTCCCGTCCGGATTCGCCACATCACAGATGAAACGAGCCACAGCTTCCTCACGGGGGCGCCAGGGAAGCACCAAGAAGGTGGAAGGGTCAGGCTGGAGGACTATGTCCTGCTCCTGGTTGCTGACCACTCCATCAACCACAGCGCTGTCGAAGGCAACCCTGCCGGTCATGGCTTGTTCCATATCCTCTGAGGTTACAGCGATATTTTTCAACGCGCCGAAAGTGTCGGTGAACTGCAAGCGGAGAAATTTTACTCGTTCCTCTCTGGCTTTTTCCAGGACGTCTTCACGGGTTAGCATTAGCAACCTCCCATATCCTCAAAATAGTTGTAGTATCTCTAGTTAGGTTAAATCTAATTGATCTGCCATAAAAAAATCATAATGAGAAGTACCATAAATATAAAAATTTCATAAAAATTCACAAAAAAAATCTGCCTTGCTTGGCAGAGTCTGCTGAATAATTATATCTATTCTTCTAATGCCAGTTGGTAGCCAATACCATGTTTTCCAAGGATGTATTTAGGGTCGCCAGGATCATCCTCAATTTTTTTGCGCAGGCTGCTGATGTAGTTTCTCAGGTAGTGCAGTTCGTTACGGTATTCAGGTCCCCATACCCGGGTTAATAAATCCTCGTGAGGAATTATCTTTCCCGCGTGACAGCCCAGGTGGTACAAGATCTGGTATTCAGTAGCGGTGAGCCGCACTTCTCTATTCCTGACAAAGACTCTTCTTTGGGCAAAATTGATCACTAAATCGCCAAATTTATAGGTAGGTCCCTTGGGAAATTCCTCCGAAGGATGGGTTCTTCTGAGAATCGCCTTTACCCGAAGCAGCAATTCCTCAACGCTAAAGGGTTTGGTTATATAATCATCGGCCCCCGCGTCAAAACCACGTATCCGGTCCTGTTCGCGAGCCCTGCCCGTAAGCATAATGATCGGGATATCGGAGAATTCGCGGATTCTTTTGCACGCCTCAAACCCATTGAACGGGCCGGGCAGCATAATATCTAAAATCAGTAAATCATAGCCGGCGGATTCCAGCATTTCAATGGCAGTTTTCCCGTCAGAGGCTGTAGCCACTGCGTACCCACTGGCCAACAGGTTCACTTTAACTAATCGCACCAGGCGAGGTTCGTCATCCACTATTAAAATCATTCTACGCTTCATCTCGAGCCCCCTGGTCGCCCTGTGGATGGCTATTTAAAGCCGTTCGTTGGCCCATAGGCAGCGTGAAGTAAAGTGTGGTTCCCTGGTTTACCTTGCTTTTGGCCCAGATCCTGCCACCGTGGCTGATTAATATTTGACGTGCTAAAGGCAATCCCAGCCCGATACCTTTTTTATTTTCCTGGATGCCGTCGGTCACACGGAAAAATTTTTCAAACAGCCATTTTAAATGTTCGCTATTAATACCGATGCCCTGATCGGTTACCGAAACAACCACTTCACCAGGCGTGACAATGCCCTTAATTACGATTTTAGTTTCTTCTATGGAATATTTGACTGAGTTATCCACAAGGTTGCGAAGCACCTGCTCAATCCTGCCCGGATCTGCTTCAACAAGCGGGAAATTCTCCTTAAATAAAACGGTAAACTGATGATTTTTAACACGGTAGGACTGATCCCTGAGCACCTTATTCACTATTTGGGGTAGTGAAATGCGCTCTTTTTTTAGTTCCATTTCACCTTTCCAGCTAAAAGTGGAGGAATCTAACAGGTTATTGATTAAGCTTTCGATGTGATCTGTTTCCTCAACAATGATGTTCATGAACTCTTTTTCAGTAGCCGGATCCCAGGTTACGTCTTCCCGCATCAAGGTTGTGATGTAGCCTTTAATACAGGACAGAGGTGTTCTTAAATCATGGGACAATCCTGCCAGCATTTCTGACCACATTTGAGCCATGTTTTCGGAGGGAAGAAAATATGAAGCAGCTTTTCGGGTTCTGTGAACATTATCCAAACTGCAGGCGATGATATGGGTTATCGCCTTAAGTATTTCTGTAAGAGGGAAAGAATTCAGCAGCAGCGCTTCACCGCAGACCATTAAAAAGCCTTTCTTGCCGGCCATGGGGAAACAGGTTATCTCCAGATCAGGTTGGCCGCACCTGTCGATCACCCTTTGCCGCACAGGACAATCTAATATATGGCATGGGACATCCCTGTTGCCAAATGATCTTTGGCGGGAGCACCAGAGTCCCTCCACAGCGACCTCCATCGAATCGGCTTCGCTGTTTTGATCAACCCGGGCAAAATGAACTATACACTGCTTGGCCACAATGATGCCCATAGCCGAACCGCTTACCTCCAGAGTCTCAACAAGCCAGCCGGGCACCCTTTCAAAATTGCCTTGCTCTTGCAGCAGTTTGCCTGCCAGATAAAGCATTTTAATGGAAATATCAAACGGGTAATCAAGTTTTGAAATCTGACTCATAGGCCTGACTCCTTAGTTGGATGACACGACATCCTTTAGGCGCATACTCTCCTTGCTCAGGCTTGCTGACTGGGACTGAGCTCAAGCCCCTTAATGATGGTCAAATAACCGGGATTTTTTATTATTCGAGAATTTATCTTTATTATCCTCCAATTTCTATTAATAAACATAAATTAGACACTCATGCCGCAGGAGCGGCGCTTTTACCTTGTGGAGCGGGACAGGATGCTGTTATACTCGTTAGAAGGGGAAATGCTAAAATCTTAGAATCTATAGAGATACACACTATATTAGTAGTAAAAGGAATGATTATGCAATGGAATTAGCCTATTTGAACGGCTGGCTGGGTCCTCTTGAAGATGCCGTGGTTTCAGTAAATGATCGCGGCTACATCTTTGGCGATGGTGTATACGAAGTTATCAGGGTTTATAACGGGGTGATGTTTGCCTGGGAAGAACACCTGCAGCGCCTGGCGGTAAGCGCGGAAGCGGTAGAGATAGCCCTGCCCTGGAGTTTAACGGAACTAAAAGATATAGCGGAAGATGTGCTCAGCAAGAGCGGGATCAAGGAAGCTATGATCTACATTCAGGTGACCCGCGGCACTGCGCCCAGAAACCACCTGCCTGAAGCCGGCCTGCGGCCCAGCCTGTTGGTAACCGTCCGGCATATTCCCGAAATACCTCCCGTACTGTACAGTGAGGGTGTTAAGGTCATAACCGTGCCGGAATTCCGGTGGCAGATGCGCCATGTGAAATCTATTTCACTGCAGGCCAGCGTGCTGGCCAGGCATAAGGCTCAGCAGGCCGGGGCGGCAGAGGCTGTTTTTGTACTGCCTGATGGAACAGTGACTGAGTGTGCTTCCAGCAACATCTTCATTGTTAAAGATGGTGTTCTGATGACTCACCCGGCGGACAACCAGATTCTGGCGGGCGTTATACGGCACTTTGTGCTTAAAACAGCTGATTCTCTGGGGTTGGAAGTCAGGGTCAAGCCTTTTAAGATCTCAGAGCTGATGCAGGCGGAAGAGGTATTTATCACGGGTACCGTGGCTGAAATAGTGCCGGTGAGCAATGTAGACGGAGCTAATATCGGAAATGGCCGGCCCGGTTCTTTAACAAGGCGTATTTATAGTGGTCTGGCCGCACTGCGGTAGTGGATTTTTTAATATTCTAATAAAACACGTTGGCTCAATTAATGACTAAGAGTATATATACAAAAAATTTCATAATTTGCTTCATCGGCACGTTTGTTTTTAGTTTTTCATTTTATTACCTGATTCCGGTAATGCCTGTTTATCTTGAAGGAATAGGTAAAAACAAATCAGAGATCGGTATCATCATAGGAGCCTTTTTTGCCGCTTCCATTATATTGCGTCCTGCCGTTGGAGTTTTGTTGAAAAACTACTCCAATAAAGGCCTGATGATACTTGGCTCGGCAATCTTTGCTATCGCTCCCGTTCTTTACCTTACTACCACCTCGGGAGTCTTGCTGACCGCAATCAGGATATTTCACGGCATGGGAGTGGCGACCTTCATGACTTCCGCCGTGATTATGGTGGCTGACGCGGTGCCCAGGGATAAACTGGCACACGCCACAGGCGTTTACTTTATTTCGGCCAACGCCGCCCTGGGCGTAGCCCCCCTGGTGGGGTCAACCGCCGGAAGATATTTTAGCTTTTCTGAGCAAATGGTCTTCCTGGTTATAGCGGCGCTGGCTGTTATTCTTCTATTGATAAGCATAGATGAACAGGCCAAGGAGAAGGCCTTTTACCAATCCAAATCCTTTTTGGGAGTTTTAAAAGAACGGAATGTGCTGGTACCGACTATTGTCTTTGCGGCCTGCACTTTTGCCAATGGTACCATCAACGCTTTTCTGCCGCTGCAAACGCTGACCTGGGGATATCATAACTCCGGCCTGTACTTTTTTGTGTTTGCCGTGACCATAGTAGCTGTAAGGCTGGTAGGTGGAGGATTGTCCGATTCATTCGGCAGGAAAGCGATAATTCTTCCGTGTCTGGTAATAACCTCTCTGGGTACGATGTTCCTGTCCCTGGTTCATACGCCGTTAGGCCTGGGTTTTTGCGCTTTTTTTTACGCCGCGGGTTTTGGGCTGCTCTATCCTGCTTTAAACGCAATGGTAGTTGAAAGGGCTTTGCCCGAAAACAGGTCTACCGCCCTCGGTATATTCTCAACATCGGTGGACGGCGGTCAGTTTGTCGGACCTGTCCTTATGGGTTATGTCGGACAATATTTTGGCTTCGGGCCAATGTTTATTACAGCTTCTCTGGCGCCTTTAGCCGGCCTCCTGATTTTCTTGCTTTACCTGCCGTCTGCCAAAAAGAGTACCGCTTCCCCGGCGCTGGGACGTACGGGTAAATAAGCGTTCTTCGTACCATACAGGGATTTCTTATGAGACAAACAACCCTATAGCCACTAGAAAAAGTGTGGAAAGAATAAGGATAACATTCTTACCCAGGTAGGGTATTAAGGATTTAATATCCGCGTGATTTTTCATAACACCCAAAATGGTATTCAGGGCTAGTGGAAGACATAGCAAGGCCACCAGGGTTAATAACGGCAATATTTTTAGATAGACACTGATGATCAGAACCAAAAAGGCGGCAAAGTTCAATATTGAATAAATGTAGGTATTTTCCCTCGTGGCCACCAGGGTCAGCAGGTGCCGTCGCCCCGCGGCCCGGTCAGCTTCGATATCAGGAAACTGATTAAGCAGCAAAAGATTGCTTACAAAAAAGAGTGGAATCAGAGAAACGGCCAGGGAAGTGATATCGTAAAACCCCTGCAGCGCAAAATAAGTGCCCAGAACCATACAAGGTCCAAATCCCAAACCGGGCGCCAACAGGCACAGCAAGGGGGAACGGGTTATATACTGGGTGTATAAAACTATCAGTAATATGCCGGGAACGCCAACCAAAAGTATCTGCCAACCCCGCGCGAACACCAGATAAAAGCCCAGTATAATCGCTATGCTCAGGGTTGCCAGGCCATAATAAAGGGCAGCCCTGGGGGACATCTTCTTGCCGGGCAAAATACCGCTGCCGCCGCTGAAAGGAGTTTTTAAAGTCATCTCATCCAGCCCGCTCTTATAATCACAATAATCATTCAGTATGTTAACTGAAGCATGTGCTGAAATCGCACCAATCATGGCGATAACCAGATAATAAGGGTTAATGGCGCCCGCCTTCCAGTATGCCGCGCCCGCGCCGACCAGAACACACGCTACAGACAGGATAATAAACTGTGGACGTGTTTCAAACACATAAAGCATGGCTCTTTTCATTTTTTCACCTCGTCAAATTAATCCCACCGCATAATGTAAAAATATAAAGCTTCAGCTTCAATTTTACAAGGATATATCGATATTAACAATTTAAAATCGAGAATTCAAGTTTTTTGATTTCATCAATTGTTTTAGAACGAGTTATCGGCAAATTTTCTATTGGGTAACCAGTGTCTCCAACAATGCTTATACCGATACCGGTGACGAAGCCTTCAGCATTAAACCCGCGCCATAAGCTATTTGTGGTGTAAAGTTGCCATTGCAGTGTATTAAAGGACGGTAATCGACCTGTTTGTCGATTACCGTCCTTTAGTTTAATTGTTTACCTGTCTCTTTGGCTCCGCGTTTGTCTACCGCGATCAGGAAAGCATTATGGAGCGGGATAGGTAACGGTTACCTCTTTTTGACCGGCATCCCAGTCCACCCTTGAACCCAGGTTTTCAGCAATAAACCTCAAGGGCAGCATGGTTCTGCCCGGCTCAACTATTATCGGTGTTACCTGGGGGTTGCTGGAATCTATAAGCTTGTATTGACCACCAACTCTGGCGTAATTATTGCCAATCCAGAGTTCTATTACCGTTCCTTTTAAAGTCATCGTCACTTTACGTTCACTATTGCTCCAACCCACGTTTGCTCCAATAGCCTCGGCGATATACCTGATCGGCAGAAGGGTTCTGTCGGCATATATGATGGGCGCTGTATCCATTGTTTGACGCTGATTATTAACATAGTATGAGGTTTTGCCAATGATCAGGCTGATTATGGTTCCCGGCTGGCTGGTAGTGACGCTGGTTTCGCTGGAATAAGATGAATCCCCCGTGCTGTTGTACGCGCGGACCCTGTAATAGTACCTGGTGTCGGCGGTAAGTCCGGTATCGGTAAAGCTGGTAGTGTCCTCGTCAACAGTGGCAATCCGGGTGTAGCTGCCGCCAGATTTCTTTCTTTCGATCTTGAATCCTGTTTCATTAGAAGAGTTGTCCTCCCAGGTTAAATTAACCCTGGTTGCGGAGTCGACTTTGGCGGTCAGGTCCGAAGGCGCTTCAGGGACAATGCCGGTGGTGGCGCTGACCTCATTGGAATATGCCGAATCGCCGGCTTCGTTATAAGCCCTTATCCGGTAGTAGTATTTCGTGTTGCCGGCAAGTCCCGTGTTGATGATATTGGTAACGTTCTTGTCAACAGTGGCAATCCGGGTGTAGCTGCCGCCCGACTTCTTTCTTTCGATCTTGAATCCTGTTTCATTAGAAGAGTTGTCCTCCCAGGTCAGTTCAATCCGGGATTCAGAAATTACAGTGGCGGTCAGGTCCGACGGCTCGTCGGGGACAATGCCGGTGGTGAGGCTGACCTCATTGGAATATGCCGAATCGCCGGCTGCGTTATAAGCACTTACCCGGTAATAGTATTTCGTGTTGCCGGCAAGTCCCGTGTTGATGATATTGGTAACGTTCTTGTCAACAGTGGCAATCCGGGTGTAGCTGCCGCCCGACTTCTTTCTTTCGATCTTGAATCCTGTTTCATTATAAGAGTTGTCCTCCCAGGATAGTTCGATCCGGGATTCGGAGGTTACAGTAGCGGTCAGGTCCGAAGGCGCGTCAGGGATAATGGCGGTGGTGGCGCTGACTTCGTTGGAATATGCCGAGTTCCCGTCAGTATTGTAGGCCCTCACCCGGTAGTAGTATTTTATGCCGCTGGCAAGATCTGTGTTGGTATAGGCTGTAGTGTTTTCCCCAACAGTCGCTATCTGCCTGTAACTGCTCCCCGTGGTCCTTCTCTCAATCCTAAAACCTGTCTCATTGTACGAATTGTCTTCCCAGGTCAGTTCTATCCCGAAGGAAGAAACAACAGTAGCCTCCAGGTTTGAAGGCTCTACCAGCGATACAGTCTCTGCCCATCCAGTGGAAATTGTCAAACCGGACAGCAGCACAATCAAAATGAGTATTTGAAATTTTTTCACGGTTACCCACCTCCATAAGATTTTAAAGCCAGTTGTTTATTTAGACGCATAAATAACTTAATTAGTTCACTAGTTATTGAGGACAGCAGGATTTTCATCAACTGGTGAAGATTGCTATTATTTTATCAAGTTATCGTCTAACATATTAAATTTTACACATCTGACACTGTTTTACCTGCCATACCAGTGGAAAAGTAATTTACATATGAGTATATAAAAGGAAAGTCTGCTTTTTGATAAAAAAGACAAAACAACCTCTTTGAAAGGGGTTTAAAAACTTCAGATAATAAAAACAGAAAATAATAAGGTAAAAGAAAAGTAGCTTGGTTGAAATTTAATTGTGAGAGGCTTAGAATAGTATAAACCGTATTTACAGGGGTTGACAGCTTTTAACGTTATGGGAAGGGTGGAGATGTCTTTTGGGTATCAATGAATTTGCCGGGCAGGTAAAGGAAGCCTCTATCAAGCTGGCAGCCATGGATAAAGACCATAAAAACAGGGCGCTGGCTCAAATTGCCAGGGCTTTGGTTGCCCGCCAGGAAGAAATCATCAAAGCGAACCGGGATGATTTAACCAGGAGCGAAAAAGAGAGTCTGGCGGAGCCCCTTTTGAAAAGACTGAAGTTTGATGAGGCCAAGATAACCGATGTGGTAGGCGGGATCAACAGTCTTATCAACCTGGAGGAACCGGTAGGTAAGACACTGCTTGCAACAGAGCTTGACGAGGGTTTGGAACTGTATAAAACCACCTGCCCCATTGGCGTAATAGGCGTGATCTTTGAATCCAGGCCGGACGCCCTGGTGCAGATCTCCACTCTTTGCCTGAAAAGCGGCAACGGCGTGCTGCTGAAAGGCGGCTCCGAGGCCATGGAAACCAACCGCATCCTGGCGGATGTAATTATCAGGGCTACGGAGGAAGCAGGTATTCCCGCAGGTTGGCTGAAGCTCATGGAGACCAGGGCCGAAGTCAGTGAGATGCTGAAATTGGACGAGTATATCGACTTGATCATCCCCAGGGGATCAAACGAATTTGTCCGGTATATCATGGATAATTCCAGAATACCTGTGATGGGGCATGCGGACGGTATCTGCCACTGTTATGTCGACGAGGAATTTGATCCGGACATGGCTGTGAAAATCGTGGTAGATGCCAAAACCCAGTATGTGGCCGTATGCAATGCGGCAGAAACACTGCTGGTACATAAAAGCGCGGCGGCCCGGCTTTTACCCGCACTTAAGGAAGCACTGGATCAAAAACAGGTGGAAATAGCCGGCTGCCCCAGGACCAGGGAAATTATCCAGGTGGCTGCTGCCACCGAAAAGGACTGGCAGACGGAATATCTGGATTACAAGCTGTCGTTTAAAGTGGTGGATGACCTTGATGAGGCGATTAACCATATCAATAAATACGGCTCCGGCCACACGGACAGCATCATTACCAGCAGCAAGGACAAGGCCGCCCGCTTCATGGCCCTGGTTGACTCGGGCAATGTGTTCTGGAATTGTTCCACGCGCTTCAGTGACGGTTTCCGCTACGGCCTGGGAGCGGAAGTGGGGATAAGCACCAGTAAAATTCACGCCAGGGGACCGGTGGGACTGGAAGGACTGGTTATTTACAAATATAAACTGATTGGCAGCGGTCAAACAGTGTCTGAGTACGCCAGCAGGGAAAAAACATTCAAGCACAGAAATTTGGATAAAACATTTCCCCTTTAAGATTTGAAAACTTTTGTTATATATAGCAGCCTTTAAGCTTAAGGCTGCTTTTCATTTTTATTTTAGCCGTACTGTTAACTTCATAAAGATTATTTCATTGCTGTGTGATTGACGCTCTGATCAAAATACAATTATTTCCTGAACTTATTTGAAAAGGCTGCAGGAGATAAGTAGTAAGGATTGACTTTATTTCTAAATATTTTTCATTTGTTATCGAAAAAAAAGGAATAAAGTAAGTTGTATAGAAATCAGTGTTAATAAACTTCTTCAAAAACTAAATATAATAATGAATCTGAGCCCCCATTGCCTGTTGTCTTTCAGGCTATGGCAAGGGGGCCGATAGGGTGCATAAGGGAAACCTGTGCGCCTCCCAGTGCGGAAAGGATTTAGCTGACAGAGATAAAGCCGTCAAGCCTTTGCGCTTGCCGGTTTCTTGTTTTTAAGACAATCTGGACTACTAAAAAACTAAATATGAAAAATCTGAGCCCCCATTGCCTGTTGTCTTTCAGGCTATGGCAAGGGGGCCGATAGGGTGCATAAGGGAAACCGGTGCGCCTCCCAGTGCGGAAAGGATTTAGCTGACCAAAGCAGGAGTTGTAACACTTTGCTTTTGCCGGCTTTTTTATTCTCAGGCTGACATTTCTCTTTTTTGGTGGGTGGATATAAACCTTGGAAATGTTGTCAATAACCCTGTCCCCTTGACACCCCCTTTGTGCAAATCCCTGCCTGATGGAGGCAAAAGAGGATCGCTAATGCTGCAAAAATTGCTCGATAAGTTTTCAGTATTTGATTTAGTAATCATCGCGATGATATCCGCCCTGGGCATAGCCAGCAAACCGGTTATTGTGCCCCTTAGCCATATTATAACCGGGCCGCTGTTGATCCCCGGAGGGGTTGTGGCAGGTGGTTTTTACATGTTATGGCTTGTCCTCGGGGCAGGAATAACAGGCAAACCGGGAACTGCCACTTTGATTGGAATTGTTCAGGCGTTGATGGTTTTCGGTTCTGGCGTTTTTGGTTCGCACGGAGCTATGACTTTGCTCAGTTACACTTTGCCTGGCTTCGCTGTTGACCTGCTGCTTTATTTAATGGGACACCGGGTATGCTGTCTGCTTTGTGCTTTTCTGGCAGGTCTGGTTGCCAACATCTCAGGTTCGGCCCTGGTAAATATAATTTATTTCCGGCTGCCCTTAGTACCTTTAGTGCTTTCTCTGACTGTGGCTGCTTTATCCGGCGGACTGGGCGGCATTATTGCTTATAAAGTATTACAACTGGTTAACAAAAACAAGGGCTGGGGAAACGGTAATTATGGAAGTTAGAAGCAGCGATCAGTTTAGCCCAGGCGGCTATGAATATCTGAAAATAGTTAAAACAACTGGATAATACTGAGACACTTTATTGTTTTCTTTCGGTTAGCAGTGAAAGGAGGTATGGATAATGCAAGCTGATATAAGGAAAGGGTTCTGTAAAATTTTGATGGCCGTCCTGGGTTTAATGCTGCTTTTCAGTTCGTTTACCCTGGCGGCGCCCACTGCAGTCCTAGCCGGGGAAGAGGTTGTTCTTCAAATCACCGGGGATGGAGTGACGGACCCCAAAGCGTTTACCCTGGCCCAACTACAGTCAATGGAACAATATCAGCATGTGTACAGTGCCATCAACACCTGGCCCACCAAGAAATGGTATGTAGGAAACGGGGTTAAATTGAGAGACCTGTTCAATTTGGCGGGTATAAAAGAAGATGCCACTTTGATTAAATTCACTTCGCGCGATAGCTTCACAGTGACCCTGACGGTGCAGGAGTTACTATATGACAGTCGTTATTATTTTCCCCAATTAAAGGATAATGATCCCAACTTCGGGCACATTCCCGGTTCTGCCACGGGCGCGGAGGAGGTAGAGCCCATCCTCGCTCTTGTTAGCGCTGAGGGTAATGACAATCCTGATTATATGAACGACATGAATTCATTGCTGCTGATGATGGGGCAGCGGGCAGTAACCGAGCAAACGAGTCAATTGTTTATTAAGAATGTGGCAGAAATCGAGGTGCTCACCACTGAGCCGGAAAAGTGGGATAATCCACAGGCGAATCCAGGCAGTGGAGAGGTAACTGCGGGTACCATAGTGAAACTAAGCAATGCCCGCATGGATGATGATAAAATTTATTACACAACGGACGGCAGTACCCCGACTGTGAACAGCCCGATGTATAACTGGATTGCCAGCCGGTGGTGGTTACAGCGACAGGATGATTTGGACAGTATTAATCACCCCATCGGAATTACAAAGGACACAACCATCAAGGCCATAACAATTGGCCCCGGTAAGTACGACAGCGATATTGTCACTTTCTCCTACCAGGCGCCAGTTGCCGCTCCTCCGGCGTTGACGGCTGATGTCACGGACAACGCGGTCGGCAGTGCGATCGAGCTTACCTTTGCGGACGACCCGGCCTGGCGGGCGGTAATTACCGGCGTAATCGCAGACGGTACGCCTTTAGCGGCAGATGACTATATTGTGGGAGAAAGCAAGCTTACCATTAAGGCGGGGGTATTTAAGCAGGCCGGGGATTACGCTATAGCGGTGCAGGCAACCGGGTACGAGGACGCCATTGTGACGCAGACAATCAAGGTAAGTAGTGGTACGGTCGAGCCTGGCGAAGACGTGGCGCTGACAATCACAGGCAATGGAGTGACTACTCCGGTAACGTTTACCCTGACGCAACTTAAGGCCATGGCACAATACCAGCAGGTGTACAGTGCCATCAACACCTGGCCCACCAAGAAATGGTATGTAGGAAAAGGTGTTGAATTGAAAGACCTCCTCGACACAGCAGGGATTAAAAGCAGCGCCAGGCAGATTAGATTTACTGCGAGCGATGGCTTCACAGCGACCTTTACAGTACAGGAGTTGCTTAAAGACAAGCGTTATTATTTCCCGGGATTAAAGGATAATGACCACTACCTCGGGCAGATTCCCGGTTCTTCCTCGGGCAAGAAAGAGGTCGAGCCTATCCTCGCTCTGGAAAGCGCTGAAGGTGCTGACGATCCTGACTATATGAACAACATGAACGCCTTGCTGCTGATGATGGGGCAGCGGGCAGTCACCGAGCAAACGGGTCAATCGTTTCTTAAGAAAGTAAATAGAATCGAGGTGCTGACCAGTGCGCCTGGGAAGTGGGATGAGCCGGAGGCTGATCCGGATAGTGGCGACGTGGCTCCAGGAACCCTGGTAAGGCTGAGCAGTGTTTACAACGACGATGATAAAATCCATTATACAACGGACGGCAGTAATCCAAATTTGGACAGTCCGATGTATAACTGGATTGCCAGCCGGTGGTGGTCACAACGACAGGATGATTTGGACAGTATTAATCACCCCATCGGAATTACAAAGGACACCATCATCAAAGCCATAACAATTGGCCCAGGCAGGGAGAACAGCGATGTCGCTACCTTTTCCTACAAGGTAACGAAAGGTGCGAGCACGAGCAATAAAATCTCAAATAGTACAGGCGGCACTGTAAGTCTCGGCGATGAAGCCAGCATTGAAATACCGGCCGGAGCGCTGACAAATGCTGATGTGGAAATCGTAATACATAAAGTAACCGCGCCGCCTGCCGCACCCGCAGGCTTCAAACTGGTTGGCAGCGTATACGATTTCAGCGTGGACGGTAAGGACAGCTACAGCTTTGCCAGGAGCGTGACCATTAAGCTAAGCTTCGATTCCGACGCTATAAGCGCGGGTGAGACCCCGGTCATCTGCTACTACGACGAAGACCTGGGCCAGTGGGTAAACACCGGCGGCACTGTATCCGGTAACACCGTGACTGTGCAGGTAGACCACTTCACCAAGTTTGCCGTAATGGCAGCCGGGAAAGAGCAAACACGAACAGAGATCACCAGTAAAGGCGGCACAGCAAGCCTTGGCAGTGAAGTCACCATTGAAGTGCCGGCCAACGCGCTGACTGGAACCGGCGCAGTGGAAGTAAAGATACAGAAAGTAACCGCGCCGCCTGCCGCACCCGCAGGCTTCAAGCTGGTTGGCAGCGTATACGATTTCAGCGTGAACGGTAAGGACAGCTACAGTTTTGCCAGGAGCGTGACCATTAAGCTAAGCTTCGATTCCGACGCTGTAAGCGCGGGTGAGACCCCGCTCATCTGCTACTACGACGAAGACCTGGGCCAGTGGGTAAACATTGGCGGCACTGTATCCGGTAACACCGTGACTGTGCAGGTGGACCACTTCACCAGGTTTGCCGTGATGGCAGCCATGAAAGAGCAAACATTAACAGACATCACCGGCCACTGGGCTATTGACAACATCAACAGCCTGATGGCCATGGGCGCCATCAGCGGTTATCCCGACGGCACTTTTAGGCCTGACCATACCATCACCAGGGCCGAATTTGTCTCCGTGCTGGTGCAGGCGTTTAAGCTTGAGAATATGGACGGCAAGAACTTTAACGACACTGCCGGGCACTGGTCTGAAGACTACATCACCACAGCAACAGCCCACGGGCTGGTCAACGGTTATGAAGACGGCGCCTTTGGTCCAGAAGACCTGATTACCCGCGAGCAGATGGCCGTGCTGATTGTCAAGGCGGCCGAATTATCCCCGTCGACAGGAGGCCTCCAGTTTGCCGACAGCGACAGGATTTCCGGGTGGGCCGGAGAGGCTGTTGCCACCGCGGCCAGGTACGGGATCCTGAACGGATACCCCGGTAATACCTTCCAGCCTCAGGGTAGCGCGACCAGGGCCGAGGCGGTGACGGTTATTGTAAATGCCCTGACAATGCCGGATGGAGTTGAAGTGGCAACGGCCTGATGGCGATGGATAGTCACTGTAAGGGAGTATTGGAACTACAACTGATTAAAAAGGGAAGGGGACACATTTCGGTCGTCGGACCTCAGACGACGAAAAAAGAACAAACCAGCATGGGATCAGCATCATTCCTCATGAAACAAGGGGATGCACCTCCGACAGCGGAATGGGGACACATTTCGGACATCGGACGTCAGACGTCAGACGTCAGAAAAAGAACAAACCGTCATGGCATCAGGATCATTCTTTATGAAACAAGGGGACAAGCATCCTTCAGGGGAACCCCGATGGCTTGTCCCCGATGGCATATCGTCGGCGGCATGTGGGTGGTATGCAAATTCTTGCTGACCGTCCTGGGTTTGCTGCTGCTCGCCGGTTTGCTTAATATGACAGCTCCCAGGGCTGCCCTTGCCGAACAGTCGGAGACGATTGAAATCACCGGTGACGGAGTGACTACTCCTGTGACGTTAACCCTGGCCCAACTCCGGGCAATGAAGCAATACCAGCATGTGTACAGTGTTATAAACACCTGGCCCACTAAGAAATGGTATGTGGCAGAAGGCGTTAAATTAAGGGATTTGTTTGCCTTGGCGGGAATCAAAGAAGATGCTAAGCTGATTAAATTCTTGTCGAACGATGGCTTCGAAGCAACGCTAACGGTCCAGGAATTATTAACAGACAAGCGTTATTATTTCCCGCTATTAATGGAAAATCATGCCAGTGACGGCAGTATCCCGGGCTCTTCAGCGGATGCGCAAGAGGTTGAGCCGATTCTCGCCCTGAGCAGCGCCGAGGATAGCAGCGATCCCGCCGCAATGAACGACAGGGACGCATTGCTTCTGGTGATCGGGCAGCGGGTAGTTACCGACCAGACCAATCCCATATTTTTAAAATATGTAAATCGAATTGAGGTACTCACCACTCCCCCGCCAAAATGGGATAATCCTAAGGCTGATCTGGAAAGTGGGGAGGTGCCGGCAGGGGCGCTGGTAAAGCTGAGCAATAAGCACAACGATGTGGATAAGGTTTATTACACAACGGACGGCAGTACCCCGACCTTGAACAGCCCGATGTTCAACAGGAGTTCCAGCCGGTGGTGGCCATTGCGGCCGGATGATTTGGACAGCGTCAATCAACCGATACAGATTAACAAGGACACCATCATCAAGGCTAAAACAATTGGTCCCGGTAAGCTGGACAGCGATGTCGTCACCTTTACCTATAAGGCTGATTTCTCGGGCCGGGCGGCCGCTCAGGCGGATCTGCCCGCTGGACCGCCTACCGTGGTGACCCTGGACCAGAACACTGTCAACCTCAATATCGGCAGTTCCTACGAGTTGATGGCGACTGTAGGTCCGGGCAATGCCATAGACAAAAGCGTGACCTGGAGTTCCAGTGACACCAGTGTGGCCACGGTGGATAACAATGGCCTGGTAACGGTTGTTGGTCCGGGCACGGCCGTCATCAACGTTAAAACTGTAGCCGGGAACATTACGGCTGTGTGTGTTGTGAATGATCCAAACCAGGGCGGCAGCGCCCAGAGCGCTGCGCCTGCCGGCGCCGGTCCTCAGGCAGATGAAGCGCGGGAGGAAAAGGTTGACCCCCCGGCGCAGGAACCCGATGAGCAAGCCCCGGCGGAAATGGCAACCGCTGATCTGAAAAGCGCTGACGGAGCGCGGGAGGAGCCTGCCGAGCCGGAGGCGCCGGTAGAAAACGGTCGGTACCTGGCGGAAAAGGAGGCTGCGGCTGCCGGTTCAACAATAGCAAATATCTCCCCTGAGCAGACGGGCAGCCAACATGCACAAGTATTCGCGATGTCGGTTGACGCCGGACCCGCCCAACTGCAGTTGGAGCAAAGCAATTTGGTTTATACAGCAGGCGTATTTCTTCTACTGTTCCTTTTTGGCGCCGGCAGAAGATACATGGAATATGCGAGGGAGGTAATAAAGTGACAGTTTCTATGTTAGCGCCGCTCAGAGAAACGATGCATACTATTTCGACCGGTTTATTGATGCCTACCATTGCTATTCTGCTGTTGTTATTGGCAGTGTCGGTGATTGAGTTGGGCGGCCTGCTGGCAGAAACCCTCACTGAGCGGCGCAGGAAGGTCAACGTGCCGGACCTGATAGAAGCCTTCCAGGGGAAGGAGGCTGGGGAGATCATGGTCGAGGTTGAGCATAGCGGACTGTTCCTGCGCCAGAAAGCAGCCCTCAGTGAGCTGCTCAAGCACAGCAACTTACCTGCCGCCTCCTTGCAGGCCCTGGCCCGCCGGTTGCTTGCCGGCGAGGAACTGCATTATGCCAAAATCACCACCAGGACCGACCTGGTAGCGCGCCTGGGTCCCATGTTAGGATTGATGGCTACGCTGATTCCGCTGGGGCCAGGCATGATCGCCCTCGGTCAGGGTGACACCAAGACCCTGGCAGAATCCCTGCTCACTGCTTTTGACGCTACTGTAGCCGGTCTGGCAGCCGCCGGCGTCGCCTTTGCCATCTCCCGGCTGCGGAAAAGGTGGTACGAGGAATACTTGAGTTCACTTGAGGCCTTGCTGGAAAGCTTACTGGAGGTGTTTGCCCGTGGACGGCGGACTGAGGAGCACTAGGCGCAGGACGCCTGAAGAGGTCAATCCTCTTGACGGCGCCGTCAATATCGTGGATGCCATGCTGGTGTTTGCCTGCGGGCTGATGCTTTCGCTGGTCATGCACTGGAACGTCGACCTGGGCCAAATAGGAGAGCGCGTCAACTTGAACCGTGGTCAGGATGTGACCCAGGCGCCGGATATCCGGGACGATTTGATCGAAACTCAGGGCGAGGGCAAGCTTTATGAAAAGATGGGCACGGTCTACAAAGACCCCGCTACGGGGCAGTTGTTCATGCTGACCAATCAGTAAACGTTTATCCGTCAAAGTGCTGCAAGAGTTGATAGATAAGCAGCCAGTGTTCCAACATTCCTGATTTAACCGCTGGTGATCATGCGCCTCCATATGGCTATACGATAGAAAGGAGAGTTAAAAATGCAGGCTGAACGTCTTCAAACCAAAAAATGGTTTTATGGTCTTATGACAACCTTTCTGGGGTTGCTGCTTTTCGGTATGTTTAACTTGACGACGCCCGCAGTTGCCTTTGCCGCTGGCCGGGATACCCTTGAAATCACAGGGGATGGTGTAGCAACGCCTTTGACTTTAACCAGGGAACAGCTCCAGTCAATGGAACAATGCCAGCAAGTGTACAGTGTAATTAACACCTGGCCCACCAAAAAATGGTATGTTGGCAAAGGGGTTAAGTTGAGAGGCCTTTTGACTGAAGCGGGGATGCTCGAGGAGGCCAGGCTGATTAAATTAACTTCGAGCGACGGCTATACAGTGAATCTTACAGTTCAAGAGTTATTAAAGGACAAACGGTATTATTTCCCCGGGCTTAAGGGTGATAACCCCAATGATGGTGACGGGCATATGCCCGGATCTTCAGCAGGTGCGCAAGAGGCAGAGACTATACTTGCCCTGGAAAGTGTCGAAGGCAGTAATAATCCCGCCTATATGAACGATTTGAATTCCTTGCTGCTGATGCTGGGGCAGCGGGCGGTTACCGAGCAGAATGGCAATTTATTCAGTAAATATGTCAATAAAATCGAGGTGCTCACAGCAGAGCCGGAAAAATGGGACAGCCCGCAGGCGAATCCAGAAAGTGGTATTCTGCCTGCGGGGTCCATGGTGGCGCTGAGTAATGCCCATATGGATGACGATAAGGTTTATTACACCACGGACGGCAGCACTCCTACCGTGCACAGTCCGATCTATAACTGGATTGCCAAACGGTGGTGGTCAGCACGGGCAGATGTTTTAGGCAAGATCAATTGTCCATTAGGACCCATTAATAGCGGCACAACCATCAAGGCCATAACAATTGGTCCCGGCAAGTACGACAGCGATGTGGCCACCTTCACCTATCAGGTTGCAGGGGCTGATGCCGCGGCTGAAACGGAAATAACCACACCCAGGACCCTGTCCTTTAATGACGTCGCCGGCCACTGGGCACTGGACAGCATATCGAAACTGGTAAACCTGGATTGCATTAGCGGCTATCCCGACGGCAGTTTCAGGCCCGACAGCACCATTACCAGGGCTGAATTTGCCACCGTGCTGGTAAAGGCGTTCAAGCTTGAGAATAGCGAAGGCAAGACCTTTGCCGATACAGCGGCGCACTGGGCTAAACAATCCATTGCTGCGGCAGCGGCAAACGGGCTGGTCAGCGGTTATGCCGGCGGTACTTTTGGCCCGGACGACCTGATTACCCGAGAGCAGATGGCCGTGATGATCGTCAAGGCAGCCAAATTGGCTCCGGCGGCAGGAAGCCCTCAGTTTGCCGACAGCGGCAGCATTTCCGGCTGGGCCGGCGAGGCCGTGGCCAGCGCGACTGAAAACGGGATTATGAAGGGCTACTCAGACAATACCGTCCGTCCCGGGGGGAGCGCGACCAGGGCTGAAGCTGTGACGGTGATTATTAATGCGTTAAATAATTAGTTGACCATTTTGTGGTTGTATTAATGGTGTGACGGGAAGTGAAAGCCCAATGAAACTGAATGCTTTTATTCCTGGAAAATATTCTCCTCTTATTGGTCTTTTTTTCATGTTTTGCGTCCTCCTGATTGCCGGTTGTAAAGGCGGGCCTGCGCAACAGGAAAAGGGCATCAGCACTGCGGGCGAAAAGGTGGTTGTGGTTACCGGCAACGGTGTGGTGAAAGAAACCCGGCTGACCCTGGCAGAGCTGCTGGAGTTGCCCGGGGCCCGGTTTGAACACGCCTATTCCACCATCAATAACTGGCCTGCGGCAAAGAAGTATGCGGCCAGGGGAATCAAATTAGCGGCAGTGCTGCAAGCCGCCGGCATTAAGGATGAGGCAAAACGCATTACTGTTAAGGGTAAAGATGATTTTGAGTGGTCCTTTACGCGAGAGCAGTTGTTAGATACCCCAAGATATTATTTTCCGGAAGTGCTGTCGGGGGATCCGGCCGGCGCCGAACCGGTTGAGCCTGTTATCGCCTGCGAGTATACGGAAAACAGCGATAATCTGAGTGAGGCCAGGGCGGGCGATTTATGCCTGATCATGCCGCAGGCGAATGTCAACGAGCAGACCAACCACACCTTTGTCAAAGGTGTCAGTGAGATCCTGGTGGTTGTGGAAGACCCGGGAAAATGGCCGCAGGCGACCGTCTTTCCACCGGCGGGGCAAATTACCAGGGGCGATACGGTAAAACTCCAGCATAAGGAAATTGGCAAGGTAAAAATGTATTATACTCTGGACGGCTCCACGCCGGCCGAAAAAAGCGCGCTATATAATCCCAGCACATATCAGCCTGAATTGAACAAGCCCATCAAGATCAATAGAGACACGACAATCAAGGTTCTGGTTAAGGGTTTCGGCAAATATGACAGTGACATTGCTGAGTTTCGGTATCAGGTTAAGGAGGGTGTTTAAGGTGCCGCTTAAGAGTGGAAGGGGGACATGTCTTTATCTGGTATTATTCCTGATATGTTTTGCCCTGGCCGGATGCGCCCAGCAAAAAGCTTCTGCTACCCGCAATCCGGAATATGAAAGCCGGAAGATTGTGGTTGAAGGTGATATAGAGCAGCCTAAGGGGATCACCGTGGGAGAAATGCGGGCGCTTTCTCAAAAAAAACTGGACGCCAGTTTCAACCGGACCACCGGGCTTCTGGAAGAATTTGAAGCAACCGGTCCTGACGTCAAGGATGTTCTGGAACACCTGGGCATCAACTATCAGGACTATAAGGGAATTGGTTTTGCCGGGAAGGATGCTTATTATTGTCTGGTGACGCCGGAGATTATGGCTGAACGTGACCTGATTCTGGCTTTAACCATCGACGGGGAAAACGAACTGCCGGAAGAACTGCGGCCTGCGCGGTTATGCGTGCAGGGGGAGTTCGGACCCTACTGGGTGAAGATGGTCGACAGGATCGTTTTGTACAAGGAGATCCCGGAGAAAAATATCACTTCCGTATGGGTCTTTAAAAACCTGGCGAAAGGAATTGAACCCTACCCGTATGAATATTACGGCAGTAAAGATGACGCCATCGAACTGGCGCAGATCTTTTCCCGTTTTGACAATGTAAACAGCAAGGCCTTCTTTACGATGAAATCATCTGACGGCTTCAAGAAGAATGAAGCGATAAACATGGTCAGCCAGCGCTATTACATCAAAGTTGCAGGTGAGGGCGCGCCGATGAACATGGCGCCGAATATAAAACTGGGCATGAACGTTATGCGTATGGCCTGGTTTTCCACCAATGCGGATGCGGCTGTTTTCCCTGAGGAAATAGTTGAATTAACCGGGGAGCAGCAAGCCGGCGCCCAAAAGGGTATTTCTTTACTGGCGATCCTGGAGGAAGTCGGCTTAACAGATATTGAGAAGCGACAGTTTGAAGTAATCGGTACAGACGGCAGTAACGTTAAGGTAAGCGGGCGGGACCTGAACAAAGGAATTCTGCTCATGAAAGATGACGGCTCCTATCCGGTAGTTTGGAATGAGGGAGAAGGGCTGATCCCTATTGATAACTTAATGCGCATCCGTCAGCGGTAAGAGATACACCACAGCGGAAAGGGGACACACCGTTAGCGGAAAGGGGACACACCGTTAGCGGAAAGGGGACACACCGTTAGCGGAACG
>CAZJGV010000005.1:0-1490 GCA_964545615.1 uncultured Pelotomaculum sp.
TCCGGGCGGTGGAGAACAGAATCGTATTCGTCCGGTTCCCGGCAATGGCGTCTCGGCAGGAGCCTCCTGCGCCTCATTTTTTTTAGAACTGACGACGGCGGGCACAGCATCCTTATCACCGCCACCCTGGTTTGGGCCATTCACGATACAAGAGGCTGCCATGTTGCCAAATACAGTGCTCACGTTGATGGTAGCCGTACCCGGGCTAACAACCGTCACCAGGCCGTTGTTATCGACCCTGGCTACACTGGTATCGCTGGAGCTCCAGGTCACGCTCTTGTCTGTGGCATCGTCCGGGGCTACTGTCGCCGTCAACTGGACGGTGCTGCCGACTTTAAGATTGGCTATGTTCTGGTCGAGGGTAACACCACTGGGCGGCGTGCCGCCCAGCATCACTTCGATCGCATGGACCCATTTGGCAGATCTCATTGCAGTCTGTGTACCGGTATCAGTCTGGCCAAACAACAACCTGAACCTGGTCGAGGTGTCCTGGACACTAAAATCCGGGGAGGTGGCAAACCGTTGCCAGTTGTCCTGGGTTGCTATGATCGTAGGCGCCTGGATCGCTCCATATACTGATCCAGGTATGGTTGGTTGTTTATCACCAACCCAATGCGTCGGCAGATTCGGATAATAGTAACGTGGTGTGTCAAGCAGATACGGCTTGGGTAAACATACATACCACCCATTTGTAAAATCTGTCGCGTAAAAATAAAATGATTGTACAGAATTCACATCGATGCCGGCGCTCACCAGCAGATCTGTCAACTTGACCCCTTTGGCTGAATCTATAACCACAGCCGGCATGTTGTCGATTAAAGTGTAGGCCTGTTCCACCTGTGGCATCGCTTCCAGGTCGCTAATCGAGAAGACCTTCTTCGTGTAGTAGGGTCCACCAAAATAGCCAATCTTAATTGTCAGCGAATCAGCCGGTACCCCTACCATACTTGCCGTGCCAGGATTTGCAATCCACAGCAGACTGATAAGCATGGTCAACATCATCACAAAGGAGACAGCTTTCCGTGGCCCGGGTTTTTTTGCCCACCTTGTAAGCCGCATTGTTCTTCACTCCATCAGATCAGATATATCACAATAAAGAAGAAAACTTCTTTTGCATTGTGCTTAAACCCCAGTCCATCAAGCAAAAACCCATATATACCCAAAAAGTAAAAAAACTCCTTATACGGGCGATAAAATTTAAGGTGTTTTAGGCAACTTTTAACATATCAGTGACTTAACCAGTCAGTTGCCCTTTATTAACCCTAAAAACACACTTAACATTGCTGCAAGTAACATAAACAGTTTTACTTGGTGGTGCATAGGAAATTATAGTCCACATAAATAAATAAAACATAACTAAATGATAGTTTACTTTGCTGCTTTAGTCAACAAAAAACCCAACATTTTATGCCTGAAAATATAGAAGTTACAGCCTGTCGGCAGTATTTCTAATCTTAATACAGGGTGAACCGTAATCCGCCAGAATGCAA
>CAZJGV010000005.1:1500-4457 GCA_964545615.1 uncultured Pelotomaculum sp.
GTGCTATAATCGAGACGCACGTCGGGAAAAATTCTTTCCGGCCATTTTTGCATTCCTCAACTAGTTCTCCCACGCACAGTGTGGGTCTTAATATTAAGATTATTGCGGGGTACTGAGTTCCATGCGATTGCCTCCTGAGTTAAACTATGATTAACACTTTTTACAAGTATGGTATTATTTATACAGGATGGCGAAGGAGACTTATTTAATAGATATAAGGGTTCTCAGGCGCCTGGTCAGCTTCATTAAAAATGGAGATCACAATCACCGGAATTTCACCGCCCTCATATTGTCCTACTTTTATTGTTCCCCTAATGGTCAGCCAGTTACCTTCCTTTAAATCCGAGGCATTCTGATATTCACATAAAAACCCGGCAAAGGAGGCATCAGCGGAACAACAGGTGATGACATAGCGCCCCAGCGCAAATTGGTCGGGCTGCATGCCAGGCTCTTTATAAACAAAGCCCAGCATGGATATTTCCTTGCCCGCATAAAACTCCGGAAACAGATAAGTCTCAGTATTCACTATAGTAAAATTATCTTCTGTTACCTTGATTAAGGCGGACTTCCTGATATCGTCGATTTTTTCCTGAAATGGGTTTTTGACTGCCGTGGCTGGTTCCTGGTTATTTAAACCATTGTTATCATCCTGAATTATTGTTTTACTGTCAGGTGAGGCGTTTGGTGAAGCTGTTTGCGCAGTATTTTGTCGTGCGTTTAGGTTCACTCCCTTTTTGGAGGCCATACTGGCGTCCAGTGGACTGTTTGGAAAAAGAAAAGCAATTAACAGAGTTGCTACAAAAGGTAAATAGGCCAGTTTGATCATACCCTGACGGTTATTGCTGTGTGTGGAAGGAGCACGTTGAAAGGAATTACCGGCCTGCACCAGAAACATAACCAGCAATATCACCGACGCCGCCATGGTTAGTTTGGCAAAGCGGGGGTTTATGTAAAATACAATGCTGTCGCTCATCAAAAGCCATAACAGGAAGGTGCAGAAACCCAACAGGATCAGAGACCTGAATAAAGATTCCCAGTTTATCTGTACATACCTTTTCAGAAGGAATCACCCCAAAACCGTCACAATATTAAAAAGACAGGCGCCGCATATAACCAGCAGGCCAACAATCACAGTCAGCATAACAACAAAGCGCAGATTGAACACATTCAGCATCATTAACACATTTTTCACGTCGATCATAGGTCCGAATACCATGAAGGCCAATAACGAACCGGTGGTGAAATGGCTCGTAAATGAAGCGGCAATAAAAGCGTCCGACGATGAGCAAACGGATATACCAAAGGCAAAAGCCATCATCGCCGCTATTGAAGACCATAGTCCCTGACCTATGTCAAGTAAAACATTACGCGATACAGTGGTTTGCACAAATGCGGCCAGACAGGCGCCAAAAATCAGATACTTGCCCATTTCAAAGAACTCGTCACAGGCGTTCCGGAGGGTACTGACTAATCTACCCGCAAAAGTGTTGCTCAAGTGGTTATGATAATGGGAACAGCCGCAGTCACAGTTACTATACTGTATAGTTCCTCTCAGTTCGCCGCTGTCAAAAAGATAACTGACGAGTAGCCCCGCGGCGAACGAGATAAAGAAGGCCAGTCCCAGGCGGTAGCAGACCATTTTGGGGTTGGCGCTGAACGCGACCGCTGTGGATGAGGCGACCACGGGGTTGATAATGGGCGCCGCCAGCATAAAAGTGACAGCACTGTACAATGGCACTCCTTTACTGACCAGCCTGCGGGCCACAGGGACAATGCCGCACTCACATACGGGGAAGATAATCCCCATCAGGCTGGCCAGCAATATTTTTGAATATTTGCTTCCGGGCAAAAACCTTTTTATTTGCTCTTCAGAAACAAAATTCTGCAGCAGAGCCGACACAAAAACTCCGATTAGGATGAATGGGATAGCCTCAATAATAATACTTAAAAAGATGGTCTTGAAATTTAAAAACCCGGACCAAGTAATACTTAAACTACTTATACTGATCTTGTTATTGATATGCATTGTTTTGGTTAAAATACCTGATAAATGCCAGACAATATAAGCAAAAAACAACAGGAGGCATATAGAAAACACTGTTTTTTTTGCGTTAACAATCAATATGCGCAAGTCAATTCAACGCTTCTTCCAGAGTTTTAAGATTAGCCTCCATAATTTTTATATATGCGTCCGGATCCATAGGCCCGGTTACTACAGGATCCAGGATGAACACTTTGGCCCCGGTCTCATTGGCTATGGTCTCAGCAGCTTTTGCTGGATACTGGGGCTCAGCGAAAAGAGCTTTTATATTTGATTCACGCACGGTTTCGATTGTCTCAGCAATTTCCGCGGCGCTTGGCTCAGAGCCAGGTTCCCTTTCAATCACAGCAACGGTGTTAAGCTTAAACTCCTGGGCAAAATAGGGGAAAGCCTCATGAAAGGTAATAATGTCCCTGTTTTTAACACCCTCCAGGGTCTGGTGCATCCTGGCCTTGAGTTCTTCCAGTTTGATCACGTAAGCTGTGGTGTTGGCACTGTACTGGGCGGCATGGTCCGGGTCAAGCGCGGCTAGCTGCAGCCCGATGTTTTTCGTCTGCTGAATGTCATTGGATACGCTCACCCAGACATGAGGGTTGTCTCCTTCTTCACCTTCACCTTTTATAAGCGGTATGTCCTTACTTGCTTCAATAATTTTCAGGTTAGGCAGTTGACTGACCACCTTGTCCATAAACGCTTCCATCCCTGCGCCGTTAATTATAAATACCTGAGCCTCGCTTAGTGTTTTCAGGTCATCAGGTATTAACTGGTAGTCATGCAGACATCCTGTGGCCTGCGGAGTCATATTGACAACTCTTACACCTGGCACGTCTTTGGCAACATTCATAGCCGATATGTAGATTGGATAAAACGATGTAACAATGGTGATGGTTTTACCGTCTGCTTTTTTCTCCGGCGC
>CAZJGV010000005.1:4467-6288 GCA_964545615.1 uncultured Pelotomaculum sp.
GAATGGCCGTACTAAGCAATAGGGCTGTCATAATAATAAGGTATACTGGTTTACGCATTTTTTTGCCCCTTTCTTTCACATATCTCCATTTCACTGGGAGCTATCCGTTACTATTGACCTTTCCCTGCAAAACGAACAGTAACCAAAAAGCTCAAATGTGTGCTCCCTGATTTCAAAATTCTTCTCTGCCGGAATGCTGTTATTACCCATTAATTTTAACGGACAGAAGTTAATGGCTTCCGCAGAGCCGCATGCCAAACAAATCATATGGTGCTGGTGATCACCTCCCGGATTCAATTCATACCTGCTTTTACCATCCTGAAAGTTTACCCTGTCGATAATTTTGAGGTCCTGAAGAACGCCCAGATTGCGATAAACAGTATCCAGGCTGATATTTTGATACTTATCTTGAACTTTCAGGTAAACCTCTTCAGCACTTAATGGAAGCTTGCTGGCTTTGAACAGGAACACATTTAAAATCTCCTGCCGCTGCGGTGTTATTTTATAACCATTTTCACGCAGTCGCTTTAATAAATCTTCATTCACTGGTTTTCCCCCTAAATAATATATATTCTTATTTACTAGTTATTATTACTTATATCAGAACAATATTTTTTTGGCAAGTCCAAAATGGCAGATATCACTAGCTTTTTTAATAATTAAGATTATTCTTTTAAAAATGGTGATAGAAGCTGAAACGCAGATACCGCATAAGTATAGGTAATAGAAAAACCCCGAAAAGAGGTTTTAAGAGAAAGCACAAAAGACTTAGCGTACCGGGTACCTAAGTTATTAAGTTATTTTTTATTAAGCAGGGTATCATAATCTATATTTTCCACAAACTTCTTTTCCCTGGTATCTTTAGAGTTGAGGCGCAGAATGTTAACTCTGTCACCCTCAGCCGTTGATTCCAGCTTGAGCATTTTTTCCGGACACCTGGAGTAGCTGTAAATAACGCTTCTTCCTATAGCGTGAATTCCTCCGGCATCTCCCCATTGATTGGCTACAGCCAGATGCATCTGTTCTCCCAACCTGGCTTCCCAGATAAACTTACTCCGGGGATCCTCCCAAAGAGCGGGTACACAGAGCAGATCGGCGCCGCGTTTGGCCAGGGATTCAGCGCTTTCAGGGAACATCAGGTCAGATCCTGTCAGCAGTCCGACCCGGCCGAAGGGAAGATCGAAGACGGGAAAACCGCTGTCTCCCGTTTCAGCCCATTTTTCATCATGCGGCGAAAGATGGATTTTTCTATATTTGCACTCGACTCCACGGGAGCTGATCAGGACACAGCTGTTATATTGTTTCCCGTCCTGTCTTTCAGCCATCCCCAGGACAATAAAGATGTTTTTATCAGCCGCTTTCCGGGCAAATATGTCAGTGATGGGGCCGGGAATCTCTTCACTAAAATTTTCCGCCTCCTGCCGCTCAAGTATTATTCCCGTTGCGCACAGTTCCGGCAGGACAACCAGGCTCAGCGTCATCCCTTCCGCCGCAGCCATATCTGCAGCTGTATCAATAAGGCTGAGCATTTTCTTAGTGTTTACTGCCGGTTCCCGTGGAACAGGCCGGAATTGCAGTGTCGCGACGATAAAGTCCGTGGGTTCCGGCAAACTGAGCAGCATCTCCGGATTCAACTGGGAATAGGTGTCCAGGGAAATGTCACCGTAATATTGGGGTCGCCTTCGGCCAAGAATGCTATCCGCGTCCGCTGAGATAAATCTTTCCTTTGCCAGAGGAAGTGTGCCGTAAATAATAGTGTCATTCGGTGAACTTACCTGATTGACTGAGATTCCACAGTTGTCAATAATAAAGGACTCTGCC
>CAZJGV010000005.1:6298-25894 GCA_964545615.1 uncultured Pelotomaculum sp.
GCGTGACAATCCATAGTCTGATCTATTCCCGTCCGGTTGCAGGCCAGGACATATATTCCGTTTTCCGCCGCCCGAGCCCGCCAGAACTTCTCCGGGTTGTAATGTTCAGGCGGCCAGTTGGCCGGGATCAGCAGGAACCGGGCGCCTTGCAATGCAGCCACCCTCACCGGCTTATAGGAGTAAGCATCCGCACAGATCACCACCCCCAGCTTGCCAAACTCCGTCTGTGCCACCAGTACGGGCAGGTTGCCTCTAGCAGCCCACAGGTTTTCCATACAAGCCGGCGCCAGTTTGCGGCACTTGCCCAGCACACGCCCCGCTGGTCCGATTAAAGCGGCCGCGTTATAAATTACGCCTGTTTTGGGGTTCACCTCCGGCAAACCGATACAGATATAGCAGCCGTACTTTTTCGAAATTTGGCCGAACGCCCTGGTTGTCGGGCCGGGAATAGTTTCCGTCAGCGGGGCTATTTCAGCTCTGCTGGCAAAACTATAACCGCTGGTAGCCAGTTCTGTGTTTAAAATGATCCTGGCGCCAGATCCGGCTGCTTTTTCATTAAGGTCAAGCAGGCAGGCAAGATTTTTTTCCTTGTCACCCCAGTGTATGGCAGCATGCACCAGCGCTACCTTTAACCCTTCGTCACTTACTTCCTGTCTATATACTTTTTGCACACAACCCGCCCTCTCCGGCTATCTTTTGTCTTTATACTTCATTGTACATCATCTATTCCGCTAGTAAAATCTACTAATACTGCACTTCATGGCATACAATTCACAAATAATACGGCTGCATCAAGCGGGTTGGCATGATTAACAAGGAGTATCATACCTTTTGGGAGCTATTCCGGCAACTCAATTTGACGCGCAGTTCTCCGAATTCGTCGCATTAATACCTTGCACAACTCTAAATATGGAAGTTAAACTGGTGGTATTCAAAAAACAGCAGTCCTTATTTAAACGTTTACATAACTTTTTCACGCTTTGACAGGCCCCGTGGCTGTTGCAATCGGTAGAACAGAGGACCATGTCCACATTCTGGATTAGGCTCTTGAGTTTATTCTCACCGCTATTCAGATAACCGTCATGGTAAGCGAAATCATGTCCTAACCCTTCCACCATTTCCTGACAAAGTGTATTTAAACGGTTCAATCCTCCCACTATCAGAATCCGCCGCCTGCACTGACCACCCTCAACGGTAGTCTTCTGACAAGCCGGGGGTACATTGGACAACTCCTTCAACATGCGCTGAAACTCCTCATACAGCTGCCGGCTTACCCTGCGTTGATGAGCCAACTCATTAGAAAGGCTGTCTTTCTCCCGGGAAAGATCCTCAATAAGTCGAAAAGACTTTTCCAACTCCTTTCGCCTCTCCTCAATTTCACCTTTAAACTGTTGAGATAATGTAGTGACATCTGGAACCGCTTTTTCCCTGGCATCCTTTTCGGACTCCACAAGCTTCTCCAGTTTGATCAATTTGCTTTCTAACAGCTTGATTCTTTTGTTGCCGGTCGCCAGTTCCCGATCTTGCTCTTTGCGCAATTTTTTTTGGATAATCAGTTTATCCCTCAATTTTCGATTCTCTCCTTCCAATCGCCCGCGTTCCGCCTTTTCTTTACGATTTTCCCCTCCATTAATGTGCGACAGCATGTGGATGTCAGAAAAGGCTTTCTGTACAAAGTTCTCAGCTAAGCCGCGGTGGGTAACGGTTACCCAATAAAGCCCACAGACATCCCCCCTGGCATAATGCTCCTGCCATACACCGAGATACTCCTCTTCACTCAATCCACCATACCGGGCTATATCATATTTATATTTTTGGTTCAGCAGCTTGTTGGCCTGGTAAGAAACCTTGTTAAGAAAATCCCCGTACCGCACCATCAGAGAGTGAATTTCGCAATCCGAACAATCTTTTTCCTTTAGATCGAGTTTGCGCAACAGCCTGCGCTGTTCCTCCATAGACAGGCATGTGCCGCAAACCGAACACAACAACTGGCTGTCAATTTCCCATAGCTGTTTTCGAGTTGACAGTATTTCTTTTTTTTCATTCATTTTAGACCTTACCTCCATTGTGCCTGCGCAGTCCGTCCTGGAAAAGCTCCTGTCCCTTCTTCTGCCTGTGGTCCAGGAAACCCCTGATAAGTATCTTGTGATAGTTAGCAAATCGGATGACCTTGACATCTGGACTCATAGCGTTGGCCGGAATACCAAAGGGTGCTACGTCTATGCTGATCAACGCCCCTGTGCTGCTGTTCACGCTGACCGGTATACCCGGGGCAGCGTTGAGCACAGGGAAACAACCTGGTTAACCGATTCACGAATATAAACCATAGCCGGCGCCTTTTCGCAACTGAGTATCTTACTCATCACATTAATCTATAATTTGTCCTTCCCGCTACATTGACTATGTCCGAACTTACTCCAAGGACGTAGGAGCGTTATTTTCATTTGCAGAATCAACGCCTATTACACCCCGCGGGGAATAATACTCTTCGCTAAACCTTACAACAGCAGTGGCTGCATTGATTCTAGCCTCATCATAGATTTTAAAAAGCAGTTCTGCCCGCTCCTGGTTCCGGTATACCTTCCAGTACCTGGACAATAAATAATGTTTTCCCTTGTTTTCCATGAAGCCTTCCACATCCTCAACCGGAATTCCCAAGAATATGCCAACTTCATGGGTGCAGGTAGAGGTAAACCTCCTTTTCAGCAACTGCAGCTTCTGTTCCAGGGTAACGGCATTCTGATAGCCCAAGCTGTTTAAATATTCCTGGTTGCGCCTATTGTCCAGATACTTTTCAAGCATTTTCCTCCTGTAAAACAGCACCGTCGAGCTTTCCGCTCCGTCTTTTAGCTCGAAGTACTCCAGGTTTAACTCCCGGCATAACTCCTGTTTATAGCAATGCCACAGAGTGAATAGGTTTTTTCTCCGCACGGAAAAATTGAGCAGGGCGGATGGCTTCTTTCCTTTAATAGTGGGAGCAGCGCCAAAGGAGATGGTGGCCGCGAGATAATCTCTCCCCTGCAGCCTGTTCAGGCACTCCAGGTACTTAAATCTAAACGCTGTATCCAAGACGTGACCTCCCTTAAATACTATCTCACTTATATGATGCCAGCTTTTGTCCAAGCTCTATACATTTGGCCAGTCCCAGCTAATGGGCTATACACTGATAATGATAATCATTTTCATTATATATTTATTTTAGTTTTGTCCGGGCAATATTGTCAAGAAGAATCCAACATAAAATTTAACAAATTCTTTGGGCAACTCCACTCTGGGTCAGCAAATAACTAAAGATCGAGTCGCATGTTTTCGTAGGCGGAAATTCCTTGTGAGAATAAAAAAAGCGGCCTTAAAATGAAAAACCGCTTACGAATATCATTTTTCCCCAGGTACCAAAAGGCCCCGGGTTGTAAATTAGTTTTTTTGAAATCCTCACGCCTGCCGTTCTTCGAAAGCTTTCAACAATTTCTTGACCGCCAGGGTAGCGGACAGCCTGCCGTCCACAATCGCCTGCTCAATCCGCAGCTTCAAACAAACCACTGCTGGATGGTTGAAAAAGCTAATCAGCAAATGTTACTGGACCATGGAATAAACCCAGTCCAGTATCTGGGAATTACGGCGGGCGGAAAAGACGCCCGACTCTGTAGTTTTGCTTCTGAATTCTTCAATGGCGGACCAGATTCCGGCGATTCCTTCACCAGTTATGGAAGAGCAGGTATAGGCCGCAGTCCTCCATCCCTCTGTCGCCGGCTGGAGGTAGTGCAGGATCCTGGCATAGTCAGCCCTGGCGGCCAGCGCCCTGGTTTTATTATCCCCGTCGGCCTTATTAACCAGAATGGCGTCGGCTAGTTCCATAACGCCCTTCTTGATTCCCTGCAACTCGTCACCTGCTCCGGTCAGTACGACCAGGAGGAAGAAATCGACCATCGTGCGCACAGCTACCTCACTCTGGCCGACCCCTATAGTCTCGACCAGGACCACGTCGAAACCAGCAGCCTCACAGACCAGCATGGTTTCCCTGCTCTTGCGGGTCACGCCGCCCAGAGTGCCTCCGGAAGGAGAAGGCCGGATAAAGGCGTTTTCCTTGCGGGAGAGGACCTCCATGCGGGTCTTGTCGCCCAGGATACTGCCGCGAGTAACCGTGCTGCTGGGATCGACGGTCAGTACTGCTACTTTGTGCCCCCTGTCGCAGAGCATACTGCCCAGAGCTTCGATAAAGGTACTTTTCCCCGCTCCCGGCACACCGGTTATACCCACTCTGACGGAGTTGCCGGTGTGAGGGATCAGCCGTTTCAGGACCTCCTGGGCGGTTTCCATGTGAGCGGTAGAATTACTCTCGATCAGGGTGATTGCCCTGGCCAGAATAGTCCGATTGCCTGACAGCACACCCTGCACATAATCGTCCACATCGAGCCTGCGGCGGGGAACGGTCGCAATGCGGGGAGAACCATGGCCGGTCTGACCCGGCATCCCGTCGTGGCTGCCTTCCACCCCCTCCAGCACGTAGGTGGTGAAAGCGCCGCCGGCTTGTTCGGGAACCCATTCCGGTCGTTGCTTTTCTTCGCTCATAATCTCAGCTTGCTTCCTGCAGGCGGCGGTTGATTTCCTCTATAACCTTTTGAGCGGCTACCGGAATAACGGTGCCCGGACCAAATATGGCGGCAGCCCCGTTGGCTTTCAGGAAATCGCAGTCCTGCGCGGGAATAACGCCTCCGGCTACAACCAGGATATCCTCCCGGCCTAGCTTCTTCAATTCCTCTACCAGCTGCGGCAGGAGGGTCTTGTGTCCGGCGGCCAGAGAGCTCATACCGACAACATGCACGTCGTTTTCCACCGCCTGCCTGGCCGTTTCTTCCGGGGTCTGGAAGAGCGGCCCGATATCCACGTCAAAGCCCAGGTCGGCAAAAGCTGTGGCTATCACCTTGGCGCCGCGGTCGTGACCGTCCTGTCCCATCTTGGCGATCATAATTCTGGGACGGCGGCCCTCGCTCCTCTCAAAGTCGTCAGCCATTTTCCTGACGACGGCCACTTCTTGCTCCTCACCAAACTCAGAGCTGTACACGCCGGAAATCGAGCGAATGACGGCCTTGTGACGGCCGGTCACCTTCTCGACAGCGTAGGAAATCTCACCCAGACTCGCTCTCGCCCTGGAAGCCTCAATAGCTAAAGCCAGCAGGTTGCCCTCCCCTGTTTCCGTCGACCGGGTAATAGCGTTCAGCGCCGCCTCCACTTTGGCCTCGTCACGCCCTTCGCGCAATTTCGCCAGCCGTTCTAACTGGGCCTGGCGCACGGCGGTATTGTCGACTTCCAGCGTTTCCAGCGGATCCTCCTTGGCCAGGCGATACTTATTAACGCCAATGATAGCCTCCTTGCCCGAATCAATATGAGCCTGGCGCCTGGCCGCCGCCTCTTCAATACGCATCTTCGGCAGGCCGGTTTCGATAGCCTTGGCCATACCGCCGAGAGATTCGACCTCCTGGATGTGCTCCCAGGCCCGGCGGGCGATAGCACCGGTTAAAGCCTCTATATAATACGACCCGCCCCACGGGTCGACCACCTTGCAGATACCGGTTTCATCCTGCAGGTAAAGCTGGGTGTTGCGGGCGATGCGGGCGGAAAAGTCCGTTGGCAGGGCAATGGCCTCGTCCAGAGAATTGGTGTGCAGCGACTGGGTGTGGCCCAGGGCGGCCGCCATGGCTTCAATACAGGTCCGGGCCACGTTGTTGTACGGATCCTGTTCCGTCAGGCTCCAGCCCGAGGTCTGGCAGTGGGTACGCAGAGCCAGGGACTTATCGTTCTTGGGATTGAACTGCTTGATTATCTTGGCCCAGATCAGGCGGGCGGCGCATCTTGGCCACTTCCATAAAATAATTCATGCCGATGGCCCAGAAAAAGACAGCCTGGGCGCGAACGCGTCGATATCTATTCCCGCCCTCAGGCCTGTCCGCACGTATTCCAGACCGTCCGCCAGGGTATAGGCCATTTCCAGGTCGGATGTGGCGCCGGCTTCTTCCATGTGGTAGCCTGAGATGCTGATGGTGTTGTATTTCGGCATATTCTGGGATGTAAAGGAAAAAATGTCGGCGATGATCCGCATGGACGGGTCGGGCGGATAGATATAGGTGTTCCGCACCATGTATTCTTTGAGAATATCATTCTGGATGGTGCCGTTGAGCTGGGAGAACTTGAGCCCTGTTCCTCGGCCGCCACGATATAAAAGGCCAGGACCGGCAGCACCGCCCCGTTCATAGTCATGGAAACGGACATCTTATCCAGCGGTATACTGTCGAAAAGGATTTTCATATCCAGTATGGAATCTATAGCCACGCCGGCCTTGCCCACGTCACCGACGACACGGGGGTGGTCGGAGTCGTATCCCCTGTGCGTGGCCAGGTCAAAAGCGACGGATAAGCCTTTCTGGCCGGCAGCCAGGTTGCGGCGATAAAAGGCGTTGCTTTCCTCTGCGGTGGAGAAACCAGCGTACTGGCGCACCGTCCACGGCCGGACAACGTACATGGTGGGATAGGGACCCCTCAGATTGGGGGCGATTCCCGCGGTATAGCCCATATGCTCTTCTTTTTCAGTGTCTTCCCTGGTGTAAAGCGGCTTGACGTCGATTTGTTCCAACGTCCGCCAGTACATTTCTTCAAGAGTTTTTCCCGCCTGCTTTTCCGCCAACTCGCGCCATTTTTCAAAATCAGGAGCGAAATATTTTACACCGTACTCCATGCTTGTAGAATCAGGTTTTTTGCCCATCACAGTACTCCTTTCTGCTTCATCAATTTTAGAAGCAGCTCATAGCAATTGGCCCTCACATGAATGAAATAGTCCACTCCCGCCTGCATTAAGGTTTCCACGAGATCGGCCGGGTAGCCGGCCAGAAGCACGGTGGTGTCAGGCCCGGCTTCTTTGATCAACTTCACCAGCAGCGGTACCAGTTCGGGATAAGTATCGTCGGTTGAACAGATTACGACAATAGGGGCCCCGGAATCCGCAGCCGCCCTGGCCGCCTCTTCCACGATGGGGAAACCGTCATTTTTAAGCACTTCAAATCCCCCGGTCTCAAAAAACCCCGTGGTAAAATCAGCTCTGGCTTTATGCTGGGGAATTGGCCCCATATTGGCCAGAAAGACCCTGGGAGGAGATCCTGTTTTATCCCTGTAAGCCTCCGATGCCTTCCTCAAAGACTCGAAAATTTCTGCGCCCCTGTGGATGTCGATGGCGGTGATTAAAGGGATGACGGCGCCTTCTGTTTGCATAACACAGGCCAGATTGCCGAGTGTGGCGCCGGACAAAGCAGCATTCACGGCCGCTTCGACAACCCCGCCGCCGCCTTCCGCCTTCGCATCGATCAGCGCGTCCAGCCCAGCTTGCAACGCGGCTTTATCCAAGGAAGCGCGGTAGCCGGCCAGGAGTTCCGCTTGTTTCAGTTTAATCGTTTTGTGGTCGACCGGATTAACGGCAAGCGGTTTTTCGATGGTATTTGGATACATGTTCGTTCCGACGAAGATATCCTTGCGCCGGGCTATATTCGCTCTTCGTTTGGCAGCGGTTTGCGCCGCCTGCCCCTGCGGAAATCCGTCCTGCAGGGCTTTGAACATGCCTCCTTTGGTTTCAACTTCCTGGAACAGGGTCCAGGCTTTTCTGGCTATGGAGTCGGTCATTTTTTCAACGTAATAGGACCCGCCCGACGGGTCGACCGGTAGGGTCAATTTGGCCTCGTCATTCAAAATAAAATGGATGTTGCGGGCAATGCGGCGGGAGAAATCATCGGCAGGCCGGATGGCCCGATCAAACGTTCCGATGTTGATACTGTCGGCGCCGCCCATAACTCCGGCAAACGCCTCCGTAGTCGTGCGCAGGATATTCACATATGGGTCGTAGACCGTTTTGTTCCAGCCCGAGGTACTCACGTGCATGTACATTTTCTGCGCACTTTCACTGCCGCCGAAAGCACCTGCAATTTGCGACCAGATCAGCCGTGCGGGCAGGTAGCCTTGCTTCTCCAGTACCCTGGCGATGATGGCGGCCATTTCCTGACGGGTGATGTTGCCCTCGGGGTCAAACTGCTCGGCGGAACGCCCGCTGATCAGCCCGCCGGTGTAGGCTGCCGTTACCGCGTCGTGGTACCAAGCAGTCTCGGGCACGTCTTGGAAGGGTTGGCCTGTGCCTGACGGCGCCTACAACTTGAGCATCCTGGTCACCAGGGCGGCGAATTCGGCTCTGATCACGGCGGCGCCTGGATCGAAAACTGTTTCTCCTTTGCCGCTGATGATGCCTTTGCCGGCCAGGGTCTCTACGGCTTCTTTGGCCCAGGTGTATCCGGCCAGGTCGCTCAACTGCTTTACTGTCTCTCTGGCAAAGTACTTACTGAAATGTACGGCAAGGAATTTTACTGTCCTGGTAGCGGGGTCGTACAGCCCGCCCACGGTCTCGACGCCGCCGTCGTCTATGCAAAAAATACAAAAGATTCACTTGCTAAAGCCGGCATGCATAAAAAAGGCAACCGGGCCGTTGCAGCGGCAGGCCGAAAGGGCAGCCCGCTATAAGCGGCTGCCCTCTCTTTAGCCTTTTTTGCTTATTCTGCGAAGCCTTTAACAAAGCGCATGAGGATGGAGGCAACCTGGGCGCGTGTGGCTGTGCCGGCGGGATCCAATGTTGCCGGCGTTGTGCCGGCAATCAGGCCCCCGGCGTTGGCCCACTGCATGGCGCTCTGCGCCCAACCGCTGATCTCTGCGGCGTCGGTATAGGACACCAGATCGGCTGTGGCCGTCACGTCACAGCCTTTGTGCTGCGCGTAGCGGTGCAATATCGCCGCCATCTGCTCTCTGGTTATGCTGTCGTTTGTCCCGAACTGCCCGCCGCCGTAGCCGGCCACGATGCCTTCGGCGCTGGCCCAGAGGACGGCGTTCGTATACCACTGGCCGCTTTCCACGTCGGTGAAGCTGTCGGCGCCGTTAACGGAAGGCTGGCCTTCCAGGCGGTACAGCACTGTCACCAGCATGGCTCTGGTCATTGCTTCATTGGGGCTGAAGGTGGTGGCGCTGGCACCGCTGAACAGTCCCTTCCGCACAGCGAAGGCCACGCTGTCATAGAACCAGTCGTCTGGTTTCACGTCGGTGAAGGGGAGTCCTGCCAGCACGGTATAGCCCACCACGTAGTAGGACAGGTGATCCGTGGTGAAGGTCACCATCCCGGTAGCCGGGTTGTAGGCGCAGGCCACCTGCTGCAGCTCTCCCTCGTTGTTTAAGTACCAGACGGTGACGCCCGACGGGTCCTCGCCGTCCTTCATGGTATACGGCAGCGAGACTGTTATGGCGCCGCCGCCGAAGCTGCTGATGTTGCTGCCGCCGCTCATGATGGTAATGTCGTAGACGGGTTTGTCGCTGACGGCTGCCTGCTGCGCCGGGCTCAGGGCCGAGTTGTCCACGGCCTCCAGGCTCACCGTGACCGTGCCGCCTGCCGCCTGGGAGGCGATGGAGGCCAGGGTGTCATTGGGGATGCTCACGCTGCCGACAGGGGTCTCCACGGTCAGGTCGGCATCTGTCTCGGAGGCCACGGCGGAGAGGGAGCTTTTCGGCAGCCCGACGCTGACTTTCCTGGCCTCACCGGTGATCTCGGGGGCGATAACGATGGCGGCGCTGTTGTTCTCTTTGGCATCTTTAATGGCGTCGGTCAGATCGGACGTGCCGATGGCAACAGATGCCACGCCGTTGGAGGCCTCGGCCTTGGGAGCGAAGGATGTCTTTTCACATCTATCGTCCAGCTGTTGTCGCCGGCGGCAACGGCCGTGTTCCCCGCGGCCATGGTCACGCTAGGGTCGGCGGCAATCCCGGCTGCCCTAGCCGCCGGAGTGTGGCGGGACAAATATGTTTCCCGGGCGTTGACGAAGCAGCTCCTGCCCGTATACAGCTCCACCAGTGCGCCCAACGTCTGATAAGTGACCATTTCGTTGCTGGCCCCGTTAAATCCCATGGAGCCGTCCTCTTGCTGCAGTCCAAAAAACGCGGTGATCAAAGTGCCCCAGTTTTCCTGCCAGACCTCGTCCTCCAGGTCCTCCGCGGTGGTGCCGAAAAGGGCCAGAGCGTTGAGCATCACCGCCATGCTGTTGGTATTGACGGCGTAATCGTCGGGGGATATTACAGGATCAAAGGAGCCTCCGCTGCTGGATCCGGGCCAGCCCGAGGCCAGGCCGCCGTTGGCGTATTGATAGGCGGCCGTCATAGCCGCCATTTTCCCGATGGCATCGGTGATGCGGGCGCCGTATTCACCATCGCCCTGGAGGAAATAGAAAGGATAGCTCATCATGGCCAGCCAGTCGGTGGACGTAATCTCGGCGGCGCTCTGGGCGTTGACCGATCTTTCCACCATCGGGAGGATCGCCTTGATGCCGGCCTTTTTCAGCGCGTCGGTATAGCCTTCCGCCTCGGTGGCGGCAGCGATCTCCGCTCCCAGCATGAGATAAGACACCGACAGGATATCGACCTCGCCCATCAAGGCGCCGTTCTCGTCCAGTTTCAGGGAGCCGTCTTCATTATAGGCGTGGCTAAGCAGACCGGGTATCAGATTCTTGCCGTTGAAATTCCTGGGGTCGGCGCCGGTGGCACAGAGGGCGCAGACGAAACGGAAGTCGTCCTTGGCGGAATGTTCCCGTCCCTCCTGCTCATAGCGAGCCAAAAGCTCATTCAAATCGTCCAGATAGGTCCTGCCGTCAGCGCCGGCCAGCAGGGAATCAGAGACGGTATGGCCATAATTGCTCAGGATCCAGGCCTTCCAGTCCGTGCCGGTGTCGTCCCAGACGGAAAGCCCCACATATGTGCCGTTTCTTACAAATCCTTTCGTTTGATAATAGGAGATCATCTTGTCCAGAGCAGCTTTGACGCACTCCTTAACGCCGGGGTAGACGGTGAAGGTCCGGTAGCGGTAGGAGGCGGTTTCGCCCGTTCCTACCTGTACGGCAAGCCAGTATTCGCCCGCGGGAAGAGTCCCCGCCAAAAAGCCCATGTCCTTTTCACTAAAGTTGGCGGCGGCGGGGACAGCGGCGACGGTGGTTTCCAGCAGCGTGCCCGCGATGGCCGTATCGGGCGTCCCGTTTAATGCGGCAGTCAGGTAAAATTTCACCGGAGTGCCGGCGGCCACCGAATTGCCGAAGGCGGCGCCCACATTCAGCCACTGACACGCCCCGGCATAGCTGCCCCAGTTGCTGGCTTCCAGAGATCTCGCGCCTGTGATGGAGGTCTCATTTACAACGAACACGACTTCGTTGGAAATAAGTCTACCTATTTTTGCGTAAAAACGGAGATAATATTTACCGTTGGACTCGTCCAAATACCCCAGGTTCAAAGACTCAGGGGAGACGGCGATGTTCAGCGTCGCACCGGTCTGCCCTTCCAGTTTCTGATAAATCTTTTCATACGAACTATCCTTGTTATAGTCGTAATACCATTCCGCCGCCTGGGGCGGACTGCCGGCCCCGGTGACGTTCAGGGATATCACGGCCCCTTCCGGAACCGTCAGTGCAGACGGCGTCACGAAGGGGTTGGGTGCGTTTTCCTCCACACAGTAAAAGTAAATGTTAATGTTATTACTACTATATCGATAATTAATATTGTAGGGCGCCTGCAGGGTCGCCGCGGCGGGCACAGTCACCGCATAGAGGGCTGGCCTTCGTCGGCGGGGAAGGCGTTGCCGCCCGCGTCATACACGGTCAAAGACGTTATGGACTTCGCCGGGTCCTTCTTGACGGTGATTTGACCCGTACCCGCAGGTACGGTGATAAAGCAGGGCTCGCCTACGTACCCTCTCTGGCCCGGATAGAGTTCAAAGGGCAGAACCGCGTCGCTACCAGGCAGGGTGGCGATCACCCGCTCGCCGGTCAATTCACCGGCGCCCGTCCGGTAGGAGAACCTGGCGGCGGGGTTTGCGGCGCTGGCGCCGCCGGGACCGCTGACGATCACGTCCACTGTGCCGCTGCCGGCGGGGGAGGTGACGGTCAGCGAGGCGCCGCTGTTTACGGTGAGCCCCGTTCCGGCATTGCCGCCGAAGTAGACGGCTTGAACAGTGCTGAGATTCGCGCCGGTTACGGTGACGGCTGTGCCGCCGGCGACAGGCCCCCAGGTCGGACTGACGTCGGTCACCGCAGGCGCCACAGGTCCGGACGCGCCGGTTACGGTGAACACGGCCTGGCTCACGCCGCTCCACTGGCCGCTGCCGGTGTCGTACACCGCCGCCCGCACCGTGGTCGCGCCCTGTGCAAGCTGCAGCGCGAAAGGCCCCGTGTAGTACACGCCGCCGGTCACCGTGGGAGCGGACCCGTCGGTAGTGTAGTAGATGGCCCGGCCGGTCGTCAGGTCGGCGTAGACCCTCACGGTAACGCTCTGCGGGGCCTCGTAGGTGCCCCCGTTGGGCGTGATCTCGGGCGCCGAGGGAATAGCGCCGCTCACAGTAACGTCGCAGGAGCCGGTGAAGCCGCCGTCCACCGTGATGACAGTGATGACGGCTGTGCCGGTAGAGACTGCGGTGACCGTGCCGCCGGCGTTGACCGTGGCCACCGCCTCATTGCCGGAGCTCCAGGTTACGCTCTTGTTGCTGGCCTCGGGCGGGGCGACCGTGGCGGTCAGGGCGTATGTTTCACCGGCGGCCAGGGTGAGCGTCTCCGGCGACAGGGTGACGCCGGTGACGGGCACGGCTGCCGCAACGGTATGGCGGAGAAATACACCAACACTCTCATTATCCATTCCCACGGCGTATACGTCATTCCCGCTGCCGCAAACCCCTAACAGGGTACCGGTTGCGGCGGTTATAGCCGACCAGTCCGTCCCGTTATAATGGACAATGGCGCCGGAGTTGCCCACGGCGTAGACGTCGTTCGGGCCGCTGCCCCAGACGCCGTTGAGGGTTTGGGTCGTGCCGCTGCTGGGTACTGCCGACCAGCCTGTCCCGTTATAACGGACAATGGCGCCGGAGTCGCCCACGGCGTAGACGTTGGTCGTACCGCTGCCCCAGACGCCTTTTAAAGATACTTCGGTCAGGCCGCTGGACATGGCTGTCCAGCCGGTGCCGTTATAATGGACGATGGCGCCAACGTCGCCCACGGCGTAGACGTCGTCCGGGCCGGCGGCCCAAAAGCCCCTGATAGTGTTTAAGCCTTCGATCATGACCGTCAAGGCTGCCCCGTCATAATGAAAGATAGTTCCTCCGCGGGAGTCGAAGCCCCCGGCGTAGACGTCGGACGGCGAGGTCGCCAACACGCCTTGTAATGTAACATCTCCCAGGCTGGCATCGTCCACCCGGGTCCAGTCCGCGTCCGCCTGCGCCGACGGGGGGCACAGCAGGCAGGCCGCGGCGAGCAGGGCCAGCAGCAAGGCGGCGGCCCAGCCCGGGTAACCTTTGATCTTGCGCATAGCTGTCTTTCCTCCTTTACGTAAGCAAAATCACGATAGTTAAAAATTTTTCCTCTTTCGAATCCCTCCCCTCAAAGAGAAAACGGGGGCGGCCTGAAAAACCGCCCCGTTCTCTTTTAATTCCTACTGCGGCGTGTAGACCACTAGGTCTTCAGTGTTTTGAATCAACCCGTTCTGGTAGTCTCCGGTGCTGAGGAACCTGCGCACCACTTTTACTTTGCAGGTCGACGTCTCCAGATTCGAGATATTGAGGGTGACGTTGCCGGAAGCATTGGTGGTACCGGAAGTTATTGAAACCCCGTCCGCATCAAGAACTTGCACCGTCACGCCTTGGTAATTGGTGAAATTATTAACGACCCAATCATAATCATCTTCATAATACGTGGAAGAGGCTTTCACATTGGCCGTCAGATTATTGCCGTCATTGGAGACGCTGGTGATTTTGGCGTAGTAGGCGCCCGAACCGCCATCATCCATGTCTTCGTGGTAGAAATGGATGGTGTCCCAGTTTGTGAGGTAGGCGGTGGAGATGGAGGCTCCCCATAAGGGATTGTCGTCTAACAGCGGGAACTGGCCGTCGATCCGGAACATCCAGCCGTTCCAGGCCGTGGGGCTGGTGGGCGCGTAGGTGCGGTCGGGGTTGGGGTCCGTATCGGTGATGGAGTAGACGTAGTCGTCGCTGGAGTCGATGGGATTTCCGGAGCTGTCATTGAAGGTCAAACCATTCGTGCCCTGGACCGCCAAGAGGACATCCCTGACATTGAAAGTCCGGGAGGTGCCGCCGGGATTCAGCGCGACATTGCTGACGGTTCTGCAAAGGTTATTGCCGCTGATCTGCCGGCTTTCCACAACCAAGCTAACGTAAATCGTAGTGGAAGTGGCATACGAACCTGAGCTCCCCTGGAGATAAGAAGCGTCTGTCGTGGTGAAATAATCCGTAGCGAACGCAGGAACGGCCAGCGCGAAGACAAGCATGAAGGCCAGGGCCAGCATAAACGCTTTTCTCATGGTTTTGCCGGTTTTCATAACATTCATCTCTCCTTTTCGGTTAATCTTTCACTGGATTGCTTTTTCAGCAATTCTCGACTTAATTGTTGAAAAAACCGTTGAACTTGATACAATGTCTGCAAGAGCATTTGTTAAAGATCTTTCGCGTACTCCGCCTTAGAGTGCCTATTCTTTTTCAAATGCTCTTTTTAATCTTTCAATGAAACCACCCCCTCTCATTAACATAGAATTCACTGTCTTAAGATAACGACAGGCCTTTCCCAGGACGCCGCATGTCTTGATCCCACTAAAGCTTGATGGACTTCTTCACCTCCTCCACCAGGATGGGATCGCCGTCCCGGACGGTGACGCGAATTTCTCCATACCCGATGCTCCTGATCAGGTCGATAAGCTTTTTTCCCTTTTCAGTGAGTTCATTTTCCGCGCCGTTTTTTTCCACGGCCTTCACCCCCCTTGCATACATATTCCCATACGCGATGCGCGCCCGACCAGGCCGGGTCTTATTGAAAACACAAAACCCCGGCCCTCCGAAGAAAGCCGGGGCTCTTTTATGCGACACCCGGTTCCGCCGCCGCAGCCGCGTATTTCCATACGGACCCAGGAGCGCCGCTGTCTATAGCTTTACGCCTTTCCTCGGAAGGTTTTGCTGTCTTGCAGAGGCAGGTCTCCTGACTCGCGGGTCATCGCTTCCTTCCGCCTTCCCGTCCAGCACTCAATGGCAATCTAAACAGTGTTTGAAAACCGTTACCTTTGGCAAACTTAGTGCCATTATGCAACTAAGATACCATTGAGTGCCGGACAGTGGCATAGCTTGAAGCTCGCTCCCCACTCACAGTGGCCGGACCGCCCAAGATTCGCACCCGGTTCCCTTTTAATCCGTGTTTCACGGAACCTCCTGCAGTCAGTCATTCAGTTGTAAAAAAAAGCACCGCCCCGGTAGGGGAAGCGCTTCCGTTTTTCGGTCAGCCCGCATCTCAAATCTGGCAATATTTACTTTAGCTACAGCTTATCACATTATTTTCCTGATTTTCAATCCTTTATTTACAAAAATTCTATATCAAATATTTCTCTGTAATCCCTTTAATAAAAGCACTGATGTCTCCTAATTCTTCTTGTAGGATCTGATAAACCTGATTTTCATCTACTTCCTGGTAAAGATGGACAATCCTGTTCCTGAATCTAATCATCTGAATAAAGCGCAGCCCCTGCTCTTTTCCGAAAACGCCATGTTCCATCAGCAGCTTTATATAGTCACCCGAAGCCGCGGGGATCCCCCACCGTTCTCTGGCTACGATATGGCTTGCAACGTCTATCATGGCCTCAATGACTACCTGAAGATTATACTTCACCGAATCCGCAAAATGGAAACTCGCCTTAAACTCTTCGTAAGAAAGGGCAGCGGTTTTTTCTAGTTTCTGAAGAGTAACCTCCATAAATAAAATTTTGCGCTGAATAATATCTTTATCAACCATTAGGAAGATACTCCTCTCTCAGCGCTTTACGGCTCTCTTCAGCAAAACGCGCATAGTGAAAGCTGTAATCCCTATATTCTCGAAGAACATGCTCTATAAAGTTGGAATTCAATATATAATCTCCTTCATATATCAATAACCCTTCAGATAAAACTCGAAATTGCAGCGCTACCGGAGCACAATTCAAGTTAACAAAATCGATCCTGTCGGTCTTTAATAGCGAAGATAGGTCAGCTTCAATTTGCAACTCATATTGTAATTTTAATTTTCCCCGGAAAACTACACCAAGATCCAGGTCGCTTCCCGCATGTTCATGCTCCGTACCATAAGAACCAAATAAGTAAACAGCCACCACTTCCGGATAAGCGCCAAAAAAATCTTTTAATGCCTGCAACCGGTCCAAAGAGACCTCTCTCACAGCCAACCACCTCTTACCATAATATAACATACTTTAACCCAATCAGGCCAGTGCTCCATGGGTTCAAAAATATAATTGTTGTTTGACATCAGTGGAAAGATGCTCCACGCTCACATTTTTATTTTTTTAAAAAGACTCACAAATAAACAGAATCAGACTTCAACCTGGTCTTCAATCAGGCTGACCTGCAGTTCGGCCAAACCGCTAAACTCATAAAGAAGGCTGATTTAGTGTAAGCGGCAAAATGGCTTTATTTTATGCTTTACCCGGGTCGGATTGAACCCCGCGTATGCTTTGGCTGTTTGCCCTAATTTTTTTCTATTTCCACGCTCTGGGTATCCGGCAGCCATTTCACTTCAGCCCCGAAGGCTTCGGAGATATAGCGCAGGGGCACCATGGTGCGGCCGCTGACTATTTGCGCCGGCACGTCCAGTCCCTCTTCGGGCCTGGCCTGACCTATGACCAGGCTTATTTCCTTACCGTCCAGGGTGATTTGGACTGTCTGGGTATCGCTTTGCCAGTCCACCTTCGCCCCCATGTTTTCGGCCACAAACCTCACCGGCACTACAGTACGGCCGTCCATCACCGCGGGCGGCACGTCCAAGGACACTGTTTTGCTGTTGATGACGGCTTCAGTGCTGCCGATGCTGAGCTTAACGGTCAGAACCTCACCCAATTCATCTGCCCGGTCATTAGCCAGGCCGTTGTTTTCAGCGTAACCGGAGCTATATTTCTCATGCAGCAGGTCGTAGGCAGCCTTCTTGTTGTAGGCGTCGGCCAGAGCGTAAAGGGCCTGGTAGGTGGACATTCCGTTATCATATATGGGCAGGTTTTCGTCTTCGCTGAGCACATGGGTAAAGCCGCCGTTGAGCGATTGGAACCGCAGCAGGGCGCTGACGGGGTTGCCCCCGGTGGGTTTGGTCCACTCGGGTCCCATGGGGTCCTGTCCCAGCAGGGTCAGGGCCTGGATTACCCAGGCGCAGCTCTCGGGATTTTCAGTCCCCCAGGAATAAAACCCTCCGTTGTTCAGTTGTTTCTCTTTAAGGAAATCAATAGCCCGGGCAACCACGGAATTGTTCCCGTTCTCGCCCAGGATAGCGAAGGCCATCAGGGCCGCCGCGGTCATATCCACGTCCGACTCTACCAAATCGTAATCTTTTGCGTCATCGAAGTATTTAACGTCCCCGGAGAAGCCGCCGTCTTTGTGTTGCTGCCCGGCCAGCCACTCCAGGCACTTGTCCCGGTTGGGAATGGCCTCCCCGGCGCAGTGCAGGGCAATGACGCCGAAAACATGGGCGTTAATCAGGTCTTCACCTACAGGCAGGCCCGTCTTTCTATCGGCCACGGAATCGGCAAAATGGCCGTTGGGCAGCATGGTGCCTTTCTCGATCTCCACCAGGTTAAGGCCGCCAAAGTTCCGGGGGTCTTTCCCGGCTGCGCACACCCCGATGATGGTCCTCTGGAAGTCGGTGTTCTTGGTCCTGGAAAGCCCAATTCCCTGCCGGACTTCCTGCTCTCGCCAGTAAGCGCCGTTTTTGCCGTTTACCGTCCACCCGGGTCCGCTGACATCCTCACCGAAGCCAAATAGTCCCAGAGCGGGCCAGTCCAGGATGCCTTTATACTCCTGCTGCCGGTAAGTATTCTGGTAATAGTCGATGGTTTTTTGGGCCGCTTTGTACACCTCGTCCCGGGTTAATTTGGACTCCGCGGCAGAGGCGGCTGCGCTGAACAAACCGGCGCATAACACCAGGGCCAATAATAACGCTGTGACGGTTTTAACAGTTCCGATCCTCAATGAGCAACTCTCCCTCCCCGACGCCTGCCGCAACACACAAAAGGCACTTTTCTTAATGGTAAGTGCCTCCGGTTTTCCGGTCAGCAATGTAACATATTGTAATTTATCATACTTTTATATGCAAATTTACCAAATAATTGTGACCTAATCAATAAATAACAACATTCTTCATAACCATTATTTACAACATCTTCCTCACCCAGATCTCCCCGATAAAAGTAGCCAGGGCCAGGGCCAGAAGGATATGGGTAAGAGGCGTGGCCGCAGTGTTTTTTCTATCCAGCGGCAGGGCAAATATATCTGCGCTCTTTCCGCTCAGGGCTCCCGTGAAAGCGTCCTGGACGGTGGCGCCGGCCGGCCTGAGCCGCAGCACGACCTTTAAAAGGTCGTAAAAGTGCCCCAGCCCCGAGGCGTTTTCCTTTAAAACCTCAAAACCACCGCTTACGGTCAGAAAGGACAGCCGGTCGCCCTGCCGCAGGGCCAGGTAACCCAGGCCGAGGGCCAGCTTGACCGCGAACTCCCACTTGCCCGGACTGCCGAAATCCATGGAAGCGCTCCGGTCCAACAGCACCCCCAACTTGATCTGCCTCTCCTCGGTAAAATCCTTTACATACAGGTTCCTTGTCCGGGCGTAGGCCTTCCAATTTATTTTTCTGATATCCTCTCCGGGCGTATAGGCGCTGTGGCCGTAAAAATCGAGGGAAACACCCCTGCCGCCGCCAAGGTGCATACCGCTGCCCCCCTTGGCCGCCCTTTTGCCCGGCATAATGCGCAGGCCCTGTATTTCGCAAAGAAATTGGTTCAGTTTATTTCACCTTTTTCAAGATTTCTTTGATGATGGCAGCGGCATCCACCCCGTCGGACGCCGCCCGGAAGTTGAGGAAAATTCTGTGCCGCAGGCAGGGCAGAGCCATTCCCACGATATCCTCCGATGAAGCGTTGAACCTGCCCCCGGCCAGGGCGCTTACCCTGGCCGCCGTGATCATTGACTGGACTCCCCGCGGGCTGGCGCCGCATCTGACGTAGTCCTTTACCAGCTGCAGTTCGCTCCGGTCCGGGTGGGTAGCCAGCATGATCCGCACCGCCTTTTCTTTTACCGTGGAGGGTACCGGCGCCTGTTCCGCTATTCTTTTCATTTCCAGGAGCTGCTCCTTTGAAACCTGCCTGCCGACCGGAGATGTTTCCGTGCTGTAAACAGTAATGTCGATAATTTTATGGATGTCGTGCTCCTCAGGCAGGCGGATGTCCAGTTTGAACACAAACCGGTCCAACTGTGCTTCAGGCAGGCGGTAGGTGCCTTCCATCTCGATCGGGTTTTGCGTAGCCAGCACGAAAAAGGGCTCGGGCAGCCGGTATGTTTTCCTGCCGGCGGTAACGTTTCCTTCCTGCATGGCCTCCAGCAGCGCGCTCTGCGTTTTCGGCGTGGCCCGGTTAATCTCGTCGGCCAGCACAGGGAGCTGAATATAGGACCTTCCTGGAAAGCGAACTCAAGCCCGTTTT
>CAZJGV010000005.1:25904-29693 GCA_964545615.1 uncultured Pelotomaculum sp.
CCGGTGATGTCGGCCGGCAGCAGGTCGGGGGTGAACTGGATCCTGGAAAAGGGGAGAGCCAAAACCCCGGCAAAGGTTTTCACCAGCACCGTCTTCCCCAGGCCGGGCGCTCCCTCCATCAAAATATGCCCGCCTGCGATGATCCCCGTCAGGACCTGGCGAACAATTTCTCCCTGCCCAACTACCCGCTTTTCCACTTCCGCCACTACCGCCCTGAACAACTCCGGAAATGTCTCCAGCGCTATGTCGTCCATTAATCTTCTCCATTCAGCTTTTTAAAGTATTCCAGCACCAGCTCCCTCTGGCCGGGTGGTATTGCAAACTTGTCCATATAGGTCATCCCGTCTTCGACGAATTCAACGTACAGCGTCTCGCGGCCGCCGCTCTCTCCCTCCAGGCCGATAACCCTGTTGGAAAGCCGCTCGGTCAGCCGGCCCCCTTCTTCCTGCCATCTTCCCTGAAGTTCCTGCAGGTTTCCGGCAGCGTCACCGCCGGCAAAAACCGGTTCTTCGCTCCTGGCCAGCAGGCCTGCCCGGCCGGCTTCCCCGCCGCCGCTGCCAGGGGTCCCACCCCCCACGGCGTCCGGGTTTTTCGCCGCCTGGCTGCCGGTATCGCCCTGGGCAACTGAAGCGGCTTCCCGGTTGGTGATTTCCCCTTCCTTCAGGTCGGAGCTGCCGCCATCCGTAAACATAGTCCCCTTTGACCCGCCGCGCTGGCTTTCAAAACCGTCGCCGCTTTTGGCCAGCAGCCGCTCTTTCATGCTCTCCAGCTTTGTATCGACTTCCGGCACGCCCCCCGCGTCCCTGTCGCCCGGCGGCGTCCGCAGAGCTTCCGACAGCTTTTGGCCGTTGAAATCCTGTTGCGCCAGTCCGGTTTTGATGTTTTGCAGAACCTGTTTTTGAGCCTGCGTACGTTCCGGGTCTTTAAGCAGCCTGTTGGTGTTTTCCAGCATTACCCTGCTCTCAGCCTCGCTAAAATTCATATTCTGAAGCGCGCGGGCGACGCCTGCCGCATCCCCGAGCTTAAAAAGACCGGCGGTATCGGCGTTTTTATCGCCGGTTCCTTCGATTATTCCCGCCAGTCCTTTCATGTCCTCGCCGGCAATTCCCGTCCCGAGCCTTTCCAACTCCTTCAGCGTGTCCGCAACCTGCAGGGCGGCTTCCCGGTAACTGTAGCTTTTGTTCAATTCCCTTTCCAAATTGGCGAGCAGAGCCACCCGCTCATCAAAAAAACGTCCGAACGACTCACCCCTTTTACCGGCCTCCTCTGCCAAGGCGGTTTTTATTATCGCTACGTTTTCCGCCTCCTGCCTCAACTCATTGTTTACCGCTTCCTTAAATCTTGCCTCTTCCATATGGGGAGACGGCGCGAAAAGCACGCAGGCGGCAACCGCGCTGATTAATACCGCCGCCAGCACTCTCTTCCAGCGAAAATTTACGGGGTACATGTCAACGGGACTGCGCCGCGCCAGAACTTCGCCCAGTTCCCGCCTGAAAGCGGAAAGCACCGCGCCGCTCCGGTCCCGGTACTCCAGGTATGTGATCAGGCGATCTTGCAGGCCAAGCCGGTCACCTACCTGGGCGGCCCGCTTCATCCCCGGAGCCTGGCCAGACCGACGGCCGTTCCGGCAACGCAGGAAGCGGCAAGTAAAAACGCTTCCTTACTGAAAACATGCACAATGACCGTGAAATGCCCCAAAACAGACAGCAGCAGGATACAGACGGAAGATATCAGCAGCGTGATAACCAGGCTTTCCACTATATTCTCAAGCCACATCCTGTTTCGGAGCTTTCTGATCGCCGACTCGACAGTGCTCTCACTCATGGCCGGGTCGCCTCCCGCGCCCTACAGTAATCCTCCCGGTGCAGAAGAATAGAATAACCGATGCCAGCCCCCAGAATAAAGCACAGGCGTAAAAAGGTGTATGTCCCATTTGGCTCCCGCCGCCGGCCTGGGCATAGACGAGCCCGGCCAGCGAGAGGAGAGGGTTGAGAAAAAATACCGCGCCTATATCCCGGTCATATAAGGTGGTGATCACCGCCTGCCGGTACTCCACGGAAAAAAACGCCAGGAGGCTACCCAGTGCCAGTGTAGAAAAGATGAACAGGGCAAGCGCGAAACTGGTCCACCTCCAGCCGGGCTTTAAAGCACTTATAAGGCTTTTGAGACATAATACCGCAAGCCCCCAGGCGGGCTTCATTAAAAGCGGGAGCACAAAATTGAAAGGGTAAAGCCTGGCGGTCATGAATATCGTCAGGACCAGGGGAACGGAAGATAAAGCCATTACCGTAATTCCTGCCAGAAGTTTCAGGAAATGTGCGACTTCCCGGGTTTCCACACCGTCGACATCCCAGAAAGCTATAAACAGCGAAAACAGGATGAAGTCAAACACCATGAAGTACACGTAGGCGTCACGGTAAATACCGGGATTGTACCCCTCCGGCCGCAGCACCACCGTTAAAAGATAGGCGAGCAGCGACAGCGCAAGCAGGCTGATGTACAAAGCTCCCAGGATCGTGTTTTCTTTATCTACCTGGAAAACTTGAACCAGGCCATTTTTCAGCATTATTCCGTTGCTCCTTTTACCGTAATCTGGGGTACGCCCGCTCTGCCGCCGCCGCTTATTTTCAATACTAAAGGGCCGCCGGACACGCAGTCCTGGAGCTTTTCGCCCGCCAGCGCTCCCCCCTTGACGTCATCCCAGGTTTTGCTGCTGCGGCTGTATACCCGGACGATCTCGCCAGCCTGGCCGGGCGGCCCGGTAAAACTTATCTCAAAGGGTTTTTTAATCAATCGCCAAACCCCCTTTAAAAATAATAAAAGCACTACCTTATTTAAAAGATAGCGCCTCCGGTTTTCCGGTCAGCATCATTTTACAGTTTTATGGATTTTTTAGTCTCTTCAACTCTTACCGGCTGCTTATCCTGTATAATAATCTTGATTTCACCGTATTCAATCTTGCGGATAAGCCTCAATAGTTTTTCTTCTCTTTCTGTCAACTGATTTCCGTCAGTCTCACACTTCATGGTGCTTACCTCCTGACAGAAACCACGCCGTGAAAGCTTCTCCCCTATCACCCTTTAGTTCCTTAAAACAAACAGCAGGCTTGCAAAAAACCACTGTGTAAAAACACCTCCCTATCCGTCGTAGAGCATTATGGTGTTAAAAAACAGGCAGGTCTTCTGGCTCAAGCGTCATCACCCTCCCTGCCTTCCCGGTTTCCCAGTGGCATTTGAGGGAGGACTCCTCTTTCACAGCGGCGGGACCGCGCAGGGCTTTCACCTGCTTCCCTAACTAATCAACTTGAGTATCAAGCTATGATTATACCTATTTTACTTATTCTTCAAAACAAATATTAATTTAACAGCTACTTTTTGTCAACATTTATATAGGGTTCTCAAATTCTTATATTACCAAAATCCGGGCCACTATGAGTGTCGTCCCGGATAAAACCTTATATATCCATTTTGTGAATGATAAATATATCCGTTAATTTATCGCTCGATACCGTCGCGGGCAGGAACGTCCTTTTCATAGTAATGCTTTATTTCCACCATCTCCGTTACCAGGTCCGCCGCGTCTATAATTTCCTGAGGGGCATACCTGCCGGTAAATATTATTTCAACACCATCCGGCTTAGTTTTAATAATCTCCAGCATCTCATCAGTTGTAATAAGGTTAAAGTAATGAGCTGTATTGATTTCATCAAATATGATTATGTCGTATATACCGGAAAACATCGCCTCTTTAAGTTTTGCCAGACCTTCCCGTGCCATCTGTACATCCTCT
>CAZJGV010000005.1:29703-38270 GCA_964545615.1 uncultured Pelotomaculum sp.
GCGGCGGATTTTTTACATGGATAAATGTGTCTTTGCCGTACTGCTCAATAGTGATATAGGGCTGGCACATTTCCGCCGATTTCAGCTCGGAATATTTCTGCCCTTTCATGAACTGTCCCACATAAGTTTTCAAACCCCGCCCCATGGCACGGAAAGCCAGGCCCAGGGCAGCCGTGGTTTTCCCCTTGCAGTTGCCGGTATACACCTGTACCCATCCCTTTTTTAGAAGTTCCGTGTTCAATTAATTACCCCCTCATACTGATTTTTAGAATGCACCGGTTCACGTTTACCTGATTTTCCGTACCGCCGCCACACCGCCCGCAAAAAAAACTGCTGTATAAGCGAATAGCACTATCAGAGAGATTGCCAGAAGCCCCTGGCCCGAGGCGATGGAGCGCAGCAGGTAGCTGGCGTGGGTCAGGGGCAGGACCTCAATAGTATAACTGATAACCAGTGGCAGACGGTCAGGCGCAAAGAAGGTGCCGCATAAAAAAGACATGGGCAGAAGTACAAACGTGAAGAAATTGGCCATGTCTTCATGAGAATTGACCACCATAGCGGCTATCGCACCCATAGCTGAGAAAAGCAAACAGGTGAGCAGGATCACCAGAAAAAGCCACCCGTTAACCATAATCTGCGCTCCCAGCAAAATAGCCAGCCCGACAATAATCACACAGTCAATCAAACCGCGCACGCTTCCGGCCAGGACCTTGCCCAGCACAAAGGCGGCGGCGCCGACCGGCGCAATCAGGTATTCATCCAGGGTCTTGTAATAGAGCCGGCTCATGTTGAGGTTGTTGCCCACCGCGCTGAAACTGGTATTCATGGCGCTTAAAGCGATAATACCGGGCACGATGAATTCCATATAGCTGACGCCGTTCATCTGGACATTCCGGCCCAACCCCCAGCCGAAAGCCACCAGGTACAGCAGGGGACCGACCAGCCGGGAGGCGAAGAATTTAACAAAGGTGCGCCGCAAAACAATCATTTCACGCCAGAAAACAGTGTAAAAATCCACCTCTAATCACCTACCCTGCGCCCGGTCAGTTCCACATAAACATCTTCCAGATTGGCGGCCCTGATCACAACATTCCCTGTGTGACCGCCGGCGTATGCCAGAGCCGCTTCCCGGCCGGGGAAAAATAGGTATTCCGTACCACCCTGGCCATATACTTCCACAACCACCTCTCCCACTCTTTTCTTCAGTTCAGGCGGCGTACCCAGGGCTATCAAACGGCCCTGGTCGATAATGCCCACCCTGTGGCAGAGCGCTTCGGCCTCTTCAATATAATGGGTGGTCAGCAGGACGGTCATGCCTTCACTATTCATTCTCCTGATCAAATCCCAAATTTTACGTCTTGTCTGAGGGTCAAGACCGGCTGTCGGCTCATCCAGGAACAACACCCGGGGGTAGTGCATCAAAGCCCTGGCAATCATCAGCCTGCGCTTCATACCGCCTGAAAACTTGTCCGTCAGGTCATGCGCCCGTTCGGTCAGTTCCACGTAGGCGAGGAGTTCCTGAATTCTGTGCCGGCGCTGCAAGCGGGGTATTCGATGCAGCCGCCCGTGCAGTTCCAAATTCTCACTGGCGGTCAACTCCTGGTCCAGGTTAATATACTGGGGAACCACACCGATCTCCTTCTTGATTCTACCGAAATCGCGGCTTATCTCGTAACCGTTGATCGACGCGGTTCCACCGGAGGGAATGGCAAGCATGGTCAGTATCCTGAGCGTGGTGGTTTTGCCGGCGCCGTTCGGTCCCAGCAGGCCGAAAATCTCTTCCCGGTTAATCTTTAAATCAATGCCGTCGACCGCCTTGATCTTACCGTAGTGTTTGGCTAACTGCCTCAGTTCAATCATCGTCTCCAAAGCCTCTTTACCGAACCTGCATCGCTGATTTCACCCTCTGCCGAACTGCATCAGCGGCATGGTTGTCTAATAATTAATCAGCTTAAGTACAACCGGCCAGTCTTCCCGCAACAACCGCCGCCAGGTAGTCCTTCAGACCCTGCTCCACCGCCCGGTACACCGTGTGCCCCACCAGATATCCCAGTTCGGTGGCCGCGCCGGCGTAAGGAAGCGGTTTTCCCCGCCCGGTGCAGGCGATCACAATAGCGTCGGTGGTTGTGCCTGTGGCCATACCGCCGTCAGGCAGGCGGATACCGGCCTCAAACATCGCCCTGGTCTTGGCCTCCGTGGCTGTAATCACCGCGTTGACCATGGCCGCTCCGGTCAGTTTGCCGTCAATCAGAACCACGATGTTAATTGTTCCTGGAGCAGCCGCATCTTCACCAAGAGCGACAGGGATCCCGGCGGCGCAGGCGTTGCCCGTGCCGGCCGTGCAAAGGACAGCTGCCGCCAGATCTTTTCTTATCCCCGACCTCACCACCGTGTGCCTCACATCGACGGCCGTCATCAGTCCCATAACACCTTCATTCAGTCCTATTTTTGCCGCCAAACGGGCCAAATCCTGATCCGGATGATCGCAGTTATAGCTCTTTTTAACTGTATGATTGATAATATGCCTGGCCCGCCGCCTCTCTCCGCCCAGGGCCGCGGAACTCAGTACTTTCAACCAGTGCACGGAAGTAATCAGGAAGGTTCTTTCATCGACCAGATAGCAACTGATGCCATTGATCGGAATGTTATGATCATAAGTGGTGAATTCTTCAAACAACACGCGTCACTCCCGGTTATCATGCAAAAAAAATAAGACGCTCTAATTTTTTAAAAGTGGTTCGCTCAGTTCCTGGGCCGGCAGGTAACTGACTTCAAGCTTGCTTTTAGTCCTTTTTAAGATTTTTATTACGCCGGCTCCGAAAAGAAGATAAAAAAGCGCGTTGCCCACCGCGTGGCAGGTATCAAAGCAGAAACTGGCCGCATAGGTGACCAGGAAAGACTGCCAGGTCAGCGGGTTGATAAACGCCGTCCAGAACCACAAATTCATAATCCAGCCGAATAGATAGCCCCAGGTGCACTGGAAGATAACCATGCTCCAACGCCCAGCCCCCGAAAAAACATTTTTGAAGAGGGCGGCCGAAGAACCGGCCAATCCCCAGCAGAACATCTGCCAGGGTGTCCACGGACCCTGTCCCAAAAAGATATTGGAGACCAGCGCCGCGGTCGACCCGATCATAAATCCCGCCCGCGCCCCAAAAACATAGCCTGAAATGATTACCAGGAAGGTTACCGGCTGGATATTGGGCAGGGCGGCAAAGGGCAGCCGCGCTACCGCCGCGACAGCTCCCAGCACAGCAACAACAGCGATCTCACGTGTGGAAACACTGCTCTTTTCAAAGCCGCGGTATAAGAATATGATAGCCAGCAGGACTATACCCACCGCCAGCAAACCCCAGTTTTGACTGCTGCCGGCGCCGACGGAAACAGCCAGCAACGCGGCTGCGGCCAAAAGGAAAGCAGGGAATCTCCATTTTGCAAAGCGCTCTGTCGACCTGTCCACTTCCTTTCTCCAGATAGTCACCGGCTAACTGACCTCACCGGCCGTCTGCCAGGCCGGAGACAACTGTATTTTACGCACAGCTTCACGCAAGGTAAGCACGCTATCGTCATAGCCCCTGAACAATCGTCCGATCTGGGGCGAGTAAAACATGGAACTGCCCAGTACAGTGTGTTTTGGACCGTCACAGGCAATCTGGCCGTCAAACAGCATGACTGTGCGATCCGCATACTCCGCGGCAAACTCAACATCGTGCGTCACCAGAATGATGGTGACACCCTCCTCCGCCAGCTTTTGCAGCACATTTCCCAGTATTGCTTTTAATCGGTAATCGATGCCTCGTGTCGGCTCGTCCAGTACCAGCAACTTCGGTCCGGCTACCAGCACCGAGGCCAGGGCGACCCGCTGCCTTTCTCCGCTGCTCAGGTCCCTGGGGTTGGTCGTCCTGTAGCGGACCAGATCCAGTCTTTCCAGGAGCCTCTCTATATTTCCACCATCCGCCAGGTCTAAATTGGCCAGGGTAAACCTTAATTCTTCCTCTACCGTATCCTGAAAGAGATAATCATTGGGATTCTGGGAGAGGTATCCAATAATCCGCCCCAACTCCTGAGGCGGCGTCTGGCCGGGCTCTTTGCCCGACACCATAACTTTGCCGCGTCCGGGTTTTAATAGCCCGGCCAGGTTTTTTAGAAGGGTGGTTTTGCCGGAAGCGTTTCCTCCCAGTACAGTTACGAACTCACCGGCCCAGGCAGTCAGATTTATGCTTCGCAGTACCTCCCGTCCGTTCGGATAGGTGAACCACAGGTTCTTCACGTCAACAACCGGCCCAGGCGCCGCTTTTTTTTGCTGCGCCGGGTTCAGAACATGCCTACCGGCGACGCTGCTTGTGCTTGAGAAGGAAACCTCATCTAATCTCTTGCGCCCCTCTTTTACAGTCAGAGGGATATCGGCAAATCCCGCGTGAGCGAAAAAGGCGGCCACACGGGGGACAAAAGGCAAACCCTCTTTTACCTGCCAGGAGGCCACCTCGCCGGCTGTCCCCGCCTTTATGATTTTTCCATTCTCCATCACCAGCACCCTGTCGGCCAGATGAAAGCACCGTTCCAGGCGCTGTTCGATTAACACAATGGTTAAATTCAATTCCTCATTCAGTCGCTTAATCAGGTTAAAAAGATCTTCCGCCGCTACCGGATCAAGCTGAGAAGTGGGCTCATCAAGGATCAGGGTATGGGGCTGCATGGCCAGGACCGAGCCCAAAGCCAGTTTCTGCTTTTGGCCGCCGGACAGGTTGGAGGTAACCTCCGCTTTAAATGAATTGAGTTCTAAAAAGTTCATTACTTCGGCTACCCTGCGGAACATTTCCTGCTGCGCCAGGCCTATATTTTCCAGCCCGAAGGCTATCTCCGTCTCGACACCGGTCATGACCAGCTGTTTCTCCGGATCCTGAAAAACAATGCCGACTTGCCTGGCCAGAGCGCGGCGGTTCATAGCCCGGATATCCTGACCTCTAAAAAAAACTGCGCCGCCTATTGTCCCTCCGTAGAAATCCGGGATCAACCCGGCTAGAGCGCGCGCCAGGGAGGACTTCCCGCAGCCGGAGCCACCGGTAATAAGAAGGAATTCTCCCTCTTCTATCGTGGTATTGATATTCTGCAGCGCCGGCTTTTTAGCTTCAGGATAAAAGTAAGTCAAATTTTCGACTTTAAATACTGACACCGCTGCCACCCCCAACTAAGTAAAACCGGCAGGAACAGCCCGCATATAACCGCGGCCAGGGCCAGCACGGTCGCGCCGCTGTTGATAAGACTGTCCAACCGCGGGTAATAATGATAGGTTTCCAGGCCGACTGCCATAATATAAACGGTCACACCCAGGGCAAAAAGGCAGCCGGCCAGGCAGATCCAGTCCCTTGGCCGAAAAAACTCCCTCCTGTAGCGTGAGCGCTGTCCGCTGCCGAAAGCCCGCGCCTGCATCGCTTCAGCTATATTCAGGGAATCCTCCAGCGAAGAGATAAGCAGTATATTAAACATAACAGAGTACTTTTTGAGTTTCACTTTTAAACTGCCCGTGCTGAAGTCAACCCCCCTGAGCTGCTGCACTTCCCTGATGTTATTCATAGAGTTGGCCATTACCGGAAACAGCCTGGTAGCCAGTGTAATGACCAGGCCGGACTTGCTGGCGAACCCGGAAAGCAGGTTCAGCAGCCGGTCCGGATGGACTATGAGGCTGTAAAGGCAAAAGATGCTGATTATGTCCAGGAGGCGTACACCCATGGCCGCCCCGTAACCTATCGCTTCCATGGTGATGTTCATCCTTCCCAGCAGCGGCAGGTCGGGGCTTTGCCACAATACTGTCTTTCCGGCATGAACCGCCAGCGGGTTGATTACCATAATCAGCACAACCATCCACACGGCGACCTTCATATAGCCTTCCCATGCCGCCAGCCCGTCCGCCGCCCAAATGGTCAGGACAGTAACCAGCAAAATCCCCGCCAGAAAGAGGGGGTGGGAAAAAACAAGGGAAAGTATAAACAAAACCATTATGTATGTCAGCGAAGCAGCAGAGTGCAGGCTTTGCAGAAACAACCCTTTCTCCTGATAAAAAAACTGCTGCAGCATTGTAAAAAGCTCCTTCACTTAGCGTACCGGGTACCTAAGTTATTAAGTTATTGGCATGGTAATAATGACAGCATTTTCACTGCTGTCCCACCGGACTGTATAGCCGAAGGCTTCAGCCACGTAACGGGCTGGCAAAAAGGCGCGTCCGGGCGGCATTAAAAGCGGCGTTACGTCCATAGGCGCCTGTTGGTTATTGACATATAAAATATTTTCCCCCATGGTCAGCTTGACCGTGATGTTGTTATAGGTTAGAGTTGCGCTGCTGGTTAGGGCGGACCAGGCAATGCCTTCTTCCGGCAAGCCCAGAGCCAGGGCCAGGTAGCGCACGGGCACAAAAACGCGTCCGTTCTCTACAAAAGGCGCTACATCCATATTCTGAACCTGTTTTATGCCACCCCAACTTACTTCGTATTTTGCCTCTCCCGGCATGAAACGGATTACCCGCTGCGGCTCCGTGCCGGTATTACCGGCAAAGGCGGCGGCGTTTTTCTCCTGCAAGCGTTCAAAAAGAGTGTTGCCGTGATACAAATCCGCCAGCCCCTGCAGGGACTGTTCCGTGGCCATCATATTACCGCCGCCGCCTTTGATATGCTCGAAGGAGCCGTCCGGCAACTGATAGTTCAGCAGGGCTGTAACAAGAGAGCCGCCGGCTTTGGTCCACTCCGGCCCGGCGGGATCAACCCCCACCGCTGTCAGCCCGGATATGACCATGCGGCATGATTCCGGGTTGGGGGCGCCCCAGGAGGAAAACCCCCCATCGCTTTCCTGGACGCTTTTCAGGTAGGCTACCGCCTTCAGCACAACCGGGCTGTCTTTATTCTCGCCGATAGCGCCGAGAGCCATCAGCGCCATGCCGGTTGAATCAACATCCGGTTTACTGCTGTTTGCGTTCCAGTTAAAGCTTCCGTCAGTATGCTGCCGGGCGATAAGCCACTGCCGGGCCTTAATGAGACCGGGTATTTCAGCTCCGGCCGCCTGCAGGGCCAGGACCGCCCAGATATGCGCGTTGACCAGGACTTGCTCCCCGCTGTCACCCAGTCCGCTTCCGTCAATATTGTCGGCAAATTTTCCGTCTGGAATTTGGGCCGCCCGGATCATTTCAACAAGGTTCCGTCCCTGGTAATCGCAAGGGTTGCCTCCGGCAGCCACCAGAGTAAGGACCAGAAGGCTGTAATCGTTCAGTTCACCGGTTTTTATCCCCTCATACCACTGTCGGCATGACATCAATGCCCTGGTGTCGCTAATGTCCTGTCCCGTCCCAGCCAGCGCTAAATAGGTCCATAATGATAGCGCCCGTTCCGAAGCTTTCTCCTGCGCCAGCAAATAAGCGGCGGCCCCGTCCATGGCAGGCTTGATTTCACCGGCGGCCAGCGCCGGCGCTGCTGCGGGGGCAAAAAGCAGCGCGGCGATCACTATGGTCACAGCAAATACATATTTTTTCCTGGTTACCCGCATTGCTTTCACTCCTTTTTTAGCGCTTCAACAAATCATCCCATTCAGGGGGTGGGATATCCATATTTCTGCTGTACCACCAGATAACTTTATCTCCATTTGTCACCAGCCTGTCATCCGAAGCAACCAGCGGTATTTCTTCGTTAATCTTGAACATCCAGCCCGATTGGCCCTTATTGCTCTGACCAGCGACAGATTCAACAAAGTCCGGCCATTTGGCTGACATGTTATACTTCAACCCAGTTGCGTCCAGGGCATCCAGGGCGGTAACACTCCCGGCGTCCTTTTTAGTTATTTTAACACTGGCCGGCCCATAGAGGAGTTCTTCATTTTTGCCCAGCACAGCAACTTTAGCCGTAACTTCTTTACCGTTCGGAGCACTCCCGGCTGTATCAGTAGAGGGGGTGATTTCGGAAACCGGCGGCAAGCCGGTAACAGACTGGCCTTCTTCTGGTCCGGTTAGCTTGGCGTCAGCCGTACCTTTGTTTATTTCTGAGGATGAAGTTACACTTTGGGCTGGATTAACATTTCCTGCGGTTTTCTGGGCCGGATTTAATGTAGCTGCAGAATCAACCGTATCTATAACGGCCACAGCTGGTGAAGTATCATCTTTATTAACCTTGTTTGAGTAAACCGCCGGGCCAAGCAGACCCAGCAAGAGCAAGAGAAGGGGGATAGCATAGTAAATTTTTCTTTTCAAAGTATAAAACCCCTTTTCAGAGCTGGTAAAACACTCTTGACTTCTGATGAAAGCGGAGTAAAATCTTCATTACCCCCGGTCCCAACAGGGAGAAAAACAAACCGTTAGCGAAAGCACGAACGGTATCAAACCCCAGGCTGGCGGCACAGGTGGCAAGGTATGACTGCCAGCTGTGCCGCTCAATGAAATAACTCCAAAACCACACGTTCATAATCCATCCGTACAAATACCCCCAGCATATGTTAAGAATTATCATTCCTGTATGGCAAGCCCTGGAAAAAAGCATACGACTGATAAAACAGGAGTATCGAGTGGATTATATGCCATCAATCCAGTAAAT
>CAZJGV010000006.1:0-19039 GCA_964545615.1 uncultured Pelotomaculum sp.
AGGATAACCACTCACGTCGCCATATAGGTCGCGCAAGTTTAAATAATGGCCCAGTTCGTGGAGCGCCACCGTTTGAATATCAAAATCTCCGTCATCCGCCGTACCCCAGGAATAATAGTCGTTAAAAACCATGTCCGTCTCCTCAATGGTCTCTCCTCTATACCAGTATGTGGTACGGGCCAGGATGCCACTGGAGCCGAGGTCCGCCCACAGCACCGCGTTGACACCGTCATTCCCGCTGCTGGTGGCGGATGTCGCTCCGGCGTAATTGAATGAAAAACTCTTGTTTGAAACCGCGTTCCAGGTATTCGCCGCGTTTTGGACCGCCGTTTCCTCTCCGCTGCAATCAGCGGTGTTTGGATTCACCTTATAGTTAACCGTCGGGTTGCTTCCCGGCCACTTGCAGCCTCCGTAGGAAAAAGTTACCGCAAAAGGATACTGGCTGCTGTCCAGCCCCGCTTGGGTACGCACAAAAACAGGGCCGCTGCTCGCTGACGCCGGGTACTCGCTAATAATGCCTGTTGGAACAGCAACAGTGATTACTGTGTCCGACCAGGAGTTGACGCTGCCCGCCAGGTACGACTGGCCAGTCCTATAAAAGAAATAGACCTGTCCCTGCGCGCCGCCAAAACCACTGCCGGTAATGGTAACCAGGCTGCCTGTACCAGCTGACGCGGAACCGGGAGTTATGCCGGTAATGGCAGGGCTTCCCGTGGCGAACACTTCTTCGTTGTTTTCCAGCGACAGGGGCTGCCCTCGAAGAGATGCGTCTATGCGCTTTTTAAACTCAGACAGCGGCAGCCGGCCCACCCGGCCTTCATTAACAGACAGTTTGCCGCCTGTGCCGCCGTAAAACTCGTATGCGGCGCCATCAGAAGAATGCTTCAGAAATAATACCGCCCGCTCTCCCCTGGTGAAAACAGGTGTGTCGGACACCAGTTCGCCCATACCGCCCACTTCACCGCCGGGTGTATCTATGGTAATCACACGCCGGCCCGGCTCACCCTTAAGCACATCTTCCACCGAGATTGACAGGGTGGTGAAAATATGGGTTCGTTCGTCATTCCACCGGCTCTCACGCTCAACCACAGTCCCGGTGACAATAGTATCGGCGCCGCCGGCAAGCTCTTGCAGTTCCATGGGCACAGTTGCAGCCTGGGCCGTACCGGCAGGCGTCAGAAACAGCAAGGCGCCAATAACCAAACCAAAGAAAACACCGGCCAGACAGCGGAAAATGTTCATGGTATATGCCTCTTTTCAAAAAGAATTCTAAAAATAGTTCATCGGCTCCACCGGATCGCCGTTAACATAAACAGTGAAATGGAGGTGAGGGCCGGTGGAAAGCCCAGTGCTGCCAATAGTGGCAATGGCTTCTCCTTTGCTGACTTCCTGACCCTGGTAGACCAACTGGGAAGTCAGGTGGGCGTACAGAGTCGTGACACCGCCGCCGTGATCGATCATCACGATATTGCCGAAACCGCTCATGTAGCTCGCATCTATGACGGTGCCGTCCTGGGCCGCCACCACAGTGTCCCCGTAATCCGCGGGAATGTCAATGCCCGAGTGAAAACGGATCGAGCCCAGGATGGGGTGCTCCCGGTAGCCAAAGGGGGAGGAAATATCGTTCCAGCCGGGCACCGGCCAGGCAAAACCGCCGCTGGAGATGGGACGGTCTTTCGAGCGCAGGCGGGCGATCTCTTTTAAAATAGCCTGTTCCTGAGCTTCCAATCTGTCCTTCTCGGTCTCGATATCCCAGAGGTTGTACTCCGCCTCGTTCAGCAGGGCGTTTTTCTCTCCCTGCCGGGCCGCCAGCTCCTTGCGGGCGGCGTCCTGCTCGGTAATCAGAGCCGCGAGCATCTCCTGCTGAACCTGCAGGTCGGCCTTTTTATTGTCCAGCCTCTGGCGGTCGGCTTTCACCTGATCTATAGTAGACACGTCCTGCTGCACAACCCGTTTCAACATCTCAAGACGGTTGATAAAGTCACTGAAATCACTGGCCTCAAAAAGAACTTCCAGGTAGCTGACGTTGCCCGCCTCGTACATATCGCGCACTCTTTTATTCAACAGCTCCATGCTCTGGTCAAGTTTCAATGCTGCTTCTTGCAGATCGGCCTCAGTCTGACGCTGATTTTCTCTGGCCCTGGCCATATTATCTTCCAGATCCTTAAGCTGAAGGTTTCTTTCGGTGATCTGGTTGTTCAGGTAGGCCACCTGCCCCGCATAATCCGTGACCACTCCCCTGGCCTGGTCCACCTCGGTCCTCTTCTGCTCCAACTGCTCTCTGGTCTGATTCAACTGCTCATCCAACTCGTCGCCGTACGCCAAACCAAGCGTACCCACCAGAATCACCAGCATTATCGTTAAGATCAGCGCTCTTTTCTTTAAAAAACCTGAAAACAAATAAATCACCCTTCTATTAAGATATTATTCGACTAAAAGTATCAACTACTTAACTAACCTGACGATAAATGAGGTCCGTCCCCATTGTCCACCTGAAAGGAATGCAGAATACACCGACGACTGACGACCGACGACCAAATACTACGCCTTTAGGAACCTGCGCATGCTGATCAGGCTCCCTGCCGCCCCGATGACCAGTCCCAGCGCCAGAAGCCCTCCCATCAGCGGTCTAATCAGATTCAGGTCTGTCACCAGCTGCATAAAAGGCAGCGAGAGCTGAATATTGCCGATCAGGGAGAGGTATCCGAAGTAGACCACCAGCACCGCTATAAGCGAGCCGGCCAGACCAAGGACCATCCCCTCCAGGATGAATGGAAACCGGACAAACCAGTCGGTCGCCCCGAGAAATTTCATAATGCCGATTTCCTTGCGACGGGCGTAGACAGAAAGGCGGATAGTGGTGGCGATCAGGAACACCGCCGCTACTCCCAGCAGGATCATGGCAGCCAGTCCCGCCGTCCGGACCCACCTGCTCAAAGCCAGCAGCTTTTCCACCACGCCCTGGCCATAGCGGACCTGATCCGCCTGGGCGAACGATTCGAGTTCCCCGGCCAGCGGCGCCACCTGGGCGGCGGTAATAGTCTTGACCCGGAGAGTGTCCGGCAGCGGATTTTTTTCTTCCAGACCGGACAGGATATCTTTTTTATCACCGAAGCTGTCCTTCATTTCCTCCAGCGCCTGCTGCTTGGATATGAAAACAACCTGGGTCACTTCAGGCATGGCTCTTATTTTGTTTTCAAGCTCCTTGACCTGATCCGGAGTCGTCTGATCTTTCAGAAAAACACTGATTTCTACGCTGGATTCCAGGTTGGCGGCAATGTTATTGGCATTCATCACCAGCAGCAGCGAACAGCCCAGGATCAGCAGAGAAACAGCCACAACCCCAATCGAGGCGATAGAGATCCAGCTGTTGCGCTTTACCGACAGAAAAGCCTCGCGGAAATAATAGGAGATGGTCTTAATCCTCATAGCGGTACGCACCTTCTTCCTCGTCCCGTACGATTTTACCGCCTGTGAGTTCGACCACCCTTTGTTTCATGGTGTCCACTATATCCCAGGCGTGGGTAGCCATGATGATGGTGGCGCCCCGCCTGTTTATTTCCTTAAATAGTTTCATCAGCTCCCAGGACGTTTCCGGGTCCAGATTGCCCGTGGGCTCGTCAGCGATGATCAGGATTGGGTTGTTCACAATCGCCCGCGCCACACACACCCTCTGCTGCTCCCCGCCGGACAGGTGGTCCGGGAAAACATCAGCTTTCTCGGTAAGACCAACCATGCTTAAGACAGCAGGCACCGTCTTTTTTATCTCCCGGTTGGAAGAGCCGATCACTTCCAGAGCAAAAGCCACGTTCTCATATACTGTTTTTTGTGAAAGCAGGCGAAAATCCTGAAACACCATACCGATTTTGCGCCTCAGATAGGGGACGTCTCGCGGTTGCATGCGCACCACATTTTTACCGTTAAAGATTATCTGGCCCCGTGAAGGAAGTTCCTCCCGGTACAAAAGCTTGGTCAGGGTAGATTTGCCCGCCCCGCTAGGGCCGACCAGAAACACAAATTCACCTTTATGAATGCGCAGGGTAACATCAGATAGCGCTTTGTTGCCGCTCTGGTAAACCTTGGTCACATTTTGCAGCTGTATCAATCCCCGCACCCCTTAATTTAAAAAATGGACAGCATACTACAAGCTGTAGTAAAATTCGACGGTAAAGCGTTGAATCCTTCCTGAAAAGGGAGAAAAAGAAAAGGCCACTCACAATCAGGTGAATGGCTCTTTCTTTGATTATAGCCTGGTTTCATACGCTCCTTTAGCGACACATCCAATAATCCCTTGGAGTGCAAATAAGCACCCCTTGAATTGTTTTCCCTCTATAGCTGCCAAAGTGCTCTAAATCCCCGGTAATTAAATGCGTAGCCCGGGCTTGTATAGCGGCCAAAAGTACCGAGCGGTCCTTTTGGGGCAAAACCACGGGACATGGCATTTTGGGATCGACTTCAGTTACTATATTTATATCTTTAAGAAGTTCATTTAGCCGTTTTATTTGATCCATCCTAGAAAGGTTACGCGTGGCTTCTTCTACCACATAGGCAGATGCCATAAGTTCACAACGGCCCTCCCGTGCCATATCCCAAAAATATTCCAGGCTGCGACTACCATAGGAAATAGAAAACAAAATATTCGCATCAAGAAAAAGCTTATCCATATTAAATATTCCCGGGCTTTTCGTGAGGAATATTTTCCGGATTCAAACCAAGCTTTTTAACCTCATCCATGGCCCAGGCGTATTCTTCCACAGTTAGAGCGTTATTTAAAAGAAATTGGGCCTTGCGTTCCGGGGAATACATTTCTACAGTAAGAGCAACCGCCGGACGCAAAAGAATTCCTTCCGGTCGCGGTTCAGCTATTAACAGCGATCCTTCTTTCAGGTCATATTCCTTGCGAAGAACCGCGGGAATAACCACTGTTCCTCTCTGTCCAACTTTTAAAGTCTCCACAATTAATCACCTCTGATATTCAGAATATCAGAGGTGGGGAAGTTTTGTCAATAATATATATCAATAATCCTATACACCTGATGCAATTCGCCAGTTACAGTGAAGATAAGGGCAATAAAAAAAGATATCCGGTAGGGATGCCCGGCAGGCTTGGCCGGGTTAGCCGCAGCTTTCTCTCCTTCAATTTATTTACCGAGTATAAAAAAGTGGTGATACGGTATCTCCATTACCCTGTATTCTTCAATAATCTCAAAACCGCTTTCACTAATAATTTTCCTTATTTTTTCGAAAGGAAAACTTCTTTTGCCAATCTCCCAGTGATGTTCACCATCAAAATGGTGTGGTTGAGGTATATATGGCAAAGGTACTAGTTTTTGTACAATTGTTACTTTTGGTATTCGAAACTCGATTCGATACACCCTTCGGACATCGGGCAATGATATTACAGCATATTTTTTACATACCCGATAAATCTCACGCAGGGCTCGCCCAAAATCTTCAAACGGTAGGTGTTCTAGAACCTCACAGCAAGTTATGATCTCTATGCTATTATCACTTAATGGAATATTTGTCACTGAAGAAATGATATCTGGATGCAGATCGGGATCAATATCTAAAGTCATGATCGATAAATTCATATTGGTAAGATAATTCTTTACAAAACCATTACCTATTCCAATTTCAAGTACAGATTCCGGACATCTGCTGAGAACTTCGTGAATCTGGTGCCAGTAACTACAGAAACGTTTTTTATTATCATACGCTAAACCAAAATAATGTTTGCGTTCCACCTGCTTTTTCAATTTCTAATCACATCCAATCTCGTTTTTGCCTTTTTTAGAATAATTGTTAAACATACTAAGCATCACTGAGAAAATGTGTATAAATAATAGTATGCCGAATGACCAAAAAATCTTTACATGTAGTGCCTTTAAAAGCAGTAAGACAATGGAGAATGGCATACATATAATTATAGGTTTTAGAACAACCGCAATGATTTCACGACGACCGATGCATAGACAATTAGATATCCCCCAATACCACCATGGAATTATTGAAATTATTGACAGCAACATTGAACCTCCCACGCCTATTTCACCCCAACGGACCGCCGAAAAATAACATGTACTTAAAAATACCATAGCTCTAACTAAGTTCATTTTAAAATTATATTCCGGATGACCAATCCCATCAAAAAGTGCTCCTCCAATAGCAAAAACCCCACGAAGGAAACCAACAATTACAAGAAAAACGAGAAAACTTGAAGCATCTATCCACTTTTCCCCAAATAAGATTTGAAGCAAATCATTCGTATAAACAACTGCAAAAAGAGTAATAGGCAGTGTGATTAATGCAATAAGATAAGTTGCATATTCAAACATACGTTTCACGTGGTCTGAATTATCCTGAAGCATCGAATAGGTTGGGAGGGTTATCTGCGATATTATATTTGTTGCTTCACGTGTAAGAATATTAGCAAGTTTGTCAGCCATTGCGAATAATCCTAATGAGGTGATACCTATTACCTTTCCAACAACTATCTGCGGTACTGTAATACTTATATATGTAATGATTGAAGTGCCAACCACCCATTTGCCATAAGCATAGAGTTCTTTTATTTGTTCTGTTTTCAACTCCAATTTAGGTCTATACGAACATATAATGTAAGACATCAAACATCTTATTAAGCTTCCAGTCAAGTATCCTGCAATTAATGCGTATATGTTCCTAAACACAAGTGCTATAAAAATACTTGCCAAGAAGTCCATTAGGGTTCCGCTAAATGAATATTCAAACATCTTTTTAAATCGGAGTTCCTTTTGATAGATTATAATAGCCGGATTAGTCAAACCCATGAACATGAAACTAACCGAGGTAAGTCTTAATAAGATGGTAACCTCTGGTGTATTAAAGAAACTAGCTACGAGCGGAGCGCATATTATTAATGTCAAACACAGGCAAATCCCTCTAATAAGATTTATCGTCCATACTGAGTTCAGATATGAATTAATTGTGCCTTTTTTATAAATCAAGAATTGTTGATAACCCGTTATAGTAAAAACATCTAATATTGAAATAGCTATTAAGACAAGGGCCATTAACCCAAATTCATTTGGCGTAAGAATTCTCGCTAATACTAGATTCTTAACAAGAACAGCTAGTTGCTCTGCTATTCTTAGTGTGAATACCCAAAAACCACCTTTAATAACCCTCATAATTAACTGGTGCTGTAGTAGTAGTTTTATCTGCTTTCGAAACAAACTGATCTGACTACTTTGCATGTAGGTTTACTTCCTATCCATTTTCTCTAACAGCTTTTAGTAATTACCACTCCAAAATTTTATCACTGTTCTTCACTAGCGTTGCATTTAAAAACCAACCAAAAGCCAAAGCTTAAATTTGCTCATAATCGTTAATGTTTCTTTAAATTAAGTCAAATTCCATAAATATCATGGCTTTTCATTAAAAAACTCCGTGTTTACCGAAGCAGCAAAGGCTGTAATACAAAAAACTACCACCCATTTAAGCTCTACCCCTAATGTAATGGACTATAAAAAATGGGATGATTATTACGGTGCCGGCATACGTTTTGTCACCCGGATAAAGGACAATTTTATTACTAATGTCATTGATGATAAACCGGTGGACGGCCCTATATGACGGAAAGCACAGTAATACCACACCAAAGCGCACGAATAACCTGTCCGGGTGGTCATGTTGACCGAAATGGATAAGGAACAGAAGGAACTTTTTGAGGCTTTTGACAGAGGTGTTGTGGTAATACTTGTTAACCTCAGATTTGCTTGACCGTACATTATTAACTTCCAATAGCCTTTGAAGTTTACTACCGCTTCTATAGTTTTAATTGCCGTGTATTCTTCGATATTCTTCATAATTTATGCCGAATAAGCCAAGAAACATTCCGCATCCTCTTGCAAAATTACATAAATTAATTATTATAGATTTCTTACCATAAAATAAGGTGGGGACAAAAAACAAAGCACTTGAAATTATCCTAAATAACGATTTAGCTATGCGTACAAGTAGAAATAAGCGCATATGACCAGAAAAAAGTTTCTTTTCACATTTTGACCTTGTTACACCTTTTCGATATGCCCTTAAAACAATCCATCTTATGGCAGTACGTGTTTCTGGAATATATTCACAAACTTTAGCATCCTCGGTCCAAACAATACTATAACCATCTCTGTAAATACTCCTGAATAGCATAGAATCTGAACCACCTGTGAATGCAAACGAAATATCAAAGGGACCTGAATATTTATTTATAACTTCCCACTTAACAAGTGTGTTGTTGGTAGCAGCTGACTGTAATAAGGATCCGCTAGGATAATGAACTTCATTATATACGAATAAATCTGCCTTAGAAAGCCACAAAGGAGTTCCTGAAGGAAAAATATTGTAAACAGGTCCTGTAATAACATCGGCACTATATTTTTTTTGTGCATTGACTAGTTCGTCTATCCAATAATTATCTACGATTTCATCATCATCCACAAAAACCACAAAATCAACTTTGCCTAATAGCGCAACTGATTTGTTTCTTGCATATGGTATGCCTAAATTCTTTTCTATATCATATAATATTTCCCAAGGTAAAATCTTTCTGAATTTTTCAACTGTTGCTTCGGCAGAACCAGTATGGTCATTGTCAACTATAGCTATTTTAAGATTAATATTTTTGTTTTTGTAAAACTTTTGTTCTAATATACTATCTAACAATTTTTCTAATCCATTTAACCGTTTATATGTTGCTATGGAAATGCCAATAATAATCATTATCACAACCAATACCTTTCGCAAACTCAATGCACAAAAGGAATGAAACCATTGTCTTTGAGCTTATTTTATTTTAAAAAAATACCCGAAGGTTGAGTTAATAACCTGTCCATAAGGAATATGGCAAACACCCCTGCGAGTCATTAATTAAACTCATAGCAAACAATAAAATTGCGTATACATAAGGCACCCATTTATAATATATCCTAAAGCTTTTATTTCGATCATACCCCCATCCCGCTTTTGCTAACATAGATAGGGCTACTATATCAAAAATTAAAAAATACAAAGATATCCTTCCGCCGCAATTATCAATGCGATATTGGGTAAGAGAAAAAATTGCTGCATAAATCTTAAATTGAACAATGAAATATTGAATGTTTTTTGAACACTTTAAATGATTATTTTTGTAACCAATGTAAATGAGCAAACATATTATTAACTGGGCCACAAATCCCAAACCTATTGTCATACCTATACCTGTATAAGCAGTTGCATATTCGTTAAAAATACTCCAACTAGTAATTAAATTAAGCAACTGATCCATAAAAAATATGATTATTATTGGAAGAACATACATCATAATTTGCAAAAATCTTTTTGCTGCATCAACTTTTATTGCGAACAGATAAAATACAAGCGCCAATAATGCACTTTTATGAAAAATAACCGCCAACAAAACAAATAATGCGTACTTAATAAATGACTTATCCGACTTGTCTCTAATATATTTACTGGCAAAAAAGACAATGGATATAGCTAGCATCTGCCTTGCAATGTTCATTGTCGCTAAGTAGAATATTGTGGTATACATAAACATCATAATACTCATGCTAGTTTCTTTACGATAAGCATAAATACCCAATACAATAAATAAATTTGTTAATACAGCGTAAAAAACAAATAGTAATTGAGGTGATCCAATCAAATAATAGGAAATGAAAGACAACACTTTAAAAGAATACTCAATATCCCACATGCTATTATAAATACTGCCGGCTCTTATTATAGCATTGTAGGCAAGCGCATATCCTGTATAATCCATGCCTACTTCATATCTAAAAGCAGATGGTAACGCAATGACCAGAAAAGCAAGAAATATAAATATTTTGTTAAATTTAAATTCATTTTGAGCTACACGCATTAGAACCGCTGATAGAACTGCTATCATAATATACAGTACTATGCTTTCAGCTATAGATAATTGCAGCATCTTTAGATCCCCTAATATTTAATTTAAATACCAAATAGGCATCATTTTCGAATCATTATAGCTTAAAAGTCTCTTAATTGAATTGGAGTTCCCTTTTTAAAATACCCACACTATTCTCTTGTTCTCTCCATACGGCTTCAAGGCAATTATCGCACTTTTTCTCAAAATCAACCCAATTGATGTTTTTGTAATAGTCATATAGTTTGTCTGCAAATGGGACTGAAAAGTCAATTTTAATTCCAACACCGTGTTTCACAACTTCCGTCCCCATAAATCCGCCATTGGTGCAGAATTGCGGAATATAAAATATTACCCCTTCATAAAACTTATTTGTCATTCTCGGATTACTACCCCTAATGTTATCTAAAGCGTTATGAATAATATCGGTTGTCTTAATAAAATCATACCGTTCCTCCGGAAGATACTCTCTATGCATATGCACATTATTAACACCAGATTTTTTACAGTACGTTAATATCTCTTCCGCTGTCTTTTCAATTCTCCCATAATAATGAAGCTCGAATCTATTGTCATTCCCAATTTCTTTTATCAGAGACAGATTAATCTCTGTATCACGGATGTAACCCCAAAAGGAAATGCGGATTATCTTTGTTTCTCTGGGAAGCGCTCTTCTGATTTCTCTGTGATCTAAATCCGTCGTCGTTATATTATGGGCTATGTACAAGTGTCCACATTTCGGTAAAAATTTACGGTATGCATCCGAGCTTATAAAGGTAGCTCTTGAATTTAACACAATTGACGCTACTATTTTTTTGTATATTCCAATTCTTTCGAAAGAAGGATCGCGATAATCAAAAATGTAATTCTTTTTATAGCACTTGAGCAATACATCGCTCAATAATACAGCGAATTGCGCATTGCTAATAATTATCAGGTCGTATTGCTGTGCATTAATTACTTTCAGTGCCTCTCTTCTGTACTTAATAAAGTTCCTAAATTTAGCAAACTTTGGTATATAATTTTTCATATTTTCTTTAAAACAAACAGCTTTAACATCTTCCGGCAAAGGTCTGTCTTTTTTCCCATCTCGATCCCAATAGAATAAGGTTATATCATATTTCATTTTTGATAGCTGTTCAAAATAGCCGAATAAATAGGGCATAAGCTTGATATTAGATGACCCTATAACTAATGCCTTCATAATTTCAATCTCCCGTGTGAATTCTGTGATATTTACTTAATCCCTTCTATCAACAACCTGTGATTCACAAAGGCATCCCCAATAACTGTATTCTTCGATTCACCTTTAAGTACTTTATAGATATAATCATACTCATTCTTTATCCCTTTATCCTGTTTCAGCTTTATAATACGTCTCTTAACGCTGCCGTAATGGTACATTTTGAGGTAATTATCCAACTCACACACTACGCCGTTAGAGAATACGCGAAGTTGCTCTTTCGGATATTTTTTCGACCCCATTGACGTATAAATAATATTGGCAACAGCCCCTGAATTAAAGTTCAGCGTTATCAGACAATTATCCTTCTTCGGATAGGCGCTGTTTTGCGCAAACGATACATTGAGGGCAAGAAGCTCGCTGCTGTCTAAATACTGAATTACATCAACAAAGTGGCATGATTCGCCAATTATTCTACCGCCACCGGCCTTTTCATCCTGAGTCCAATGATCCTCCGGGATGTATCCGGCATTGACAATATAATCATATACCGCAGGGATTTTGTCAGTGGAGAGGTTTTTCTTTATTTCCTGTATTAAAGGGGCATGGCGACGGTTCATGCCACAAAAGAGCTCACCTGCAGACGCTCGATATGCTTCTTCAATTCTATTAAGTTCTTCAATTGTCAGGCATAGTGGTTTTTCGCAGTAGACGCTTTTACCCGCTTCTAAGGCTTTCACGACAAAACCGGCATGACTATTATGCTGAGTAGAGATTACGATTAAGTCAATATCGCTGTCCTCAAGCAATTTAATATAATCATTGGTAACATACCCAAATGGGAACACGTCTTTCGCTTGGGCTGCGCCAATCCCTCCGGTTGTAGCCAAAGCTTTAAAATGGTACAATCCAGTATCTTTCATAATAGGCAGCAGAGTGTTTTTAGCAAAATTACCTGCGCCTATTAATCCGATTGATACTTGCTTTTTACCTGCTTTAGTCTTGACTTTGTTGTCCCTAATAACATTTTTCCACTTGGTTTCATTGGCCGGATACTTTAACAGAATTCCGATGTATTGTTCGCTATTCTTATTCGTAGTAATCATTTCATAAGCCGACTCCGCTTTTTCAAAATCAATTTCGTGGGTAATCAAATCAGCAAAGCCGGCGCGTTTTTCTGTGATAAGGCGTATAAATTCCTCTATGTTTCTGCCTTCAGTAAAACGTACGTACCCAATCGGATAGTCGGTACCTTTTTCTTCGTAGAGCGAATCATAACGTCCAGGGCCATAAGATCGGGCAATAGTGAAAGTCAATTCCTTTTCATAATAAGGACGACGGTTAATTTCCATCTTCGTAACACCAATCATACAGATAATTGCCCGGTCGCGGACTATGGCGGCAGCTAAGTCCATGGGCATATTACTGTTTGAGGAAGCTGTAATTATAACTTTATCAACCCCACGACCCTTAGTCTGAGATTTGGTAATTTCAGCGGCATTTTCATCGTCTGAAAAAATAAAGGCATCGAGTTTTGTTCCCGGCAAGGCTTTGTCTTTAATATCATAGCCGATAACGCCGCAGCCGTACGCATTTAAGATTCGGGCCGTTATATGTCCTAAAAGCCCCAGACCAATTACGGCTATTGTTTCACCGGGAGTTACTTGAGCTTGGTGTATGCCTTGTAAAGCAACCCCGCCTAAGGCGCATAGCGCTCCTTGACGAAAATCTTTCATTTCAATGGGAATTTTTGCTATTAAATTCTTATTTACACGGTTTATTTCGCTATGATAGGCCTGTCCTGCCATAGCTACCAAATCCCCTTTTTCGACTTCAGATACTCCCACACCGCATTCAATAACCTTGCCTACTGCGGAGTAGCCCATAGGAATCGGTTCGTTTAACCGCGTGAAAGCACTTTCCACAGTTGTTAGAACTCCATCGGTAGATATCTTTTCCAGAACTTTCTTGACCTGATCAGGCCTCTCAAGGGCTTTTTGGATTAAATTTTTGCCCCCAAATGCGGTTAGTCCTCTTTCAGTACCGGCGCTAACAGCCGAATAGAGCGTTTCGACCAGTACATGATTCTCCTTTACAGTCGGAGGAGGGGTATCAATTAATTTCACCGAACCGTTATTTACCATTAGAAACAATTGCTTCATAATCTGTAAACTCCTTCTAAATCACAAATCTTTCTCGTATCAAGAATCAACTTGTTTTTGAGTTTTCCCATGTTGGCCTTAATTTCATCATGCCCGACCAGCAAGACAATCAGGTCTATTTCAGCCAAAAATTCATCCAGATTATGGTATTGATTCGGTACAATATCTTTTGTTATGTATGGGTCATAAACCTTTACGCTATTGGCGAGGTGTTTCCTCATGCATTCGAGCATTTGGAGCGTCGGACTTTCACGAACGTCACTTACATTTTCTTTGTATGTCAGCCCATACAAGCCGACCCGGGCTACATCTTTTATTTTATTTTCCTGCATAATGTTATAAATTCGCTCCAAAACAAATTCCGGCATAGAATCATTAATTTTGCGTGCAGCCAAAATAATATTGGCAAGCCCCGGATAATCGCCCACCAGGAACCAGGGATCTACAGAAATGCAATGGCCGCCCACGCCTGGTCCAGGGGAAAGAATGTTCACCCGAGGATGTTTGTTGGCAATGCGGATGATCTCATAAACATCCATATTATCGGCCCGGCATATTTTCGCTAATTCATTGGCAAAAGCGATGTTGATGTCGCGAAAGGTGTTTTCAACCACCTTAGTCATTTCTGCGGTGCGAATATCCGTAACAACTATTTCACCCTTACAAAAACTAGAATACAACTTCTTAATTTTTTCACCTGTCGTTTTATCATCAGCGCCGATGGTTCGGGCATTGTGCTTCAATTCATACACCATATTCCCCGGTGTAATGCGCTCTGGCGCATGAACAAGATGGATGTCGGCACCAACCTTAAAGCTGTTACCCGCGATAATAGGCCGCACATACTTATCAATGGTACCTGGAGATACTGTTGATTCGATAACAATTGTTGCTCCTTTCGGGCATACCTCCAATATTTTCTTAACTGCCTCCGTTACATAAAAAGAATCAATTTTCTTACTGAATTTATCATATGGTGTTGGGACTGCTATGATATATACATCTGCGCTGACATATTCGGAAGAAAACATAATATCCTTAGCAAGAGCTTCTGATAAAAGCTCCTCCAAACCATCCTCCTGGAATGTTATCTTTCCGGCCGTCAGTGTTGCAACGACCTCTTGACTGTAATCTGTGCCAACAACCTTAAATCCATGAGAGGCGAACATTAAAGCTGTTGGCAAACCGATGTAGCCTAACCCAATAACATTAATCATGTTTTCCTATTTCTCCTTGCTCAATTTTATAATTCTTAAGATCGATCAGCCAGGATTGGCCGTTATAATCAACCGCATATTCTATCTCGTCAATTCTCTGCACGTTAACATCATCTTTTAGTGATGAAAAGATATTAATAAAAACCATCTGATGACTAAATGAACAACGCTCTTCAATGCACGTGCGGTATTTATATTCACCAAATTTTTTTGAATACTTTGATTGACTCATTTCAATTTGAGACTTGCACTGTAAACGATATGTATGATTAAGGAGGACAGTATGGCCGCTTTCTTTTTCTGCCGGACAGCAAGGGGCAATATGGAATCGGCATACCGCCTCACAGTTCATTTGAGTTTGTCCATATACACGGTCAATAATAACAAACCAACCGCCTTCTTTTCCATAAAACAGATTACGTTCATGCAGCAAACTGCCTTGTTTTAAGTTGGTGCTGTATCCGTCATGCACAGCGCTGCAAAAAACGAACTGGGCATTCTCATGAAAAGCATTAATTTTCGTATATGCGCGTTTTGCTACCCGAAAAGCCGACCAGATATCAGAACTTGATTTGCCGTCAATTTCAATAGTATTATGAGCTGCCGTCGATCGATAGTAATCTCTGTCTTCGCCCGGCTGGTATGTAAACACGCCGCTGTCTGTCAGAACAGGCGCCTGGTTTATGGTCCAAAGAATATTCAGCGCATCAGCGTGCGTATGTCCAAGATTATAATCGGGGCCGTTATTACCGATATCGAATAAGAGATAGTGGTGCTGTTGTTCAATCTTATTATGAAGGAACAAATACCCGGTATCGCTGTACATTGCAACTATTTTTTGGACATCATCCATGGGAATTCGCCGCCATTGATCAGATATCCATCTAACCCCATAACAACCGGTTGACTGGTTAAATCTGGCTGACTGATACAATCTGTTTGCACAAGACAACATTTCGCTGACATGCATTGGATAATCTTCACTTGAGTCATTGACCAATGGAATTTCCCCGTTTGGCATCACTGCATCGTGAAGAAACAAAAATTGTAGATACAAATTTCGGATCCAACTGCGCGAATCTCCTATACCAACTTCAAACTGCAACATCCCAACTTCAAAATAATGCTGCAAAGTTTCAATATGATAGGAAATGCTTCTTTCGTAATGACCTCCATCTTGTAAAAACTGCTCTTTATACTCTTTATTCATGATTAAGATAGCCCATTGATACATTTTTTGATCTTTTAAGTAGACACCGGCAAAAGCCAAAGCTTTTGCCTCCATAACAAGGTGGTTGGCGCCCAGATGATATTCAATGTTTTTGGAGAGAAAGCGGCTTTGTGCGCAGATTGAATTCTGGATTTCACTTATTTGTTCCGCATATTGCCCGAAAACAGATATAAAACCTATCCAGTTCTGAATTCTCTTTGCAACTACAAAAGCATCCCAGACGTTTGAATCATATGTATTACCCCATTGACGGCGCCAGTCTTCTATTAAAGAGAAGCCTTTTTGGATATATTTTTTATCCTGTGTCAAATAAAACGCATCTGCCAAATCCAGGAGGAAATCAAAATAATTCAGATTAAAACACAGAAGCCGGTAGGAATTCTCCGGCATCGTCCAATCAATTTGCTTTTCAAAAATAACTCGCTGTCCGCCCATCTTAATGAATTCAAATTCATTCCGCAATATATCCTCAGCGCGCTGAACGATGTCTTCCTTGTTAGTCAGACAGTCAATTTTTTTATAATAGAAAGGAATAAGTGTCGTCTGTTGAACAAAAGCGCAGTTAAACCCCAACCGCCTGTAGAAGCGTTTTTTTGCAAAGTGAAAACCTCGAAAAATCCATTGCTTAAGCGTCAAGTGTCTGGCCGTGTGATAAATCCGGCCAATTTGCTTCAGTTTACTTCTCATCTATGTGTAATCCGCCTTTTTGTTCAATCAATTGTTGCAGACTTCTCTTAATAATGTTAGATAACGCCTGGCCAGATTGTCTCTCAAATATTTTTTACTGATCGTTTCCCGTCCGTTGTTGCCCATTATTTCCAACTGTTTGAGGTAATCAGGATTGCCAAAGAACATTTTTATCTTGCTACAATCCTCTTCAAAGCTTCCTGTCAACGTAAGTCCAATATGGTACCGATCAACAATATCGGCAGCTTCGCCTGCAGGACCGATGAACAGCACTGCCCTTCCGTGACCCATTATTTGAAACAGTTTTGATGGAATTGTATACTGAAAATTATCTGATTTATTCAGCACAACTAAGCACATTTTCGATTGCTGGTAATATGGCTCCAAATTACCAGGGTTCATTCCAGGAAATATTCTTACATAATTATTGTCCGTCTTTATAATTTCTTGTTCCAAAAGACTTTTTTGCGCACCTTCGCCGATAATAAGATACTCAATTGCTCCGATTAATCTCTTTATTTCGTGTGCATATTTCAACGTTTCATGTATATTTTGAGAGATTCCAAGTGTTCCAAAATAGCTAATCATAAATTTGTCGGTTTCATTGTTGTGTACTGCCGGTGAAACTTTTTGAATATCTACACCGTTTGTAATAACCTCAATCTTTTTATCCGCAATCCTGTTTTGGCAAAGCACTTTTTTAAACCCATGTGTAACAACAACAATCTTTTGAGCTTTCCTACACAAAAACAATTCCAGACGTTTCATGATTTTAACTTTAAAACTGTTTTCCTTTGCGCCTGTTGCCATTAACTGTCTGAAAGTAATATCTCGAATTTCAAGAACATATGGTCTTTTAATCTTCTTTGCAAAAAGCCATCCTAAAAACGCTGCAAAAATAGTTCCTGATGTAGCGATTACCACATTGTATTCTTTTCCGATTTTTTTACTGTTGAATAGTATATTGACGATGCCAAAAAACATAAAGCTAAAAGCGTTTATTACCCTTTTTACAATGGTTGTATTTGGTTTTGCCACTAGTTTACTTCGCAATATTCTTATTCCACAGCCATCGTCATTTATTTCTTTTAATAATTCTACATTATACCCAGCAAAAATTCTACCTTCCGGATAATTCGGGTAGCCTGTAAACACGGTCACCTGAGCCTTTTCGTTAGCCCATATCTGTGCATGCTCACTGGCCCGAAAGGCTGCAGCAATTCTCTCTGGTTTATAAAATTGACTGAATAAGATAATCTTCATAACCGTACTCAATCCTCATTAACCGCATTGCAAAATAAGTCTTCCGGCAGTATATGTAGAATCAAAGGGAAAGAACTCAAAAATAATTCTTTTATTAAATTAGATAATGGTCTTTGATTTCCTTCTAATTTATAAAAATTATACTCCATTATCAGAGCAATTCTGTAAAAAAGAAACGGCCTCTTGACAACATTTCATTCAGAAAAGAGGCCGTTGTTATTTCTTTGTCCCTATCTTAACTAGGAAATCAATCCGATCAATTGCATGATCATCGAAGCCGCTTCCGCCCTGGTTACCTGCCTGGCGGGCTGGAAGGATCCATCCGGGTAGCCTTTTATAATACCTTTATAAGCGGCCAGGTTGATGTCGCTCTTGGCCCAGTCCGGGATGTCTCCGCTGTCCGGGAACTCGATCATCGGTATCAATGTGGGGTTAAGCTTCTGGTTAATAATCCTGGCTATGATTGAAGCCAGTTCAACCCTGGTCACCGGACTGTTCGGGCTGAAAGCCAGACCGCCTTCCACAGTGGCGCCCTTCACCAGTCCCGCGCGCACCGCCGCCGCCGCCGAACCTCTGGCCCAGGCGGGAATATCGCCGCTGTCAACAAAGCCAGTCAGTTCACTTTCACCCTTTGTATCCAGGTTCAGGGCGCGGACAAGGATAGCTACAGCCTCGACCCGGGTAATAACATTATCCGGGCCAAACGTGTTGTCGGGATAGCCTTTGATTAAGCCCTGTTCCGCAAGTTTGAGCGCTATGTCTTTAGCCCAGTGACCTTCCAGGTCGGTGAAAGAAATAGTTTCGCCGCCGGGTGTTGTCGTACCAGGTGTGGTTACCGGTGGTGTCACGGCTGAAGAGTCAGCGGTTGTAAATGTAATTGTAAGGGCGCCATTATTGTTGCCGCTGGAATCCTTCAGTGCGCTGGCCGGTACGGAGACTTTGTAAGTAGCCTTACTGGCCAGGTCGGCGGACGGATCGATAATCAGAGTGTTGCCGCTGATGGTTTTCACGCTGTCAACCGCAGTCCCCTGGGCGTCATTCAAACTGATACCACTGTAAGCCGACCCCTGTGAGAGTGTATTGTTAAAGAAGATGCTGATGTTCTTGCTCAGCGGCACATTTATAGTGCCGTCCGCCGGGTCAGCGCCGGAAACATTCAACCCTGTTTGAGTGGTGCCACCGCTTGATGTTGACGCCTCAACGGTGGTAAAACTGAAATAGTACAGAGTGTTATCTGTGCCGCTGCTATCTTTTAAGGCTCCGGCTGGAATATTTACCGTATATTTTACGCCGTTGCTGAAATCCTCCGCCGGGTCAATGGTAAGAGTGCTGCCGCTGATACTCTTTACCAGCGTAAACGTACCGCCG
>CAZJGV010000006.1:19049-36685 GCA_964545615.1 uncultured Pelotomaculum sp.
CCGCCGGTGATACTGATGCTGTCATATGTGTCCCCAGCCTGAATTCCCTTGCTGAAGGTGACGGTGATGGTCTTGTTCAGCGCCACATAGGAAGCGTTGTTATAAGGGTCGGTATCGGTTACCGACGGCGGCACGGGCGCCGCTGTGCCCATATTTACAACAAGGTTTACCTGCCTGATGTCTTCGGACGCCATGGTCACCGGCTGGTCCGTCTGAGCGTCGTAGCTCTGTGCCCCGATTACAACCTTAAATGTTACAGTCTGCCCCTCAATCTCATCCGGTCCCTGGACCGCCAGCTTATTCGTGCCGAACTCGGACCCGTAGTAGCCGTTGGTAAAATCCAGTTCCCCGCGTTTCACACCATCGATATAGGCTTCCACCCGGCCTGAGGAAACTGCCTGTCCGTCAGTTTTTTTCACCGAGCCGTAGTAGGATGCGGGAAGCCCTGGAATCTCATCCTCGGCTGCAGCCAGGCCGATTAGCCCAAACAGCGCGGCGAATACCGCAAGTACAGCTAGCACCGCTAAACGTCGCAAGAATATACCCCCCCTGAAATATTTTTATTGGTTAACTAATTTTCTCATCAAAGTCTCATCCTGTCAAGCGGTCACTTAACCATCCCCTCTCTCGAGTCGCAGGAAAGATTTCAGGCAGCGTGTGACACGCTGCCTGAAAAAGAAACATGTTAAGTTATGCTTAGCCTGTTACTGCTTGATAAGATCGAGGGCGGTATCGGCAACCAGCGTTCCCTCTCCAGCTGTCCAGAGCCAGTAGCCGTCGCCGTTAAACACGGGCGGAACTGAACTTAAATCGCCCAGCAGGCTGTCGGTGGCAATAGTCAGGTTGTTAAACGGGGCAAGGTTACCGGATGAATCGCCAGGGTTGTAAAGCTTCTTGCACATTGTGCTAGTAGTACCTAGCCATTCGCATGCTGATTCAAATTCCAGATAACATGGTGCAAGTTCCACCCCAGTGAACTCTTCAAAAATCTCCATCCATTGCTGATTACTAAACACATCAATACCCAAAGCCTCCAAATAACCCGGGCCGGCGGCAGGACTTACTAAGTTCCAGCCTGCGACAAGAGTCTTGGTCGGCGGGATAGTACCACCAAGAGTATTGGAGCGCTTGAAGATGTACGTGGCGTAGTAGCCCTCCTGATTCTGAATGTTGCAGTCAGCCTGGGCTGTGCGCACATAGTAAGCTGTAAGCGGTTTAAGCACAGTTGGCGTAGTCCAAGTGCCGTTATCATAGTAGTAAGCAGCTTTCACATTACCGGCTCCGAGCAGGAAGTTCATGTCTCCTGTGCCGGCCAGTGTTTTCGGAGTGGAGATAATCTGCCACTTGTCAGCAGCCAGGTGGCGCGCGCCCTCAAGCGGCGTCGCAAAATCAATAGTCTGCCACCCGCTGGCGTAGGTTATGCCGGTGGTCGCGCAGGTAATTTTTACCCTGACTTCAAGTGAGCCAGTCCAGCTGCAGTCCGGACCACCCTCTCTTATAATCGGGTCGCCGCACTCGTCAACAGCGCCGCAGGGATCCTCGTACATTTCGAACGGGTGCGTGTAGATGTAGAAGTGGGATTTGCATTCATTGTCAGCTTGTTTGTAAGCGCCAAAGCTGTAAGTGTCGCCCGATACGTACGGAGCAGTGTAATCGTAGGTATCATTGAATACTGGGCTCCAGGTAGCGGTCAAACCGTCTGCGTTCTGGAACTCGACCATCACGCTCATGTTATCGGCGCACTCGCATAGTTCCTCACCCAGCCAGATGGCTTCCTGGTATACCCAGCCGCCGCGCGGAGCATCTTCGTCGTCAGTTACCAAAGCTGTGCCAACCAGCTCAACTGACATGGGGTCGTAAATATGCGCGCAGACCGAATCAGGAGTCAGCGCCGCCGGAAAGTCGGATCTGGCGGTCAGCTTCACGTAGCCGTCCACAAGAGGCTGAACTTCGACTTCCGCGTAGCAGGAGCCAGTAGGAATGATAATCTGGTTGATTTGGTTGCCGTCACACTCACCAGGCAGGTAGAAGTGAGCGCCCACCAGCGGGGGAACGGTATCCACGCACTCGGTGTCGCTCTGGCTTTCAATACCGGTCAGATACACTTGCCTGTCGACTGTGGCCTTCGTTACGTTGCCTATTATATCGCCATCACAAGCATTAGTGACGCCGCAACTGTCCAGCAGGTACACCCTCATCGGCTGGCATTGGTCGATCGCCATCTGCAGGCCGTCACAAACAGGCTCCCACTTTTCAGTGTCTGAATTCAAGTACGCCCACTGCAACTGGGCGGGTGCGTTCGGTTCAAGAGTTAAATCAGTACATTTAGTTTCTTGCTCACAGTACAAATCCGGGTCAATGACAGGCTTCACGTTGATCTTGTATGGTGTGGTTCCATTGCAGTTGTTATAGTCAAGGTTAGCTTCATCCGGTGTGGTCAGTGTAGCTGTGAAACTGCCGCTTCCGCCGGTAATAGTACGCACTATACCTGTCAGCGCCGGGCCGTCGCAGCCGTCCGCTTCGCCGCACTCGTCACATGCTTCTGAGATCCAGACTTCTACATATTCGCAGACAAATGGATCACCGCAGATGTCGTAAACACGGCCTGTCACGGTCACCTTATCACATGACATTGCCGTATAGGGAGCCTGCAAAAATTCCACATCAAGTTTTTTCAGCCACGTGATGCTGTCAGTTGCAGTAATATTGCCACAATGGGTATCGATCAGAAGCGAAAAGCCACCACTGACGCATAGGATGTCGGCATTCAGGTTCTGCTCTACGTCACCGATGATCCAATTGCTAATTTTTACATTTTCTGCATCATCAATTACCAAGGCCGGCAAAATCAGTGTCACAACCTGTGAGTTTACGCTTGCCGTGGGCTGGCTGTAGACCCATTCCCCATTACTAAGCTGGATCTTGACCGGGATGGTCCGATTTGCTACATCAGGGGTTACGCCGCTAGGCAGTGTAATGTCGATCTTAACCAGATCATCTGGCTGAACAAGGCACCAAGCACTTGTTTTACCATCTACTGCTTCAAAAGTAAAACATACATCATCTTGATAGACACAAGTGGCTACAGTATTACCATCAGCCGCCACCGTCAACGTTGCAGTGGTGTCAGCGGACGCCACTGCGGCGAACGCAAAACAACATACTGCGACCAGAGAAAGGATAACCAGTATCCTTTTGGGAAAATTTGTCATTAGGTTCGATTCCCTCCTTTTTTAAAATTACGAGCAGCAAACATAACAGCCGGTCAATAGGAGTTGACCTTCCTCACTAACTGACTAATCCATCACCTCCTGTTTTAAACCCCACTTTTTTAAAAGAAGGTAAACCACCTCCTAATGGGAAACGATAAAAATGCCAACATAATTATAACAAAATTTCTGGAATTAGTGCGATCCAATAGAAGATACTGCCACAATCAGATGATTAATCGACGTACCAAATATAATATATTAATTTTTAAAAATACAATCTACCTATTCTGTAACACCAGATCTACATTTAAGTCTATAATCCATCTGCTAAAATATTTTTCTTAAGCAAACAGAAATCTCTCCCGTGTTACACCCTGTTAAACCAAAAATGCATTTTGTAAAATAAATGTTCCTGGATAAATTTTTTGGATTACGAAGGAGGATTTAGAAAATATGATTAGAATTAAATAATACGTTCAGAAATTTATGGCAAACCATTTGGATACCATCTAATGAAGGGACTGGTTGTTTTTTGGAAGCAAAAAGGACTGCCGGGCTGGAGGCACTTGGGAAATATCTGAAAAACCTACGTACCAGGAACGGCTGGTCACTGCGCCAGGCCGCCGGTCAGGCGGGGTTAAGCCACGCCACTATCAGCCGGCTGGAAGGCGGCAAGATCACCACGCTGCCGGAGCTGGCCACATTGAAGATAATCGCCTCCACCTATAGTATACCGGTGGACCTGCTGCTCCAGTTTGTGGCCTCGGAAGAAGAAGCCACTGACCCGGGCAGTATATTGCCCATACCACCTTCCCTGGGGACCATGCTCCGGGAGTGGCGGCTGAAAAAAGGCTTGAAACCCGAGGAATTGAACCGGGAGATCGGCTGGCTGAAACCGGGACTGCTTAAACTTATTGAAGAGGGCGCGCGGCAAGTTACTGAGGAGGAACTGGAAGAAATCACGGCCATACTCGGCCTGTCCCTGGAAGAAAAGGGTGAACTGCGCTACCTGGGGGGTGTGCTGAACCACACTCTCTCCCAGTACGTTCGGCAGGCCTGTGAGGAATCGCTGCGCGACTGGCAGTACGGCCCCGCCTTTGCGCTGAGCATGCCGTTTTGGGAAGTGTTCGCGGCCAACAGCCACGCCGCAGTCTCATTGTTTCAACAGGAAGCCCCTGACGCCAAAGTATGTCAATTCTCTCCCCCGCTCAATTACCTGGATGTGCTGGCCAGCCCCAACTCGTACCTGAGCACCATGCTGTCCGCCAACAACTGCTGGAATGAGACTGTTTACAAGGAAGTTTCTCTTTTTAAAAACCTGACCAGGCGTTTTACCTATAACTCCTCCTACCAGCAGTATATCCGCCGCCTGCTCCAGGGTAGCTCTTTATTCAAGGAAGCCTGGCAACGCAACCACGCCGAAGCACTGCGCCCGGCCAGCATGGAATCGGAAATCGCCATTAACCCCCCGGTGGAAGGCTACGGAAAAAAGCGCCGCACCCTGCGCTTCTACTCATTCAGGATCCTGCTGTCCGCCGACCCGCGGGTGCTGATTACCAGGTTCTTTCCCCTGGATATCCCCACCTGGGAATACGCCATGGAATTTAACAATCAGTTTTTAAACGACTCGGCGAAAGTAAGGGGTTTATAAACCTCAGTAGGCTCCTTTTCGTGTCACAACAACAGCTATGGTACGCAGCAGCAGGGTGATATCCAGCCACATGGACCAGTTGCGCACATACCAGGTATCAAGCTGTACGCGGCAGTGGTAATCAATCTCACTCCTGCCGCTGACCTGCCAGAGCCCGGTCATACCAGGCCGGACCTGGTAGAAATAACGGATATTTTCCGCATACTTTTCAATTTCTTTCTGTATTATTGGTCGTGGCCCCGCCAGGCTCATATCTCCTTTTAAAACATTTAACATCTGTGGTAGTTCATCAAGGCTGGTACTCCTTAAAAACTTGCCCACCCTGGTGACGCGCGGGTCGTCCTTCAGCTTGAAGTCCCGCTCCCACTCCGATCGAAGTTCTTTGTTCTCATTTAACATCCTGTCTAACGCTTCCTGCGCATTGACCACCATTGTCCTGAACTTATAACACATAAACTCTTTGCCGTTTCTGCCTATCCTCCGGTGGGCGAAAACAACCGGACCGGGAGAATCAAATTTTATAGCCAGAACTATCAGTGTAAATAATGGTACACAAAGAAGCATAATCAGACTGCCGGCAGTCAAGTCAAAAGCCCGCTTGAGAATAGAATTGGTATGGCTGGCCAGGTTATTGCGCAGGCGCAGGCCGAGTATCTGTTCGTCGAAGAAATAATCCGCTTCGGCCCCCATTACCGGCAGGCCAAAAAGATCCGGCACTACCAGCACTGACTCACAGGTGCGCTGCAGCCGGTTAACCAGTCCAACTAATTCGCGGGAAGCCATACCCGGCGCGGCCACTATAAAATTGCACACGCCAAAATGCCGCATAACTCGATCAGTGTCCCCGAAGCCGCCGAGCACGGGTACTTTGATTTGTCCGTTAATAATCACCGGCTTATTCTTTTTCCGGGGGTCGTCATCCAAAAAGCCGGCCACCTGGTAACCCATGAAGGGTTCGCGGTCAAGCGCCTGAACCACCAGTTTGCCTGTTTCGCCGGCGCCCAGCACTACCACCCGCCTGACCCAGATCCCCGCGCGGAACAAGGCGTTCTTGCCCGCATAGCGCAGGACCGGCAGTGACACAAAAGCCAGCAGGCCGGAAAGGACGATCAGGGTACGGGACACTTCTCCCCCGGTTTTGGCCAGGGTGACCACGGCCAGGGCCAGGATAAAGGCCAGGAATACAGACTTCAGGATCAGGGCGGCTTCACGCCAGAAAGAAAGCCTTTTGGTGTACAAACCCTCGTAGGCCAGGCTCCCCAGCACTACCAGCGGCAGCCACCACAAGTGCAGCGCGTAGTAACGGGGCAGTTCGGCGGGGAAAGAGGGGAAGATCCAGGGCAATATGAAGACCCTGAGATAATAGGCCAGGGCAAAAGCAGCCGCCAGGGCGCAGGCATCAACAGCCAGTAAAGAAAGGAACTCTCCAACCCGGCTCAGTTGATCGCTTAATGGGCGGGACACCGGAAAGGCAGTCTCATAAACGGTTTTTTTGAGCGGAAGGTCAAGTCCGGGATCAGCGCTTTTGGCAGCCCTTGCGGCACCGCTTTCCGTTGGGGTCATTTATCTGCCACCTGCCTTTTTGGGACGTGAGTATGTTATTACAGGACTACTTCATTCGGGGATGATTCCTTTCCTTTGTAATAGTAATAGTAGCGGTAGTCCTCGCCGTGCATTTTTACTTCGTTCAGCACCACGCCGATAATCCTGGCGCTGGCTTTTTCCAGCTGTGATTTAGCGTCTTTGATCATGTCGATCCTGGTCTCGCCGGCCCTTGCCACCAGCACCACGCCGTCCACCAGCGGCGCCAGGACCGAGGCGTCGGTGACAGCAATAACCGGCGGCGCGTCAACCAGCACCACGTCGTACTCCTGAGCGGCTTTGGCCAGAAAAGATTTCATTTTTTTCGAGCCCAGCAACTCCGAGGGGGTGGGAGGAATGGGGCCGCTGGTCAGAATCGACAGCCCTTCCACAGTGGTGGCTCTGACTATTTCACTGATCTCTATATCCTGCGCCAGCAGGTTGGTCAAGCCGCGGTAATTGTCCACATGGAAATACTTGTGCAGCACCGGCTTGCGCAGGTCACAGTCAACTATCAGCACCCGGCTGCCGGCCTGGGCCATAACCACACCCAGGTTGGAGGTCACGGTCGATTTGCCGTCCTCCGGCCCGGCGCTGGTAGTCATAATGGTGTGACAGGGCTGGTCCAGGAAGGAAAAAGATATATTGGTCCGCAGCGTCCTGAAAGCCTCCGCTATGGCGGACTTGGGATTGACAAAAGCAAACAGCTCTCTCTCTTTGGGTCTTCTTTTAGACATAAGGCACTACCTCTTCCGCGTTATTTTTTAGCCCGGATATCGGCCAGCGGGATCAGTCCCAAAACCGGGAGATTCAGGTGCTGCGCCACATCCTCCTGGGTCTTGATGGTATTGTCCATAAACTCCAGCACAAAAGCCATCAGCACCGACGCGATCAGCCCGAGAATAAACGCTATGGCCATGTTCAGCTTCTTTTTCGGCTTGACCGGCTCGACCGCCGCACTGGCGGGAGAATAGATCACCAGGCTGGTGCTGCCCAGGTCAATCGAGCGGGCAATCTGGGTCTGGGTGGTCTTATCGGCCAGCAGCTTGCGGGTGTCGTCCAGACGGGTGAATTCCGCCATGAGCCGGTCCTGTGTTGTTTTCTTAGCGGTAAGCTCGGCCTGCAGTTGGTCGATCTGATCTTTCAGGGTAAGCAGAACTTCCTCCGTCCCCGCCACCTGGGCTTCTTTTTCAGCAAGCGCGGCCTTATTATCGTTGAGTTTCTCTGCCAGGGATGTGTAAGCTGTATTGACTTCCTCACTAGGCATCACCTGCCCCTGCACCGGGTCATATTTTTGCACGGCTATGGTTTTGGGCGTCGCCGCCAGGGTTTCCTCCAGGCGGCTGCCGGCGGCGTTCAACTGCCTTAATTCTATTTGCGCGCGGGTGAACTCTGACTGATACTTGTTCAGGTCCTGTGACTTGGCGGCGAGTTCCTGCTGCAGGTAGGTGACCCCGCGCGGTTCAGAGTCAAATTTCTTCAGCTCTTCACTGGCCTTTTCCAAATCTTTTTCCGTGGCGCTGTTCTGGTTTTTCATAAATTCCACGGAGCGTTCCATCTGCTCCTGGTTCTTTTCCGAAATCAGCTCTAAAAACTCGCGGCTTAAAGTATTGGCAATATCTGCGGCTAAGCGTGAGTCGTTGTTGTTTACCGTGACTTCAATCAGGTTTGAGTCTTTGGCTACGGTGGCCTCAATCTGTTTGGCCAGGCTCAGTGTGGTATAGTTGCGTTCCTCCAGGCGCAGCTTATCGATAACGCGCTGCATCAGCACTTCGCTTTTTACCTGGCCGACGTAAGTATTCATGTTTAAAAGCGGAATTCGCGAGATATTGCTGACGATCGAACTCAGATCGTCTTTCTGGGTGACCGATTGCTGTTTATCCGCTGACTGGGTAACCAGGAGCAAGGTGCGTGCCTCATACACCGGCGGCAATACAAAAAAGCTCATGATACCGCTGGTAAGGACCGCGAGCAGGGTAATCATCGCAATAAGCCGGCGCCGTTTTTGTAAAACCTTCAGGTACGAGCGCAGGTCGATGACCTGCTCATCCATTTCTGGCAGATTATTTTGATTGTTCAACTTGAAGTCGCCCTCCTATGATCTTCCACTGATAGTCAGGTCTAACAGCTCCTGGTACAGAGTTTCATAATTTACTCCCTGCGCCGCCAGGATTTTCAATAATTCCGCCGCCTGCCTTTCCTGGCCTTGCCTGGTCAGCGTTGCAGCCAGCCATAACTGTGCTTCCATGCCCACTTTTTTATCGCTTAATAAAGGCAGCAATACCTGGCGGGCTTCCTCATACTGCCCGGCCAGATAGCGGGCCTGTCCAGCGGTTAACGCAACCGCAGGGGTCAGCGGCAGGGGGTCTTCCTTGAGATTGCGGCGGGTTCCCGCCTTCATTTCGTCGTTTTTAGCCTTCATCAGCCCTGGCAGGGACAGGGTTTTTTCAATATAAGGGACAGCCCCGGCGGCGTTTCCTTGTTCCAGATAATAACGGGCGGCCGATATGCTGGTACGGCCAAGTATTTCGTAATTTGACGGAAGCAGCGGGTTCGTTTTCAGGAGAGCCTCGCTCTCCTGTACGGACAGGTCGATCTCATTCAAGGTCAGGTAGAGGCTGACCATGGCGGCCCGCACCGGAGCATTGTATGGTTCGGCGGTCGTGGCCTCCCGGGCGTAATTCAGCGCGGCGAGGTAGGCGGATTCATCGCTTTGCTTAATGGCTTTGACCGCGACAACCTGGGCCAGATCGCCGGCATAGCTCGCTGTATAAGGATCCCGGCGGTGGGCATCCAGGTAGTATCTTTCAGCGGTTTCCACATCCTTGTTGTTGATCGCCTGGGCGCCCATCGCTCCGGACCGGCCGGCGGCATACAAATTGGCTGCCGGCAGGAACAGGGCGGCCGAGCAGGCTGTGGCGACCAGCGCAATCAAAGCCAACCGTGCGCCGGGCGGAGACTCTCTCATGACAGGCTGCCTTTTATTGTTTTCCTCCAGCAGATTTTCTCCGGCTCTCACTATGCCAAAAAAAGCCCATAGGAGAATAGCCAGAGCGGGTATGGATAAATCAAAATCGAAAAAACTGTGCAAGCCCAGGGTAAAGGCGGCTACAGCCACAGTCCACAGGGACATCCAGGCCCCGCCCTCGCGGCCGGTTTTGCGCCAGAGGCGGAACACCAGGCAGGCAAAACAGCCCCAGATGGCCAGCACTGCCAGCAGTCCCAACACTCCCGCTTCCACCAGCGTCTGGGCGAAGTAGTTATGCGCCTCGGTCGACCAGTACAGACCGGTTTGGTACTGGTGGTAGAGGGCGTTCCAGGCCCCTCCCCCGGCGCCGGTGAGCGGATAGTCCGCTGCCATGCGCATAGCGTCACGGTACATCTCGAGACGTTCCGGCATGGTGGTAGAACCAGTGGCGATGGTCTCAACCCGGTGGGCCACCTTGTCCGGCAACACGGAAGCCAGCACCGACGGCATGGCCGCAGATGAGTAAAACAGGTAAAAGGCCGCCACTAATACCATGTAGGCAAAGCCACCCAGGGCTACCATGCGGCGGGTGCGGTCTTCCACTTGCTCGCCACCCAGCCAGAGACCAAGCCGGTGGTAGCCATACTGCATAACAACTGCGGCAGCCGCCAGTACCAGAAGACAGATTGCAGCCTGATATCCGTTTCCGGCCTGGACGCGGGGCAGGAAGAGCCGGGCGGCAACCAGGCCGCAGCTCAGGAAGATAACCAGGTGGTAAGCCGCCCGCCAGCGGTAAGCCCGGGGCAGGCCCGCAAGTAAGGCGGCCAGACCCAGCGGGTAAAGAAGCCAGCCACCCCGGGACTGACTCCCCAGGATCGCTACGAACATTAGCACATTGCCCAGGGCATACAGTATCTTGGGCAGGGGTTTGTCGCTTTTTACAGACAGCCCCAGTCCGATCAAACTCATGACAACCAGATAAATCGCTAAAGCGTTCTTATACTGCATTGTGGACAGGATCATGCCGTCACTAAAGGCTTCGGGAAAATGGAAGTAACCAGCGGCGGCCGCCAGGCCGATCACCGCGACCACAAAGGCGGCGGCATAGCCTACAATCAAGAGACGGTCCAGATCTCTTTCCTTGCACACGGTCTGCTTAACCACCCAGTAAACCATAAAATAAGAAGCGACTTTCATCAGCTCGCCCACAGCTGTGCGCATGTGCACCGCGGTAAAAAGGGAAAGGGCGTAGGCTGCGATCAATGCCAGCACCGCGTAGTCCAGAGGACGGCGAGGCAAAGAAATCTCCCGTCGCAGCGCCTGATCGTACCAGGCCAGGGCAAAGACCAGCGCCGTGAGCATGTGTACCTGCAGGAGCTCCGGCTGGAAGAAAAGGCCGCGCAGTAAGGGAGACAGGAAAAGTATGATAAAAAGCCCTCCGATAAAGAACGGGCGCAGGTTCAGGTAAAGGAGGGGCCGTGATTGAGCTGTGGGTTTCGCTGTCGCTGTTTTAGCCATAAACTCCTCTTTATCCATCAGACGCTGGTCTTCAATCAACCGCGAAAAAGAATAACCAGACATCTGTATTTTTCAATATATTTGGTATCATTTCCTGCAAAATAACCAAAATTTCCACTGCTGACAGAAAAACCAGAAGTAATGATGCCTGGCCTTCCGGCCAATAATTTAGCCGGATGAATTCAAAAAGAGTCCTCCTGCTTCTAATGACAGGAGGACTCTTTAATCATTCAACATTATCAGCGGCAGTTGTTGTAAACCCTTATTAGCGCCCTAGAGGAACTGTGTGCCTCGGCGAGTTTAGATCGTGACCACTGATACGTTCGTTATGGGGCGGCTTCTCCAGGTCAAGAATAATGGAACTGAGAACAGCGTCATCACTATAAACAAGAAGGGTATAGTCATTATTGTATCCCGTGTTCAATGGAGAACCGGATACCCAGGTATAGATTAACTGGTAGACACTGTATACCGTACCATATACATTCTGATAGGTAGCACTACTGACGTTCGGGGCGCTTACCTGCCCCAAACCAGCGATATCCAGTAAAATATTTTCAAAAGATCCCGCTGTCAGCACCTGTACGGTCATAGCTAACTGGTTGCCTTGTCCACTGACCAGCAAATTGGCGGCATCTGACTGCCAATCGCCATTTTTGTCCTGTACCTTGACCGGGTTAGCCTCGTCCACTTGCACTGCCAGGGCAGGATCATAGGTAGGCGTGATCGGCGCAGCTGATGCGGTTCCGGGGAACATGCCAAAGGTCAAGGTGACCAGAAAGGCCAGAAACACTACTAATGAAATGTTTCCAACCAGGGTGCGGTTTCGATATAAAACTTCCATTTCCTTGTTTCACCTCCCTCCGCGACAGGTTAAAACGATGCCGGTAACAACAATAGAAGGGACAACTTACCCAACTTTAAGTATTATATCATCTGAAGGAGAAAAATGACAATAGGTGCTTTATAAAATAAACAACTTTTCTTTTTGAGACGGGGAGGGGACGGTTCTCTGGTCTCACATTTGGATTTATTTGCCAGAAAAAAGCCTCTTAAAAAAACCTTCCCGGACCGCATGAATTTCTTTGAGCCCCGGAGTATCAACGCCTTTCCCCTGCAGTACCCGGCGCGGGTTGTCTTTAACCAGGCGGGCGGCCCCATCCTCGCCCAGCAGCCGGCCGGCCGGCTCCAGCGCCCCTGACATTACGGGCGCGCGGCCACGGGGAGAGTGCGCGTCTGAAGCAATGAAATGGATGCAGCCATGGGCCAGAAACAGCTGCGCCGCTGTGGCGGCGGTAGAGCCAAACAGACCTGTCAGGCTGCCGGCGGTAACCTGTGCCAGGGCGCCCCTGGCGATCAGGTTGTATAACTGGGAAGGATCTTTGACAAAGCCGTGATTCCTCTCCGGGTGAGCAATGACCGGAACAACGCCCTGTAATAGCAGTTCGTAGATCACCCGGCTGGTGTAAGCGGGGATCTGGGAGGATGGCAGTTCCACCAGTAAATAGCGCCCGCTATCGTTTAAGGTAAGCAGCTCACCCCGGCCAAACCGCTCGGGCAGGTCGTGTTCTATGCGGTACTCCGCTCCGGGCAGGACTTGTACGGTAAGCTCGTGACGCGAAATAAGACTGTTTAAACGCTCGACGGCTTCCAGGACAGCCTCTCTGGTATTGGGATAAAGGCCGCTGATGACATGAGGTGTGGCTACCAGGGCGCCGGTTCCGTCAGCACAGGCCCGGCGAGCCATTTCCAGGGCTACTTCCGGACTTTGCGCGCCATCGTCCAGCCCCGGCAAAATATGTACGTGCAGGTCTATCAAGAGTGACCACCTCAATATTAAGTCTCATTAATCGTTTCGCCTAAAATGATGTTGACAATCGCTACCGTGTCCTGAACATTAATGACATTGTCGCTGTTGACGTCGGCAGCGTAGCGCTGGCTAGCCGAGGGAGTTACTTTACCCAGGATGATATTAACCGTCAAAACGATATCCTGAACGTTAATCCTGTTATCACCGTTAACGTCACCTTTTTGTGGGTTTATCCCGATAGTGGCGCTTTTCACCTCACCATAGCCGGTTCCCGCTGAGTTTGTGGCATAGGCTTTGAAATAGTAAATTCCCGGGGCTAAAGCTGACAAGTGATAATTATACAGGCCGCTGTTGTTGTCAGTACCTACCACTACCCTGGTCGCCGGGTTGGTGGTGGGTCCCCAGTAAAAGCCGTATTCGCTGATCACGCCGCCGCCGTTGGAGGTAATGTTGCCGTTTAGAGTAACGGTATTGGCCGTTATGTCTGTGGGATTATCTGTTTGCACGGAAGGGGGACTGATCCCGGCCGGATAAATCCACCGGATACCATCCTGATCGTCTGAATGAAGGCTTCTTTTTAGTTCACCCGGCGAACCAAATCCGTACATCACTTTAATGGAGTCGTTAGGATAACCATCTACCAGGCCGTACAAATCATTTAGATTTAAGCAGTGACCAAATTCATGAAGAGCAAGGCTCTGAATATCCAGCTGGCCCGGGCTCCAGTCATAATAATCATTAAACTCAATGTCGCACTCTAGAATCGTGCCGCCCGAATACCAGATGGAGGTGGAGGCCAGGGTACCGCCGCCGCCCATATTAGTCCAGCATATTTCGTTCTTTCCGTTATATGAACCCTGTTTAGCTGTGGTTGAACCAGCATAGTTAAAAGCAAATGTTTTACCGGAGACACTGTTCCAGGTGTTCGCGGCGTTCTTGACCGCCGCTTCCTCGCCAATGCAGTCTGCTGTGTTTGGATTTATCCTGTAACTAAAAACAGGGCTGCCGCCGGCCCATTTGATTTTTCCATAAGAAAACGTAACCGTGAAAGGAACGCTGTTGCTGTCCGCCCCCCCGCCGGTGCGGATATATACCGGCCCGCTGCCGGCCGAGGCGGAGTATCCGTTTATTTCGTGTGCCGGAACGGTGGTGACGATGCTGGTGTCAGACCACGAAATAATTTCTCCTTCGATTCGGGGCTGACCGTTGCGGTAAAAAAAGTACACCTTTCCGCTTGCGGCGCCGAAACCGCTGCCGTTGACAGTCACCCGTTCATCCGTACCGGCGGAAGCTGAGGCGGGTGTTATACTGTCTACGGTGGGGCCGCTGGAGGCGAAAACACCCGTTCCGATATCCGTTTGGATATCGCCAGGCAGGGAAAAACCCGGGCCGGCGCCGTTTATGTATCGCTTAAACTCCGCCAGGGGAACCCTGCCGATGCTGCCGTCCGCAACGTCAAACTTGCCCTGGTAGCCGCCCAGGACATGGTTTTCGCCATCCCTTTGTTTGAGAAACACTAAAACATCTTCGCCCGGGAAAAAGGCCGGCGTATCGGTAACATACTCTCTGATACCACCAACATCCCCGCCCGGCACAGTAATAAACACCTTGTTCTCTTGCGGCGTGCCTTTAACATTTCCCAACACCGTCATTTCCACTGAGGTAAAGATGTGGCTGCGCTCCGCATTCCACCAGCTTTTCTGGCCAACAACCGTGCCGGTGATCACAGTGTCGGCTGCAGCGGCCATCTCATTCAGGTCCATCTTTAGAGACTGCGCCTGGGCCGCAACTGGTAAAACCAGCAGCAGCAAGCCGGCGGCGACAGAGGCGACAAGATTTCTCAAGCAAATTAATTTTTTCAAATTTAACATCTCCGGCAAAGGCAAGCGGCGTATCCACACCTGGCGCCGCTTGCCGGTTAACTAAGCAATTGTTATGCTTATTACTTAATCCTTTAGGCCTTGCCTAAAATGATATTGACCATCCTGACCACGTCCTGCACATTAATTGTGTCGTCACTGTTGACGTCAGCGGCGCAAAGCTCTGTGTCAGTGGGCGTAAGCTTGCCCAGAATAATATTAACCGTGCGCACAACATCCTGGACGTTGATCAAGTCATCGCCGTTGACGTCGCCCTTGGCGCATACTGCAACTGTAAAGCTGCCGTTAACCAGGCTGTAGTCGGCAATCTCGATGGCAGCCGCGTCAGACATGCTAACGTTGCTCAGGGTTAGCGCACAGTTCTGCCCGCTTAAGGCGCCGGGCGCCGCCTGCAATGTAAGCAATGCGACATCGCCTTCACCCAGCGGTATATTTGAGTTGGCGGGGCTGTAAATGACCACCCTTACTTTCCCTGGCTCATACAGGCTGGCGGTAAACGCGAAGCCGCTGGTTAAACTACCGTTCGTGCCTGAGACATATGTAAGGAGGTCGCTATTGAAGCTCAGATCAAACTGAAGGCCGGAGACGTTGCCCTGGCTTGTAAGCTTTATTGGTATCTGGCTGGCGCTGCCCGGCGCTGCCTGCACTACAGGAGCGGTAAGTATGGTCTGCGACCCTCCGGAACCTGTGGTAGTGAAGCTCTTGACCAGGCCGTAGCCGGTATCTGCAGAGTTGGTGGCGTAGGCTTTGAAGTAGTAAGTCATGCCTGGGTTCAGACCGCTCAGGATAAAGCTGATTGCGCCGGTAATGTTGCCGGCGCCCACGATAACTTTGGTCGTCGGCGTAGCGCTGGTCCCCCAGTAAAAGCCGTACTCGGTGATGGCCGCCCCTCCGTTTTCCAGAATAGTTCCGTTCAAAGTGGCGGACGATTTGTCAATATTGGTGGGGTCATTTGTTTGCACGCCGGGCGGTGACACCGGTTCTGTGTCCTGAAAGACGGTCCGGATGATGGTGGCTTCGTCTCCCACTACTACGAAGGCGCCGTTACCGTAGGCAGCTTCGCGGAGATTATTGGTCAAGCCGGAGATTCTCTCGGTCCAGGTTACGCTGTCGGGCGAGGTGAGGATAGTGCCGTCAGACCCCGCCGCTAAAAAGATGCCTCTGTCGCAAATGACTTCCAGGACACCATTAGTCGTACCGGAAACCCTTTCGGTCCAGGTGACGCCGTCGGGCGAGGTGAGGATGACGCCGCCGCTTCCCACCGCTACGAAAGCGCCATTGCCATAAGTAACTTCGCGTAGATAATTAGTCGTGCCGGAGACCCTTTCGGTCCAGGTGACGCCGTCGGGCGAGGTGAGGATGGCGCCGTCAGCCCCCACAGTCACGAAGGTGCCAATATTGTAAGTAACTCCATCAAAATCATCGTCTACTCCGGAGACTCTTTCGGTCCAGGTGACGCCGTCGGGCGAGGTGAGGATGGTACCATAATCTCCTGTCGTTAAAAAGATGCCGTTGCCATAAGTGAGTCCCAGGAGATCCTCATATGTGCCGGAGACTCTTTCGGTCCAGGTGACACCGTCGGGCGAGGTGAGGATAATGCCGTCAGCCCCCACCACCACGAAGGCGCCGTTGCCGTAAGTGATTTCGTAGAGAAAATCATACGTGCCGGAGACTCTTTCGGTCCAGGTGACACCGTCGGGCGAGGTGAGGATAACGCCGTAATCCCCCGCCACCACGAAGGAGCCATTGTCGTAAGTGATTCCTTTAAGATCTACAGGCGTACCGGAGTTGCTTGGCTGCCAGTTGTCCAGCGGGTCGATTGGTTGGTCGCCTGATGTGGGAAAGCTTTTGACCAGGCCGAAGCCGGTACCCGCGGAATTGGTGGCGTAAGCCTTGAAATAGTAGGTCTTGCTCTGTGTCAGCCCGCTTAAGGTATAGTTAAACGCGCCGGTAATGTTGCCGGTGCCCACGGTAACTTTGGTGGCCGGTGTCGCGCTGGTCCCCCAGTAAAAACCGTACTCGGTTACCGCCGCCCCGCCGTTGGCGGTGATGTACCCGTTCAGGGCGCCGCTGGTTGTGGTGACGGACGAAGCGTTATTGGTTACTACAGTGGGCGGGTTGCATTCCGCCTCCCCGGTCAGGCTGAGGATGTAAGCGCCGGTAGCCTCACTCCAGTAGGAAGTGGCGGCTATTTTATACGTGCCGCTTACAGGTAGAGTGTAGGCGCCGCTTCCCGGCGGGATACGGGAGTCGCTGGTATCCTTAGAGCTGTCATCATTATCCGCAAGCAAGGTGCCGTCCGGTTGATACAGTTCCAGCCAGGTGTCAAAGCCCGTTGACGTCATGGTGATGGCTACTTGCTGGCCCGCTGTAGCAGTGAAGGAATAAAGGTCGGCGTACCAGTAATATGTGTCATCAGTGTAATAACAGTCGGTATCAGCCAGTGTCCCGTTGATTGTTTGTCCCACGGTGATAGGCGAAGCCTGGCACTCGCTGTCAAACCGGGTCATGGCACTGGAGGCGGCGCTTATTGCCGTCTGGCCGGCGCCCGTAGCCTTCAAAGCCTTATTCTGCGCCTGGACAATAGACGGGGTTGCCAGCACCAGACATGCCAGCAAAATAAAGCAGGCAAGCCAAACAGCACTGCCCCTGGTTCTGTTCTTACAAAACACTTCACAACACTCCTTTCTTTTTCATCATAATGTAAAAAACAAGACTACTACCGGTAAGTATAATTTTGTTTCCAGCGAACCTCCATATTTTTTGATTTCGCGCATTTTACTGAGAGGTAACGATACAATAAAAACCAGCGTATCTACCATCTGTCCTGGTAAGGCAGCAGCAAGGTGTGTGCCATAAAGGCAAGCGGCGACTCCAGACCTGGCGCCGCTTGCCGGTTAACTAAGCAATTGTTATGTTTATTACTTAATCCTTTAGACCTTGCCTAAAATTATATTAACTATCCTGACCACGTCCTGCACATTAATTGTGTCGTCACTGTTGACGTCAGCGGCGC
>CAZJGV010000007.1:0-36550 GCA_964545615.1 uncultured Pelotomaculum sp.
CGGTGAAATTTGCTGCTGATGAAGCCGCTGCCCCCGCCTTTGCTTTCCATGACTTTATCTGTCAGCAGGCGGGACGACATAAACGGAACCACCGTCAGTGATACCAGCAGGGAACAGGCGATGGCTATAGCGATGGTAAAGGCCAGCGGTTTGAACATGACCCCCGCGATCCCCTCTGCGAAGCCAATGGGCAGGAACACCATGATCATGGTCAAGGTGCTGGCCAGAACCGCCCCGCCCACTTCACTGGTGCCCTTCAGGGCGGCTTCCCCGGCAGGCAGGCCCAGGCTCCGGTGGCGGTATATATTTTCGAAAACCACGATGGAGTCGTCGATCATTCGACCCACCCCCAGGGCCAGACCCCCGAGGGTAATGATATTCAAAGTGCTGCCGTTATAAAACATCACGATAAAAGTGGTCACCAGCGACAGGGGTATGGCTATGCCGACAATGGCCGTACTGCGCAGGCTGCGCATGAACATGAAGATAATCAGGACCGCCAGAATGGCCCCCTCGACCAGCGTCTTGGCAGTGCTGCCAATAGATTTATTGATATAATCCGACTGGTCCATGAGGTAATCCACATCTATTTTGTCACCGATTTCGGCCTTAATTTTATCCATTTCTTTTTTTACATCTTCACAGGCTGAAACCGTGTTGGCGTCGGTCCCTTTCTGGCACAGGATGCTTACCGCGGCCCTGCCGTTAACACGGCTGATTTGTTCAGTCTCTTTATATCCTTCACTGATCTCCGCAATTTCTTTAAGCTGTATTTTGCTGCCGGTGGAAGTTGTAAGGGCCACCTCTCCGACGTCATCAACGCTTTCAAATTCCTGCAGGCTGCGAACAAAGTATTCTCGTTCTCCAAAGGAGATATCTCCGCTGGACATGTTGTAATTCTCCGCGGCCAGAACACCGGTTACCTGGCTGAGGCTCAAGCCGTAATTCTGGGCCTTCACCGGGTCAACGGCCACTTTGATTTCACGCTGCCGGCCTCCCAGAATGCTCACCGAAGCTATTTCTGAGATGCGCGACAGCCGGGGTTCAATGTCATCTTCGGCAATGCTCTGCAATTGCGCCAGGGACAGTTCGTCGGAACCAATGGCAACCGCGATGACCGGCATCATGTTCAGGTCCATTTTCATCACCTGGGGTTTAGCCGCGTCTTCCGGCAGATAAGATTCAGCCATCGAGATTTTATCCCGGAGATTGGCCATGGCAGCGTCCATATTGGTTCCATAGTTGAAGCCGATCAGGACCACGGACGAACCGGACCTGGATTGGGATATTAATATATCGATGTCACTCACCGTGGCAACCATATTTTCAATTGGTTTGCTGACCTGCTCTTCAATTTCTTCAGGGCCGGCTCCGCTGTAACTGGTGACAACAGCCGCGTAAGGCAGATCCATTTGCGGCATCAGGGCAACAGGTATCTGGACCAGGCTCATCACACCGATCAGGATAATCGCTGTAATCAGTATGATCACCGTTGCCGACCTGTTTATTGCAAACTGGGCAATTTTCCTGATCATTGAGCTGTTCCTCCATCAACAAAATTCAGCGCGCTGTTTTCATCAATGAGGGTATTGCCTTTGGTGACAACTCTTTGCCCCACCTGAAGGCCGCCGGTTATTTCGGTATAGGAGCCGTCATTCAGCCCGGTTTGGACTACCACGGCCCGGGCCAGGTTCTCCTCGTTTATAACATACACGGTATTTTCACCGCTTTTCGGCAGGACCGCGACCATGGGAATGCCGATGACGCCTGTCCGGTGCTGCGTCCCGAGCATAACCTCGGCAAACATGCCGGATTTAACCTGTGCCGCCGCATTATTGGGAAGGGAAATCTTTACCGGATAAGTTCGTGTAACCTGGTCGGCGACAGAGGCCACACTCTTGACCGTACCTGTAAGCGGTTCTTTGCCGATTGCATCGACCTTCACCTTGACTTCTGTACCTGCCTGAACAGATGAGATATCCGCTTCACTTACCTTAACTTCAATTTCCAGATCAGCGGTATTATTTATTACGGCAACAGGACTCTGCAGACCGGCCATATCGCCAACCTTTAGATCAACCCGTCCGACGATACCGTCCATGGGACTGGCAATCTGACAATCGGACAAGTTCTGCAGGGCCATACTAAGCGCGGCCTGGGCCTGGACTACACCCGCCTCCGCGGCGCCGGTGTTGAGCGCGTCATACTGAGCCTTGGCTGCTTCCAGCGCTTGATCGGAAATGGCATTGGCATTATGTAGTTCTTTCATGCGGTTATAATTGTTCAGGGCTGTCTGCCGCTGGACTTCATTGGCAGCCAGCGCGGCCCTGGCGGAAACTACCGCTGCTTCAGCCTGCTGGACGGCTATATCCAGCTTGCTGCTGTCCAGGCTGACAATAACCTGCCCCTGACTGACCGTCCGCCCTTCGGTTACATGAACCGCTGTCACCCGGCCTGACAGCTTGGGCATTACTGCTTCTTCATTGCTGCCTTTAACCCTGCCGGAGTATCCCGCATATTTTGTAATATCCATAACCTTTACGACTGCCGTTTCGACGTTTATGACATCCTGACCCGCCTCTTGTTCTTCCTTTTTACCACAGCCGCTTACAACTACGAGCAACAACATGATGACCAGCACGACCATGATACTAAGATGCCTTGTTTTCACCCAGAATCCTCCTCATTAAGATATTCAACAATGACTGTTAAAAATATTTGCTGACTATTTGATTGACATACCTTTGCAAAAGATATCTAAAGCAGTTTTTGCAGTTCGTTCCAAGGCTCTAAGGTCCTTATGCTGGGTAAACCACTGCAAGCCGATCCCTTCAAAAATGCCGATAAAGACATTTGCGGCTGCTTCCGGATCGATGGATCTAAATTCACCGTTAGCGATACTCTTCTGAATAATCTTTTTGATTATATCAGATCTGTTGGAGGTTTTGCTAAAGTCGTGCACTCTTTTTAATACTTCTTCGTCCTTGGCCTGTAAGATGAATTCATGCATTAAAGCCAAAACAGGAGCGAAGATTATTTCAAGAAAAAAGTCTACGAACTTGCTCAGCTCTTCCTTCGCTGAACCGTCTGTATTTAACCGGGCAGTGAATTCCTGGTCCCACTCATTAAACCGTTTATCCATTATGTATAAAAAGATTTCATCTTTGCTTTTGAAATGCCAGTAGATACCCCCTTTACTGGTTCCTGATGCTTTTACAATTTCATCCACAGAAGTACAACTATATCCTGAAGATAGAAAACAAGATAAAGCGGCATCTGCGATTAAGTCTTTTTTAAGTGTTTTGTCCATATTAATTACCCCTTCCCAGAAAACCGACTGGTCAGTCTGGATAATTTTACGCCGTTTTTTTGTTATAGTCAATAGCCTGTCAACCATTTTTTAACACCAAAGGCAGACAGGTAAAATTACAAAATTTCTTCAATTTGCTCCGGGTTAAAGCCTATAACCAGGCGTTTCCCGTCAGTCAGCAGGGGACGGTAGATGGCTTTGGGGTTGGCGGACAAAAACTCCGCGACTTCACGCTCGGACAGGTTTTTCACATTGATTTTCATTTCTTTATAAGTTTTGCTTTTTTCATTGAGCAGGTCAGTGACTGAAATGCCGCCCAGGCGGGCCAGTTGCAAAAGCTCTGCGGCATCGGGCGGTTCTTTCACCAGGTCCCGGTAAGTATATTCCACACCCTTTTCCGAAAGCCACGCTTTCGCTTTCCGGCAGGTTGTTCAGGTTGGGAAGCAGTGAAACTTCAGCATGTTTATTTTCCTCCCATACTTTTGTTTTGGCATCTTATTATTCGCGCTTTTTCTACATATTAGCATACAGCCTATAATTTAAACAGGGGAAGGAATTCTTAATTTACGTGTTGATATATTACATAAATCTGACATATAGAAGGAAACATAGCCGAACGGATGCAGGCAAGTGGGGACGGTTACTTGCTAGTTGGGAAGTATATACAAGCTCTGGCTTATAACAGTGTATAAAGTGTATATTAAACAAAAAACGAAGCACTTGGCTTCGGGGGCATACTTTAACATTAGTTTAAATCATAGAAAAGAATAAGTCTATTCTTTTTTTCAAATCTCCTTTATATTTATTGTGCTTGCCATACGTGTATAAACGATAAGAAAAGGAGGTTTTATCGTGAAAAAGGTTAAAATTCAGAATGTTCCTTTCGGCCCCTTTCCTGCGATGCTTGCAGGAGCGGATGTTAATGGCAGGCCGAATTACGCCACTGTTGGCGCATGCGGGGTGGTGAGCATGAAACCGGTGCTGTATATCTCGCTGAAAAGCACTCATTTTACAACCTCAGGCGTCAAAGAAAATGGGTGCTTTAGCGTCAATATTCCTCCAGTTGATTTGGTTCAAAAGACAGATTATTGCGGTATAGTATCGGGGCATAGAGTTGACAAATCGAATGTTTTCACGCCGTTTTACGATGAGCTTGGCAAGGCGCCGATGATTAGCGAATGTTCGATGAATATCCTCTGCAAAGTTATTCGTACCATACCCATGTTTGATTTCGATTTTTTCCTCGGGGAGATAGTTGCTGTATACATAAATGAACAATGCCTGACAAACGGCAAGCCTGATCCCCTGAAAATAAACCCGATAATTTTGATGGGCGGCAGCTATTGTAATCTGGGCCAGGTGGTAGGCACTGTATTTAAAGAAGGCCAGGCATTTAAGAAATAAAAGGAAGCAGGAGGGCCGTCCCCTGCAGCAAAGGCAAGATTGTCTGCGAGGACGTCCCCGTTGTACCCAGGCACAAGAGAACCGTCCTCCTGTGCCTGGCTCTAGATATAATTTTGGATGAGTTGGCGCAAATTAGTGAGCATTTCTTTGCGTTCGTTATCGGAAACAGTGGGCACAGCAAAAAAGTTCTTGTGCTTGTACTCGGCAAAGCCCGAGAAGCCAAAAACAGTATTTACAACGGACTTGGTGATCAGATTCATCATCCCGTTTTGCTGAGAAGTCCGTTCATCAGTGCCAGACGTAGTGATTAGCAAAGCGTTCTTGCCTTTTAGCATTCCCCTTGGTCCCGCTGCCGTGTATTCATAAGCAAATCCAATACTGAACACTCGGTCGATATAGCCTTTTAGGATGGCGGGTACTGAAGTCCACCAGACCGGACAAATCGTAATAACCGCATCCGCCCAGCTAATATCTGTTTGCTCTGATCTGACGTCTTCCGCTGTGTTTCCCTTATGGTAGCCCTCAAAATCCCTGGCACTTAAGACTGGGTTCCAGTTCATGGCATATAAGTCTTTAAATTTAACCTCTGCGCCTTTTTTTACCAGCTCTTCTCTGACGACTGCAGCAATGGCCGCATTGAAACTCATGGGGTTGGGATGGGCATAAATTACCACAACCTTCATTAGAACACCTCCTAAGCACTATTATCTGCCATTTCATTCGATTTTAAGTATATAAGCGCTATAATAGAGTTCTTTCAGCCGCCATACCCGCCTGGTTTTTCATGGATAGAGAGACTCGGCCTCTCTCTAAATCTACCGCCAGCACCCATACCTTGACCACGTCCCCTACTGAAACCAGGTTCAAGGGGTGCCCAACACGGGTGTCCGATAGTTCCGAAATGTGTACCAGCCCGTCATTTTTAATGCCAATATCCACGAATGCGCCAAAATCCACCACGTTCCGGACGGTGCCGGAGAGTTCCATGCCGGGCTGCAAATCTTCAAGGCTTAAGACGTCGGTGCGGAATATTGGTAGCGGCAGATCTTCCCTGGGGTCCCTGCCCGGCCGGACCAGGGAGTCTACAATATCCCTCAGGGTCGGGATGCCGGCGTCAAGCTGTGCCGCTATCCCCTTAACATCAGCCCTGGCAATCTTGGACCTGGCTTCAGAGCTGCCTATTTCATTCAGCCCGGAACCGATAAGGTCAAGGAAGCGGTGGGCCAGGTCGTATGACTCCGGGTGTATTGCTGTTGCGTCCAGAAGGTTTTCTCCGTTGTTGATACGCAAAAACCCCACACACTGTTCAAGTGTCTTGGGCCCCAGCCTGGGTACTTTGGACAACTCCTGGCGGCGCTTAAAACAACCGTTTTCATCACGGTAATGTACAATATTTTCGGCAACTGTCGATTTTATCCCGGCAACATAACTCAACAGCTGCGCGGATGCTGTGTTCAGATCAACGCCCACATAGTTAACCACTGACTCTACAACCTCGGAAAGCTTTTCATCAAGATGTTTGGGCGGCAGGTCGTGCTGGTACTGCCCCACACCTACTGCTTTGGGCTCAATTTTTACAAGTTCGGATAAGGGGTCCTGAATCCGACGGGCTATTGAAACAGCGCCGCGTTCCGACACATCCAGATCGGGAAATTCTTTTTTGGCCAGCTTGGAAGCTGAATAAACGCTTGCGCCGGCCTCGCTGACGATGGTATAAGACAGGCCGGGCTTGTTATAAGATTTGATGAATTCCGCTACAAAAACTTCCGTATCCCTGGAAGCGGTGCCGTTGCCTATAACGATGGCGGTAACGCCATACTTTTCTACCAGACCGGACAGGACTACTTCGGATTCCTTGATTTTTTTCAGAGGGGGCGTAGGGTAAAAAACCCCTGCCTCCAAAAGCTTCCCGGTGGTGTCTATGACACACCATTTACAACCGGTACGGTAGGCCGGGTCTATCCCCAGGACAACCCTGCCGCGCACCGGCGGCTGGAGCAGCAGGCTGCGCAGGTTTTTGGAAAACACCTTGATCGCCTGGGCTTCCGCCTTTTCAGTCAGTTCATTGCGGATGTCCCGTGCCACGGAGGGAGCGATTAGTCTTTTGTACCCATCCCTGATCGCCATGTCAACATACTCGGTGGTTGTGGTTCCTTCTTTTAAGAATCTGCCGCTTATCCATTTAATGATAGGAATTTCATCCACTTCAACGGAGACACTCAGTACTTCTTCCCGCTCACCCCTGTTAATGGCCAGTACCCGGTGCGGTACTATTCTGCTTACCGGTTCTCTGTAATCGTAATAGTTGCGGTAGGTTTTGTCTTCTGCCGTGTTGCGCCCGCTGGTGACCAGGTGTCCTGTCCGCCGGGTTTGTTCGCGCACCCAACTGCGCACGTCGGCATCCTCAGCGACATTCTCAGCGACTATATCACAAGCTCCATGCAGGGCCTCTTCTACTGTGGGAACTGCCTCAGAGATATAGGCCAGAGCCTCTTCCTTTGGGCTGCCTGACCTGGGAAAGGACAAAAGGTAGGCGGATAGAGGTTCAAGCCCTTTTTCTCTGGCAACGCTGGCCCTGGTTTTGCGCTTGGGTTTGTAGGGCAGGTATAAATCTTCCAGTTTCGAAAGTTTGGTGCAGCTGTTGATTTTGGCCTGAAGTTCTTCGGTGAGCTTGCCCTGTCCGTCAATGAGGCGGATTATTTCCGCCTTCCGCTGTTCAAGGGCGGTGTAGTGCTTGTTCAGCTCGTCAATGCTGCGGATCTGTTCTTCGTCCAGTTCGCCTGTCTGCTCTTTGCGGTAACGGGCAATAAAAGGGATGGTGTTGTCGGCTAAAAGATTGACTGTATGCTCCACTTTATACCGTGGAATACTGGTTTCTTTTGCTATAATCGCGATAATATCAACTTGATTTGTATTCAATGTATAGCCCCTTTTTGTTAGTTTCAGCCGGTTTTAATACTGATTATATTATTATGACAATCTTTATTTTACCTAAACATTGAATCAGCCACAAGTACTATCAAGACATAGGAATTTTAACCCACAGGAGGAATTTTCTATTTTTTTAAAGAATAATGTCGACGATGTGATTTTTAGTGAGGTGTGGTAAATGCGGCAGTTTTTACCTTTTATTAACAACAAAAAGAGCCTGTGGCATCAATCCGCAGGCTCTTTGTCCGTGTTTTAATTTGTTGCGACTCCATTACCATTGAGGTATTTTTTAAGCTCAATAATATTGATCTCGCCAAAGTGGAAAACGGATGCGGCAAGAAGGATGTCAGCTTTTCCCTCCTGGGCGGCTTCCAGAAAATGCTCCATTGTGCCGGCCCCGCCGGAGGCGATGACAGGGACTTTAACCACTTCTTTAATGCCACGGATTAGTGGGATGTCATACCCGGTTTTGGCCCCGTCACAGGCTTTGCTGGTAGGGAGGATGAACCCTGCGCCCCTGGACTCCGTCTCTTTGGCCCACTCGATGGCATCTTTCCCCGTGGGGGTGTTGCCTCCGTCAATGTAAACTTCGTAGCCGGAAGGGAGGGATGGATTACGGTCAACATCAATGGCCACTACCAGTTTGGAGGAGCCAAATTTTGCGGCGGCCTGATCGATTAAAGCGGGGTTGCGGAAGGCCGCGCTGCTGATAGAAACGCGGTCAGCCCCTGCTTCCAGGACTTCCCCGGCATCTGTTATAGAAGCTATGCCTCCGCCGACCGTAAAGGGGACGGTCGCGACCTGGGCAACCCGCCGGACAGCGTCTAAAGTGGTTTTCCTTTTTTCAAGGGTAGCGGTAATATCCAAAAAAGCCAGTTCGTCAGCTCCATTTTGACAGTAAATCCTGGCGCATTCCACCGGATCGCCCGCGTCTCTAAGATTTACAAAATGAACTCCTTTTACTACTCTGCCGTCCTTCATATCCAGACAGGGCATAATAAGAACCTTGCTCATAGATTAGATCTCCTTTCTTTTATAAAGCGGGTTGTTAAAGTTTTTTATTTCTAGGCTTAGCCTTTGAATTCCTCCACGATGGGGAAGGAGTACCTGGTGGATGTGGATTTTAAACATAAAAGGTACTGCTTTAACTCATAAAACCGGGTATAATTACTAATGGTAAGAATTAGCTGTGTCAGGTTTCAGGACATTATAAGTTAAGAGAAGAGGGGTATTGTCGTTGGCGGTAAATAAACTAATAAAAGCGGTCAGCCAGGGGGATGCGCCGGAAAAGATTAAGTACCTGATTGAGAAAAAAGGAATAGATGTCAATGTGCGGGACGAAAACGGCATGAGCCCGTTGATTTATGCAGCCTTTTTCGGGCGCGACGAGGTTGTTAAAACACTTCTGGACTGTGGGGCGGATGTGAATGCCTGCGGCAACAGCGGGGTTACCGCCTTGATGGCCGCCCTGCAAAAAGCGGAGAATGAGCAGATCGCCAGGCTGCTCATAGACAGCGGCGCGGATGTCAACGCCTGTGATGGACAGGGTCTTACTCCGCTCATGACAGCTATCTATATAGACTGTTTGGAGATGACGCTGTATTTACTGAAAAAAGGGGCTAAGGTCCAGGTTAAGAACAGCAAAGGGTGGAGCGCTCTGGACCTGGCCAAACAGAAAGGGAACCACGATTTATTAAAAGTGCTGCACCAGGCCGGTTCTTTTAAAAATGCCGACCTGATCTATGCCGCCAGGATTGGCGATGTTGCCTGGCTGTCTGAAATGATTAAAGGCGGCGCTGATGTGAATGCCGCCAGTGACGATCAGGAGACGCCGCTTTTGTGGGCGTGCTTCAATGGCCATGTAAAAGTGGTCAAAACTTTACTGGACCATGGGGCCAGGGTCAATGACAGGAGCAAAGAGGGGTGGAGCGCCCTGATGGCCGCGGCGGAAACCGGCAGAGAAGAGCTGGTAAAACTACTGCTGGAAAAAGGCTCGGACATTGATTTTGAAACAGAATCAGGTGAAACAGCGCTGACTTTAGCTGAAAAAAACGGCTTTAGTAGCATTGTTGACGCGATTCAACGGCAAGTAAGTATGAAGAGGCGGGGAGATTGTTAATGTACTATTTAATTGCCGCTGTTGGTCTGGTGATCCTGTTGGTCATAGTTTTTGGTGTGGTAGGCTATAAAAAATCAAAAAAAGAGTACTCTTTATTTGTTGCCAGGACTTTATCTAAACTGCCTGCTAAAAAAGCGGATATTTTAGAGATAAAAACAGACAAAAAGAAATATGCTGTTTCTTTTGAGGAGCAAGGGACTGCTACCACTAAAACATTTTCCGCTGAAGAAATTATTATTCTATATGACTTAAAAAAAGATGCGAAACCGTATATAACCTATAAGTCTCTGAACAAGGATGTCCCATTTCCAAGAGTTAAAACCTGGGCATTCAAACAGGGTGTATATAATGTGGAAATTCATGTGACTGAGGATTATATGAACAGCATTTAATGTGTTCCGCTATATGACCACCGCGTGCGCGAAGTGAATATGTTTGAAAGCGTGATAGCAGTCCGTGCGTCCCTGAAAATAGCATTCTTCGATATCGGACGGGCTTAAATTCTCTTGGAGAAGCAAGCCTGTATCGGCAAGGTCTGTAGCAAGTGTGGCTGGCTCAAAGCCAGCTTTTAAAGGTTCGCCTGTCCTCCGCACAATCTCCCGCATCAACTGCACCTGTTTAGACGCTTTGCCAGGGATAAAAGCGTCAGTATCCAGGTAATCGAAAATGATCGAGCTGCCTGCGGGCGCGATGCCGGCAATGGTACGCAGCGTGGTGAAGACCTCGGCGCGGGTCAAGTAAATGGTAACACCCAGCCAGCTAAAGAAGCTTGGTTCTTGCGGGTCATACGGGGATTGCCTGAGTGCGTTGGCCAGAGTTTCTTTGGTGAAGTCCACCGGAATAAAGTGTAGATGACCGGGTTGTTCCCAGCCCAGTTCCTTAAGGCGGCTGAGCTTGAAAGCCTGGGTTAGTGGGTGGTCGATCTCAAAGATTTCAAGCCAGCCTGCCAGGTCAGGCCGCCGGAAAGCAAATGTGTCCATGCCGGCGCCTAGGATCACGTACTGGCAAACGCCTTTTTGCAGGGCCGTTTCAAGGCAGTCTTCCGTATACCGCGATCGGCTTATAGTTGTTGGCGCGCCCTGAATCCTCATATACCAGGCTAGGGCGGTTGCTTGATCGGGGCAAGACGCGGCGCGTTCAGGGTCAAAAAATTTTAGCGACTCAGCCAGGTTCTTCTCTAAATTCTTACGTTCTTCTTCTGTAAAAAACTGATAAGCCAGAAAGTCATCAAAGATCTTTGGAGCATCATGCACAGCATGGTAGGCCCGGGCGTAGGAAGTTAACAGCGCGGTAAGGCTGACCTTGTTCTTTTCCATTAGCGGGCAAGTTCTGCAATGCGCCGGTTGGGGCTGTCCTGATACAGACCGCCGTGGTAGCAGATGACCGTTTTAATGTCATAGTGGGTAAGTTTTTTCAGTGACTTGATGGCAGCTTCGCTATCGTGATTAAGAAACTGCGGGGCCGGCACAAGCGTGCCGCCCTCTGCAAACAGGGCGTCCCCGGCGATCAGGGTCTTGCTCTGTTTAAGGTAAAGGCAGATATGACCCGGCGAGTGGCCCGGGGTGTGGATGACGGTGATACCGCCGCAATACGGCAGTTCTTCGCCATCTGCTAACGTCCGGTCAACCATGGCCCCGAGTTTCTTAAAGTTTTCGAAGGCTTTTTTTATCGCCTGGCTCTGCTCCTCCGGCAGGGAGTTGAGCTGCGCCATCCTCTCCGGGGTCAGCTTAACCGGTCTCAGTTCGCCCTGGATATACGGTTTTTCCCCTTGATGCGCTAAAACCTCGGCTTTTTGAGGTAACGCGTTTAATACAGCCGACAGGCCACCGATATGGTCAATGTCATGATGGGTGATGATCACCTTGCTGAGTTTGTCAAAAGGCATACCGGCTTTCTCAATCGCCTCGCGAAGTTTGGGCAGTTGGCCGGGAAATGCCGCGTCCACCAGGATCAATTCGTCCTTGTCCCGGATAACTGTGGGATTAACGACATTTTGCTCTCCCATAATGAGTGCTGAAATCTCCAGCATTTCTACCCCATCAGCTGCTTTCATCTTGTTCCCTCCAGAAGTGGGTAAATAGTATTTTTTAGCCTATATATTATATATCACATTTCTGGGCTTGGTGTCAATTCAGCAAATAATCAATATAACATATATAACTAGATTTGTCAAGGTATTATTTTATAGGTAGCCCTTCATAGCATTATTTACAGTGCATTAATAGTGCCAACTAACTTTTTGACAATAGATGATAGAAAATTTAAAAAAGTTGCAAAATTATTAAATTTGTGGTTTAATTAACTAAGGCATTTCAGTTTTCTCCAGATAGTCTACTCTGCGTCGACTGCCGCACATTATTTTTTAAAAGCCTCAAAGTTTTGATCAGAGAACCCAAAACCGGCCATCTTCTAAAACCATTATACGAAGAAATATAAGGAGGTTATATCTAAAAATGACTGCAGCACAATTGTTGACTAAAAACAAATTTACTATGGATGACCGGGAGAAAATTAATTTTGTGGCGACCCTGGAGATGAGACTTATGAAGCACCTGATCAGCAAGGAAGATGTCCGCGTGCGCGACTACCTCATTGCCATCCGTGTTCTATGGCCTGTAATGAGCGAACTGCCGATTAGTTTGAAGCTCGTTAAAAGAGCATCAGCTTTTTTGGAAAGCAGGGGTTGGCATATGCACCTCGTTGAAGATCATTCAGATCGGATCGGCAGGTATATAACCCGTACCTGTTAGATTTACTCCCTATCTTTAATTGACAGACTAAAAAACCGCAATCGCGGTTTTTGTTTTTTTAAAGGGTTGTTGGAATACACTGGAGGACTAAAAGGCATTCTAAGTAGGGAGGTGTAATATGAGCAACAGCAAAAAAATAGATCGTCCTGACAAATCATTGGTTGACAGGGGTTTCCCCATTAAGTCCACATTCTTTAACCCTGAGGAAGGTGAGTCTCTTCCCTGTCCGAAGCCGGAAATCATTAATGCTCCTGAAAAGAATAATTATTACGAAGAACTGGAGCAGGCCAGGGAGTCAGTGAAAGGACATGTGGATTTCAACAATGTTAAAAGATAGACGTTGAAAGACAGACTATGAAGAAGGAGCTCAAGGCTCCTTCTTCTACTTTAGGCTTTCTGCCAAATCAGTTACACTACAGACTTATTCAAAACAGTCCAGGCCCCTTCCGTAAAAAATCCTAAACTATGAAAACTCCTTTGCTGTATGCAGGTAATAATATGAGCTAGGAGCATAAGATAGAGGTGCCCGGTCTATTTTTTAGGTGGCTAATATTTTACCTGTTGTGTTATACTAAAAATGGAAATATTAATAATACAAAGCTTAGATCAGCGCTGTATTTTAAGACTTTGATTTACAAAAACTAAGGAGGTCATTATGAACTGTCCAAGTTGTCAGCAGTCTTTGCCGGACGAATTTAAATTTTGCCCTCACTGTGGTGTGCAAATAGCCAGTAACTGTTCCTCATGCGGGAAGCAGACAGATCCCGCCTGGGTATCCTGTCCCTATTGCGGCGCCGCGTTAAAAGGCCGGGCGAGCCAACCCACTCCGGTAAATCCTCCCCAGCCACCGCCACAGCAATATCCGCAAACCCCTTACCAGCATGGCTATCATCATGACAGCAGTTACCGTAAGAAAAAAAAGCGAGGCTTTCTGGGTGGTATCTTTTCTTCCTGAAGGGAACATCCCTGGATCGAAGGATATGCTATTGAAGCATTTCTAGGTCAGGGAAGCTATGGGGTTGTTATCAAAGCCAGTCGGGGAAAACGTTATTACGCCATTAAGGCCTTGATTGATAGAGAAGATCATACTCCAAGTATATTACCTTTTAAGTTGGAGTCTGAGATACTCAGGCGGGTTAATCACCCGCAGATACCGGGTTTTGTGGAAGCCTTTTCGACTGCTGGCATCCACTACATTGTACAGGAGTTCATCGAAGGATTGCCTTTAAGCTGCCTGATGGATACTGGCCGCCGTTTTTGCGAGGATGAGGTTAAAAGAATCATATCTCAGCTTCTTTTCATTCTAAATGATCTGCACTTTCCGCCGCAGCGAGCAAACGCTGTGGTTCACCGCGATCTGCGCCTTTCCAACCTCCTGCTTAAAGGTGATGAACTGTTTTTAGTTGATTTTGGCTTCGCGCGATTTCTCAATCTATCCCAAAATTTTTCCTGTCCGGACCCGCTGGAAAACAAATACAGCATCAGCTCCGGTGATGGACTGACGCTAAAACAGTTAAATAACCTGCGGTCAAGGAAAAAGATACCGGGTGTTGAAACTTACCGGCTGCTGCGTACAGAAATTTCCCTGCGCAGTGACCTTTTCGGAGCTGGTGTTGTGGCTGTGGACCTTTTTACCAACTGGGTGGAGGATGAAACTTTATATAACAGACCCTGGCAGGAAGTGCTGCCTCTCTCGCAGACATTCGTCGATTTTCTGCAAAAACTTTTAGCCCGGGAGGACGGTTTCGAGACGGCCGCGGAGGCGCTCGAATACTTAAGATCCCTATCATAAATACCATAGTGAGTCAGGGGCACTTTCTCTGACTCATTCATTTTTTTTGTCAGGGTTTTTAACAATAAAGGCAAAAGACATAAATACAACCAATAAATGCAAGAATTTTTTTGGTATACTTAAGTAGGCAATAATACGGACTGAACGCGGAGTGATTGGCATGCCTGTTTTTTGCTGCAGGAATAAAAAGATTTTTTACAGGGACGAAGGTGAAGGGCAAACAATACTATTGCTGCCCGGTAATACCTCTTCCTCGTCAATTCATGAGGGGGAGATAGCGTTTTTTTCAAAGCGGTACCGGGTGATCTGCCCTGATTACCCCGGGTATGGGAAATCAGACAGGGTCGACTGTTTTCCCATTGATTTCTGGTGGTATAATGCTGAAATATGTGTGCAATTGATCACGTCTTTACAGGTGGTTGACTTTATTGTCATCGGTACCAGCGGCGGAGGGATGATCGCTCTTAACGTGGCGATTATGTCAGGCAGCCAGGTTAAATGCGTTGTTGCCGACAGCATACCGGGGGAGTTCACCGGCGAGAATGATATTGAGCTTTTGATGAGTGGTCGGGAGAATATGACAAAAGGGCAAATCCTTTTCTGGACCAGGGCGCACGGGGAGGACTGGCGGGACGTGGTCGAGCTTGACACAATGCTTGTCCTGGATAACGCCAAAAGAGGGGAGAGCTTTTATAAAGGCAGGTTGGGAGAAATCAAATGCCCGGTTTTACTGACAGGCAGCCTGGCGGATGATATGGTTGTTAATATCGAAGTTGGTATTGCTAATATTGCCAGGCAAATCTCAATGTCAAAAGTTGTGCTTTTTCCTGCCGGGGGGCACACCTTAATGTTGAGCAGGCCTGAAGCGTTCCGGGCCGAAGTTACAGGCTTTATTGAAAAAAAATTTATAGAGGGAAGTGCCATGCTGGGAACTGAGAGAAAAAATATCAGTGCCGGTTCAAAAGTAAGAGTTATCCAAAAAAAGCACCAGCGCACCGGGCAGTTAACCGAGGGAGTGGTGAAAGATATTCTTACCAAAAGCGCTGTCCACAACCGGGGTATAAAAGTCCGTTTGGACAACGGGATCATTGGCAGGGTGCAGGAAGTGATCGAGTGATGGCAAAGCAGCTGAATATCCAGATCTTCGGGCTGAAAAGATGCCAGGATACCAGGAAAGCAGAGCGCTATTTCAAGGAACGGGCTATCCCTTACCATTTTGTCGACCTGACCGTGCGCGGTCTGAGCAAAGGTGAACTGGACAGGGTCAAGCAGGCGGTGGGTCTGGAAAACCTGATCGACAAGGCGGGAAAAGAATACAAAAAGCGCAACCTGAAATATATCGTGCATGACGTGGAAGAGGTGCTGCTGGCCTGCCCGCTGCTGTTGAAAACCCCGCTGGTGAGGAACGGGCAGAAGGCTACTGTTGGCTATTGCCCTGAAATGTGGCGGGAGTGGCTCGCCTGACAAGGTGAAAGGTTGCCAATATAATTTTCATTGACAATTTTAAATTTGTTTCAGGCGCCTGTAAAAAGGAGAATAGGGAACCGGGTGCAAGTCCCGGACGGACCCGCCACTGTGAAGGTGAGCCGATGTCAACCACTCCGTAACGGGAAAGGGGCATGGAGGCGATGAACCTGAGTCAGGAGACCTGCCTGGGACAACTATGCCGCCTCGTGTTTAGGTTGGTCTAGGTGGGGAGATGGAAAATTCACGCCAGTTAAGGAGTGGGTTTTTTTGTTTTTATAGTAGCAAAGGAGTGGGTTAATGAAAGCGGCGCTGCTGGAAGGTATTAAAACCCTGAAGATTACGGAAGTGGAAACGCCCAAATGCAAAAAAGGAGAAGCACATGGAAAGGGGACACACCCCTTCAGGGAATGTCCCCTATTAATCACTCTTTCTTAGCCATTTGCTGGATGATTTCTTCTTTATGCATTCCCACAAAAGCACAGCTTGGAGCTGTGCCGCATTTCCAGCAGGCCATGTCGTAGGTGGAATTGGTAGTGCCGCAGGCGGTACAGGAATAGTGCCGGGCCATTTCCTGGAACCACTTTTCATACCCGGCTTCTTTGATGCGTTCCTGGGATTTCCATAATTCCAATCTGTGCGGCATCTCTGCTTGAAACGCTTTCAGGTCGGCACACGGGTATTCCGTGCATTCTCCGCAAAAGTCGATTCCTTTTTCAGCGGCGCATTTATACATCTTGCAGAGATGCTCACAATAAAAGGAACGCTTTTCCGAGCGGCAGCCGTTGCACTGCAGGTTATCAACCGGCTGCCCAAAGCGTTTGGCCATCCCTTCAAGTCTTTCCGGGTTTTCATGGGAGCCGATATAAACGGTGCACGAAGGGCAAAACAGCCCGCAAACGGCGGCAAGCTTTTTGTCCGGGACACAGGGATCTTTACTTATCTTTTCCATATTTACTCCTTCCTCTCTTTTCAATATATTTTACATCCGTGCTACCCAAAAAGCGGGATTATTTCAGCTGCGGCCCTTTACCGATAGCCATTTTGCCGCGGTAATACCGTTGCTTGATGTCGGGAGCTCTCTCCACGAACCTGGCCAGGCCCTGGTGCTGGATGCAGCACAGGTTGAACACTTTTATATTGTGGGGCAGGATTTCGGCCCTGTCTGCCGCCGGGTTCAGTTTGGCGCAGGGGAATTCCGGGCACTGGAAGCAGAAGTCAACAGCGTGTTCGGTCACACAGGCGTAAGTTGCGCATGTGCCGTCCACGGCCAGGCATTTACCCCTGACTGTTCTGCAGCCCGGACAGGGCAGTAATTCTATTTTCAGTGCTTTAGAATTCTTCATGCGCTCCATTAAAGCAGGGTCGTCCTTGGCCTTGTACGCCTCACATACGCCGCAGTATATCCCGCACGGCGCCGCCAATGTGATATTATCTGTCTTTTCCATGTGAGCTGCCTCCCGTTTTTTTATTCTAATAGTTAGACTGTTACAGGAGCTAAAGGTTACAAAAACATCAAGAAAAAATAGCCCATTCCCGGTTTTTTATGCCTTCCCTGATTCTATGCGCTAAAGATTCACCGGCTGTTTCCTGGTAAAGGTCCTGGTAGGCGTTACGCAGAGTCCGCATTTTGACGATTTCTTCCTTGGCTTGCAGGTTGATGGCGGGGCGGGGTTTGGCTAAAGCCTCTTTGGAAATCCAGCCCTGGGACAGGCCGAAACGAACCCACTGTTTGCAGTTGCAGGGATTTGATTTTTTAATCAGCTGGCACCTGTCCTCCATGTAACCGGCCCATCTTTTCTTAGCCCGGTGCAGTGTTGTTTTGACCGAACTTATCGAGCAGTCCAAAATTTCAGCGACAATTTTATGAGGCAAGCCGATGGTGATGGCCAGGCAAAAAACGTTACGCTGTTTGGCCGGCAGGCATTCCGTCAGACAGTGCAGGCACTTGTATCTTGCTTCCATAGCGAGCAGTTCGGTTTCAGGGTCATTGGCGGGGTTGGAGTCGACTATATCCTCCAGGGAATAGCCTAAATCCTCGGTAAGCGCGTAGATCGGCAGCTTGTCTCTTTGCTTCAGGTAATCATTGGCAGTGTTGAGAGTGATCCGGTAGATCCAGGTGAAAAATGAGCTTTCTTTATGAAAGGTATGGTAGGATCGGAAAGCCCGGAAAAACGCCTCCTGGGTTATTTCTTCGGCGTCACCCGTATTGCCGGTGAGTACCAGGGCCAAACGGTATACCTTGGCCTGGTTTTCACGGTAGATCTGGTCAAAAAGATCTGTTAATCCTTCGGACATGAATATCACCTTTTCTTAAGAGGGTAATTATCTATGAATTTCGATTATAACGTAACAAGTCCTTTTAACACCGGCATAAAACTTCTGGCGCCTGGCTGTTTTATGCCCAGGATTAACCATGCAAGTATTGATTTGCCACTTAAAACCATTGTGCCCATGGAAGGATTTGTCTTTTTTTTGTGGAATAAAGGTGTGTATGTAGTTTTTGAAAATAACATTCTGAGCTGCCTTTATAAATGGTGCGAATTTATTCGCCAACGGAAAGGGGACAAAATGTCCCCTTTGGAATCGCTGCCAAATATGATACAATGTTTAACCTGTATCCGATGATTTTTATCCTCTGCTGTCGCCGCAACAGCGGCATGTTTGGCTAATAAAAATGAGGTATTAATATGCTGCAGAAGGCAATTAATTTATTAAAAAAGCATTTTGGCTATCATTCCTTCAAGACCGGCCAGGATCAAATCATCGGCAGTATTTTGCAAGGCCGGGATACTGTCGGGATCATGCCTACCGGGGGAGGGAAGTCCATATGTTACCAGATACCCGCGTTGCTGGGCGGTACTACGCTGGTTATTTCACCGCTGATTTCCCTGATGAAGGACCAGGTGGACGCGCTGCGCAACCTCGGTATACCGGCTGCGTTTATCAACAGCTCCCTGGCTTACCGGGAATTGGCCGAAGTTTTGGCACAGGCTGGGCGGGGCAGGTACAAAATTATTTATGTAGCTCCGGAACGTCTGGAGAGTGAGCAGTTTGCGGACATGGTAAAAGAGTTGGAAATCACCCTGCTGGCGGTGGATGAGGCGCACTGTGTTTCCCAGTGGGGGCACGATTTTCGTCCTGCCTACCTGTCTATAAGCCCCTTTGTTAAAAAACTGAACCGGCGCCCGGTGGTCGCGGCTTTTACAGCTACCGCCACAACTGAAGTCACCCGGGATATAGTTAACCAGCTGGCACTGGACCGGCCCAATGTGTTTATAACCGGGTTTGACCGCGTCAACCTGTTTTTTGCGGTGGTCAATGGTGAAAACAAAAGAGATTTTGTGGGGCGTTACCTTGCGGAAAACAGGGATAAGCCGGGTATAATCTACGCGGCCACCAGGAAAGAGGTTGACCAACTCCACGCTTACTTGCTGCAAAAAGGATTTGCCGCCGGCAAATACCACGCGGGAATGACGGCGCCTGAAAGGGAACTCAGCCAGGAGCGGTTTATCTACGACGACATCAGGGTGATGGCGGCCACCAACGCTTTTGGGATGGGCATAGACAAGTCCAATGTGCGTTATGTCATCCACTACCATATGCCCAAGAACATGGAAGCTTATTACCAGGAGGCCGGGCGCGCGGGGAGGGATGACGAGCCCGCTGAATGCATCCTGCTTTTCAGCCCTCAGGATGTCCAGATTCAAAGATTCTTAATTGAAAGTTCCATACCTGCTCCGGAAAGAAGGGATAGTGAATATAAGAAGCTCCAGTTAATGGTTGATTATTGCCATACATCCAGGTGCCTGCGCGGCGAAATACTGCAGTATTTCGGGCAGGCGGACGCACCGGAAAACTGCGCCAACTGCAGTAATTGCAATAACGATGGTGAGTTTGTGGATATTACTGTGGAGGCTCAAAAAATATTATCATGCGTCTGGCGGATGAGGGAGCAGTTTGGTGTTACGATGATCGCGAGTGTGCTGAAAGGCTCAAAAAATAAAAAGGTGTTGCAGTACGGTTTTGATAAGCTATCTTCTTACGGCTTGCTGCGTGATTATCCGGAAAAAGAAATCCAGCATTTGATTAAAGTATTGATTGCCGAAGGGTATCTCGGCCTGACGGAAGGACAGTACCCGGTGGCCAGGCTTTTACCCGGGGCGGCCCTGGTGTTGAAAGGAGAACAAAAGGTTTTTCATCAGATGCGGGTGAAAAAGCGCCAGGAAACCGTCGACCAGTCGCTGTTTGACCGACTGCGCCGGCTGCGCCGGGAAATCGCGCAGAAAGAACAGGTGCCGCCTTATGTCATTTTCCCCGACAGTACCCTGCGGGAAATGTGTGAAAGCCTGCCGGCGGATGCTGCCGCCCTGCTGGCCATCAAAGGTGTGGGTGAGGCCAGGCTGAAAAATTACGGCTGCCTGTTCTTAGAGGCGCTGCGCGATTATACCGGGGACATAACGCAAAACCAGCCAGAGCCCGCGCAGCCGGAGAAAAAGCAGGAAGACAAAACAGCAAGCCATGTGGTCACTTATAACATATATAAAGAAGGCCGGTCCATAGATGAAATTGCCCGTTTAAGAAAACTGAAAATTATTACCATCCAGGACCATATCATCCGCTGCGGGCAGGAGGGTCTTGATATCGATTGGAATGACTTTATCAATCCGCAGTACGAGTTGTTAATAGTTGAAAAAATTAAAGAACTGGGATCAGCAAAACTTAAACCGCTCAAAGACGCGCTGCCTGACGAGGTGGATTATTTCAATATTAGGGCGGTTATTTTTAAGCTGGGGTTGGCAAAAAGCAAAATAAATGTTGCACATTAAATGGAAACAGTGTATAATAAAGTTTGTTTTCTTTAAGCCCAATTATTTTCTCTGCCACCAAAAGCTTTGACATTAAAGGGGTTATCGCTTTGATTAGCGATTGCCCCTTTGCTCTTTTATATAAATAATAACATGTTTTAGGGCTTTCTTAAGGCTGAAGGTAAAGGGAAGAAACAAGATGGGTATGATATAGGTAACCATTCCAGGTAGTAAAGGAGAAGAAAGAGTAATGACAACATTCAATGATTTTAACTTAACCGAACCGGTGCTCCGGTCCCTCAACAACATGGGCTTTGAGGAAGCGACGCCCATACAAGAGCAGGCTGTGCCGCTGGGTTTGCAAGGCAAAGACCTGATCGGGCAGGCTCATACCGGGACCGGTAAGACAGCGGCCTTTGGTATTCCGATGATAGAGTATTTTGACGTGGGAAGCGACCACATCCAGGGGATGGTCTTGACACCCACCCGTGAACTGGCCATCCAGGTTGCTGAGGAACTAAACAGAATTGGTCAGTTTAAGGGGATCCGTGCGCTGCCGATCTACGGCGGCCAGGAGATCCTCCGTCAGATCAGGGCGCTCAAGAACAGGCCCCACATTATCGTGGGTACACCTGGCCGTCTGATGGACCACATGAGGCGCAAGACCGTCCGCCTGCACCAGGTCAGCATGGTGGTTTTAGATGAGGCAGACGAAATGCTGAATATGGGTTTTATTGAGGATATTGAGACCATCCTCACGGAAGTTCCCGGGGAACGCCAGACCTTGCTTTTTTCTGCTACCATGCCCGCTCCGATCCAGACCCTGGCGCGTCGGTTCATGAAAAATCCGGAGGTAATCAGGATTGAGGGCAAACAGGTAACCGTCGCCAACACTGAACAAAGCTACATTGAAGTCGAGGAGAGACAGAAATTCGATGTCTTTTGCCGCCTGCTGGATATCCAGTCGCCCGACCGTTCCATTGTCTTCGGTCGTACCAAGCGCCGCGTGGACGAGCTTTTTGAGGCCTTGAACAAACGCGGTTATTCAGCCGAAGCGCTGCATGGGGATCTCCCCCAGTCCAAGCGGGACACGGTGATGCGGCGCTTTAAAGACGGCGCCGTTGAGGTGCTGGTGGCCACTGACGTTGCCGCCAGGGGCCTGGATATTTCCGATGTGACCCATATCTATAACTTTGATATCCCCCAGGATCCGGAGGGCTATGTCCACCGTGTCGGCCGCACCGGCCGTGCCGGTAAAACAGGTGTGGCCGTTACCTTTGTCACGTCCAGGGAGATCCACCACTTAAGGCTTATTGAAAATATGATCAGGGGGAAAATAGCGCGCAAGCCCATACCGACCATTAAAGAGGCTGTTGAGGGGCAGCAGCGCCTGACTGTGGATAAACTACTGCTCGCCATGGAAAATGGGGACACAGGCAACTATAAGGGGTTGGCTGAGAGTTTGCTGGAGGAGAATGACGCGGTTGCCCTTCTGGCAGCAGCGTTAAAGGTGTTGACCAAAGAATCCGACCAGACCCCGGTGACACTGACTGAGGAGCGGCCGCTCAGGGTCAGGCAGGATAAGTATAAAAAACCCGCGCCGGGAAGATACGCCCAGAGCGGCGGCGGCAAAAAAGGCTCCGCCCGCACCGGCAGTCACCCGTCCGCAAGAGGAAAAAGCAGGTTTGGCAGCCGTTCTTTCTGATATATTAAAAAACGTGCCTTGAACAATCCAATGAACCAGGGGATCTTAATGATTCCCCTGGTTCATTTTTTTACAGGTTTATATGAGACTGCTGTGGGAGCGGTAAACTTTTTGCTGCTAATCAGGCAGATGGGACTGATGGCAGTCAGGGTAATTATTTAGTTGCATTTATAATAAAAGCGGGGGCATAATGGCTAATAGTTTTTATTAAACGGCTGACATAAAAGGTGGATGTGTTGGAGTTAATCAATTACTTTTTAACAAGTATTGTTAAATATAACCATGTTATAATTGCGCTGCTGGGTGGTGTTTTGACCTGGTCGCTTTTCAGGGCCAGCGATAAATATAAAGAAAAAAGATTTAAGGAAATAATCCTGCTTCAATTTTTGAATGAGACGCATTGTATGGGAGAGAAGGGCTTGTTTGTCGAAGACGATTTTTGGGTCTTTAGAGTGGATTTGAACAACCTGGAAATAATGCTGCGCAACAATTTTTTCAGTCCGATTAAACATAAGAAGCTTATTTATGAATTAATGGAGTTGTACCGCTGGATAGTGAACCATGATGAAGCCGCAAAAATAAATAACCTGGCCTTGATAATCAAGGGAGAAACCCCGGTTAGAGAAATGGTCTTGTTTTACAGCAGGGAAGTCAGAAAGAGAATAATGAGAGTCAGGGAGTTGATAAGCCACTACTTTCCGGAAGTAGCCGAAGAACACGAAAAAATTATTAAAAGAAAGCCCCGGCAGTGTTGATACCGGGGCGACTAATCATAGTGGGATCAGCCCACGCCTGCCGCCAGTTCCCTGGTTTTCCCGGCAATGGTCCGGGGCAGCAGGGACTTGCGCCCCTTCCCCCGGAAACTGTTGGGGTCTCTAACCCTGCTGAGAAAAGTTTTTGTCCGTTCGTGACGGGGATCCTCGAAAACCTGTTCCGGCCGGCCGACCTCCACGATTTTACCTTCATCCATGTAAACCAACCAGTCACCAACCTCCCTGGCAAAGGCCATTTCGTGGGATACCACGATCATAGTCATGCCTTCGGCGGCCAGCTGCTTCATTACCGCCAGCACCTCTCCCACCAGTTCCGGGTCAAGGGCTGAAGTGGGTTCATCAAACAGCATTACCCCGGGCTGCATGGCCAGGGCGCGGGCAATGGCCACCCGCTGCTTCTGGCCGCCTGAAAGTTGAGACGGGTAGGTACCGGCCTTGTCAGTAAGGCCTACTTTCTCCAGCAAGGCCATAGCGTCTTCATAAGCTTTCTGTTTATCCACCCGGCGCACCTGAACAGGCGCTTCCATGATGTTTTCCAGTACGGTAAAATGCGGGAACAGGTTAAAGAGCTGAAATACCATCCCCACATCCCGGCGAAGGATATTAAGATCATCTTTTTTTTGCCGGTCCACTTTTTTATCTTCAATCCATATCTCCCCGCTGCTGGGTTCTTCCAGGAAATTTATACAGCGGAGGAGAGTGCTTTTACCCGAGCCGCTGGCGCCGATGACAACAACCACATCGCTTTTCGCCACGTGCAGATTAACGTCCCGGAGTACGTGCAGGGAGCCAAAATATTTGTTAAGGTTTTTGATCCTGATCAACGGTAAAGACACCTCCTTAGTTCTTATCCACGCTCAGGCGGCGTTCCAGGGCATTAACGGCTAAAGTGAAAATAGTAACCAAAAACAGGTAGTAGAGTCCGCCCATAGCGTAAAATTCCATTGACCGGAAGGTCGAAGCGGCAAACCGCTGCGAGAGATGAAAGAGTTCGTCCATGGCAATGAATGCTGCCAGAGAAGAATCCTTCAGACCTATGATGAACTGGTTGCCCAAAGGCGGGATTACACGCTTGAAAGCCTGGGGCAGAATGATGCGGCGCATGGCCAGCGGGTAGCTCATGCCCAGTGAGCGGGCCGCTTCCATCTGGCCGCGATCTATGGACTGGATGCCCGCGCGGAATATTTCCGCGATATAGGCGCCGCTGTGTACCGCCAGGGCAATTGAGGCTGACCAGAACTGACCGAAGTCAAAAATCTCGACCAGGCCGAAATAAAAGAAAAAGATTTGAAGAATAAGGGGTGTGCCCCTGATCAACCCGATATACAGGTCTGCCAGCCGGTTTAAAAGTTTTCGCCTGGAAATTTTGAGCAGGGCCAGGAACAGGCCGATGGCCATGCCTATCGCCATAGAAGCGGCTGTCAGCATTACCGTCACCTGCATAGCCTTGACAAAGAATGGCCCGTAGGTAATCAGATCGGTTAAGAACCGCAAGCGTGCACCCCCTGCTTAAAACCGTTTATTTGCTTATATCCTGGCCAAAATACTTGTTGCTGATTTGCAGATAAGTACCGTCTTCCTTGATTTCTTTAAGTGCTTCGTTCACCTTTTCCCTGAGGGTGTCATCGTCCTGGCGGAAGGCAATACCGACTTTTTCAACGAACAGGAGGTCTCCGACCATTTCGATGTTTTCCAATCCGGTCTCACTTATTGCCAGTTTGCCGACAAAGCGGTCAGTAATGACAGCCTGCGAGCGACCGGCGTTGAGGTCACGCAGAGCGGTCTCATCGCTCTGGTAGTTCACGATGTTTTCTGAATACTTCCTTGCTTCATCGTTATAAGTGCTGGTGGTAAGCACACCGATCTTGGTGTCCTTTTTCAGATCAGCCGCGCTCTTGATGCCGGAATCTTTATAAACGAAAAGCTGGGCTCCTGATACATAATAAGGATCCGAGAAATCAGCTTGTTCTAAACGATCCGCTTTGATGGTCATGCTGCCGAGGATGGCGTCGTAGCGCTTGGCCTGAAGTCCGGGGATCAGGCTGTCCCACTGCGTCGTTACCGGTTTTGGCTCCATGCCCATTTTTTCGCACAGGGCCTTGCCGATTTCCACGTCGAAGCCGGTCAGGTTGTTGCTTTCGTCGTAATAATTAAACGGGCGGTATTGGCCGGAACAAGCCCAGCTGAAATCTTTTTTGACCTGATCCCCCGCTGTGTTTTCACTTTTTTTAGAACCGCAACCAGCTGCGGTAAACACCAGTACGGCCACCATAACCACGTATAACAGGGCTTTTCTTGTCAAAAAAATCCTCCTCCTAACATGTATTTTTCTTGACTGCCGCCTTCCTTTAACACCCTTAACTTCGTCTGAACTGCGGTTTATGCAAGTACTTTAGACCAAACGTTCATGTCCTCAAAACCTCCACCGATATTACAGTTGTTGATTAATACTCCGGCAAAGCTATATCCGGCGCCGGCGAACACCTTGTTCATGCCTGTTGAACTGCTGCGGGCGATGGTGTACAGACACCGGTGCGCTTCACTTTGCAGCCGTGCCTCCATCTTAGTCAGGAGACAACTCGCCAGGCCGTATCCTCTCCACCTGGACATAGTCGCAAAGTCAGTCATCTCAGCGTTTTGGTGGGTCCGGTTTACCTCTGCTGAAGCTGCGGCTATCAGTTCCTCATGGCGCCAGGCCGTTATATAACAGGCGCCTTGATCCATCGTAAGCTTGAGATAATCCGGGTCGGAAACCGGAAAAGGATAGGTGGAGAAAACCCTGCCGTATAACCTGGCCAGGGCCGGGCAGTGTTCCGGCTGCCCCCATTTTAAAGTTATCCCTGCCGGCAGCGCGCGTATTTCCGACCTTGTCTTAAAGCTGGAGATTAATTCTTTTGCCTGCCCGGCGCCTCTGCTGTTTGAAGGGGTTTGCCTCCCGGCGCTTAGATAGACGGCCAGGACCAGAGCAGGCTCCTCACCCTTGTAGTATCCGGGAATAGATGCCTCCAGCTTCATACCAGCGCTTAAAAAGGCCTGCTTCCACCTGGCGCCGGACTTGAGCCATATTTTGTCGAGGTTATGTGCCCCGGCTTTTTCCACAAGAGCCCGGATCATCTCTGCCGCGCCATATTCATTTTTCAGCTCAAATTCATAAACAGTTATCCGCCGGTTGAATGGTGAAACCAGAATGTGACTGTTGAAATTGCGACCTTTTATGATATCCCATTGATCTTGACCCATCTGTTCAACGTTTTTCATTTCAACAGCCATGCGCATCACTTTTGCGTATGGTATGGCGGGCTTTGCGACGGTTTCCTTCCGGTATCAGGCTGATTATCCGTTTGTATGGATCAAACAGCTTTTGCAGGCCGACAGGTTCATGCTTCGCACTGTCCTTGCAGATTAAACAAGCGGGGGGACATACGGAATCAAGGTTTTTGGGTTCCTCGTAGACACATATGACACCTTCGTAGTTGCGCAATACGGTTTTGGTGTTGGTCATAGACAGCTGATAATTGGGCAGAACCGGAATTTTGCCGCCTCCTCCAGGCGCGTCCACTACATAAGTGGGAACGGCAAAGCCGGAAGTGTGGCCGATTAAAGACTCCATGATTTCTATGCCTTTGGCTACAGGGGTGCGGAAATGTTCAATACCCCGGGATAAATCACACTGATAGAGATAATACGGACGCACACGGTTTTTTACCAGGAGGTGCACCAGTTTCTTTATAATCGTACGGCAGTCGTTGACCCCCCTCAATAAAACCGTCTGGTTACCCAGAGGGATACCGGCATCGGCCAGCTTCGCCAGGGCGCGTACAGAATCGGGTGTGAATTCACGCGGGTGGTTGAAATGAGTGTTTACCCAGACCGGGTGATACTTTTTGAGCATCTTGACCAGTTCGTCAGTTATACGCTGAGGCATTACTACCGGGGTGCGGGTCCCGATGCGGATTACCTGTACATGCGGTATTTCTCTCACTTTACGGATGATTCGTTCCAGTTGGGCGCTGGAAAGGATAAAGGGATCTCCTCCCGACAGCAGGACATCACGTATTTCGGAGTGGCTTTTAATGTAATCAATGCCCCGCTCAATATCCCTATCAGTAGTACATGTGTTGCTGTCGCCCACTTTGCGTTTGCGGGTGCAGTGACGGCAGTACATGGAACACTCATTGGTTGCCAGCAGCAGCACCCGGTCAGGATAGCGGTGGGTCAGTCCCGGTACAGGGGAATCCGAGTCCTCGTGCAGGGGGTCATCCATATCGCCGTGTCCTTCGATCAGCTCTTGAGGGCTTGGAATACACTGCCTGCGAATTGGGCACATGGGATCTTCCCGGTTGATTAACGATGCGTAATAAGGAGTAATAGCCATAGGAAAAACATTACTGGCCATTTGAATACTCTGGTTTTCTTCATCAGTTAAGTCAATGTATCCGGACAGTTCTTGCACTGATTGTACCCGGTGCCGCATTTGCCAGCGCCAATCCGACCAGTCTTCATGCTCTTTTAATTTAAGCGGTAGAATTTTTGCATTCAATATTGTTTAACACCTCCCATTTATTTTTTTGGACAACCGCCTGGTAGTTAGTTGCTAAATATGAATAAAAAGGAAGAATTAAGAAAAACAAAATGACCGGAAGGATCCGGCCAACAGATAAACAAGCCCAATTCTTCCCTTGTACGCCTACGAGGTTAGCTGACGGATTCGGACTAAGGGTAGCCCTACTCTTTTAGAGGTAAGAGGCGATATGTTAGAGGTGAGATTCTTCGTTGGAATCCGGCAAACTAGGATTCCTTCTATTCTCACGTCCCACTTCTCACGTCTCACTTCTCAAAAAAGATTCACCCCGGAAAATAAATGGGTCCCCCGCTTCTTAGTATAAGAATTAAGCGTTTAAAAAAGAGGCGATTGTTGTTATAATTTTACTGCAACTTATTATATCATGCAAAGTTGTCAGTTGCAATATTACAAAAGGGCCGAAAAGCTCAGCATATTGGATGTAAAGTGTTTTAAACAAGTTCAACCATGGTTTTTTGACGGATTACCTTTTAATGCTATTTTTTTGGATTTTTTCCTTCTGGTATTAGATAATTAAGCACGGGAAGCGCAGGTCCATATGGGAAACCGCAAAAATTTATGTTATAATAACCGGCAATAATCCTGTGTCTTTTTGTGAGGTGGTAACAATTTTTGAAAAGCAACTGGAAGTGTCTTTTTCCAGGATTAAGGAATGGTTGGCGCCCGATTACATTCAAATTTTTTTAAGTGACCTGATCTTAACGGGAATTGTATTAGCCGTAACTTATATTCTTATAAAGATACTTTATAGCTTTTTAAACCGGGTGCTTGGTGAAAGCGGGCGGGACGGCAATAAACAAAATGGCTCCCAGACAGAGAAGGGCTTGTTTTCCGACAGCTTTATCCGCTCAATTCGTATATTATTACAGACATTACTCCTCTACGGAGGTTATTTTATTGCGGCCATCATTATCCTGGATATATTCAACTTTAAAATCATTTCACCTGACGAGTTGAAATCACTGGGTGTCAAAGCGCTAAAGATTATTGGTATAATGGTTGGGGCCAAGCTGGTTATAAATTTTAGCCAACTGGCAGTAAAGCAGGTTTTTGATAAACGGGAAAACAATGAAAATTCTACTGCAAACCGCAGGGCACAGACGTTGGAAATACTGCTGCGCAACGCGATTACATATCTCGTCTTTTTTATAGCCGGTCTTATGGTACTGCAGATTTTCAACGTTAACACCAGCGCCATCCTGGCCAGCGCCGGAATTTTAGGCCTGGCGGTGGGCTTTGGCGCCCAAAACCTGGTCAAAGATGTGATTAGCGGGTTTTTCATATTGTTTGAGGATCAGTTTAGCGTGGGTGATTTTGTGGAAACCGACGGGGTAATCGGCACCGTTGAAGAAATCGGACTGCGCACTTGTAAAATACGCCAGTGGACCGGCCAGCTAAATATTATACCCAACGGGCAAATTACCCGGGTGACCAATTATAACAGGGGACCAATGCTGGCCCTTGTTACGGTGGGTATCGCTTACGAAGAGGACATTGACCGGGCGATCTCGGTTTTGAAAACGGAGTGCGAAGCAGCCTTCCAGGAAATAGAAGCTATTGTTGATATGCCGAAGGTGCATGGTGTTACTGAATTAGCTGACTCATCGGTAATTATCCGCGCTGTAGCGCCTACCCTGCCAGACAAATATTGGGCTGTTGAACGGGAACTGCGCAGGCGATTTAAATACGCCCTGGACCGGGCTGGCATCGAAATCCCCTATCCCAAGCGGGTGTTTTATCAGCGGGACGAAGAAAAAGAAGAAGAGGCCGGTAAAACCTATTTTACTGATGGAGGCGGCGCCGGACCAGCCAAGGGCTAACAGCTTTTATGCATGCAATTTAGTAAGTGGAGGGGGAGTTTATTGAGTTATACTATTAGAAATGTTAGAGCAGAAGACAGTCAGTCTGTAATAAGTGTTTTTAATTACTTTATTGAAAACAGCTTTGCGGCCTACTCCGAAAAAAAAGTGGGATCTGGTTTTTTTGAAAGATTAAAGCAAATGACAGGAGGGTTTCCTTTTTATGTAGTAGTGACAAGCGGGGGAGAGTTGGCAGGTTTTGGTCTTCTGCGCCCTTATCATATTATGGAAACATTCAGGCGAACAGCGGAACTAACATATTTTATTTTACCAATGCACACGGGCAGGGGACTAGGGACAAAAATTTTAAGCAAGCTAATTGAAGGGGCCAGGGAAAAAGGTAAGGATAACCTGCTGGCAAGTATTTCCTCTTTAAATGAAAAAAGTATTAGTTTTCATAAGAAAAATGGTTTTAGAGAATGTGGCAGGCTTGTGCGTATAGGGAAAAAGTTCGGTAAGGATTTCGATGAGGTTTGGATGCAAAAATTCATCTAATCATGGGGATGATCGTATTCGTAAATTTGTGGTTGGGGTAATGGGCGGCGGGGATAATATCTCACCGGAGAACCTGGCGCTGGCGTACCAGTTGGGGGCGTTGATCGCCAGAGAAGGATGGGTGCTGCTCAATGGAGGCAGACCGGCAGGTGTAATGGAGGCGTCGGCTAAAGGGGCCAGGGATAACGGCGGGCTGACTGTGGGCATTTCGCCGGACAGCAGCAGCCAGGGGACCTCTTCCTATATCGATATTGTTATAGCGACCGGGATGGGGGACGGGCGGAATTACCTGAATGTCCTTTCCAGCGATATCATCGTGGCGCTGCCAGGTAAAGCAGGAACGGTTTCAGAGATAGCGCTTGCTTTAAAAAGCCGCAAAAAAGTTATACTGCTGAATTTTAATACCGGCAAGCTGTTTGATTTTTACCGGGTTAATGGTTTGCTGAAGTCAGCGGAGACTGCGGAAGAAGTAATTCTAATGATCAAGGGCGAGTCAAGCTGAAAACTTTTGGAGATTTTCGAGGTTAATCCTGTTAATCCTGTCTATATGTTTAGTCGGAGTTGCGCTTGCAGTAAAACCGAAATAAATGTATAATATTCTTTACGTAGTGCACGGAGAGATGGCCGAGTGGATGAAGGCGCACGCCTGGAGAGCGTGTGGACGGGTAACTGTCTCCAGGGTTCGAATCCCTGTCTCTCCGCCAAAAAGGAACGGGGACACACCTCTATTTTGGGTGTTCCTTTACCGATGAGGAATGTCCCCAATCTTTGACAGCTATGCCGTGCTAGACGGGGAGGTAGCGGTGCCCTGTACCCGCAAACCGCTGCAGCGGGGTCGAATTCCTGCCCCAGGGTTTAGCTTGTGGGGTCCGGCTCCCGTAAGGGGCGTAGACGATTGGGTCTCGTGCGACGGAGCTTCCTGAACCGTGTCAGATCTTGACGGAAGCAGCACTAAGGGAAATACTCCGGGTGCCGCGAGGGTGCCTGGTCCGAGCTACCTGCGGGTTTATCGCCCGGAAGTTAATATTCAAAGGCAGGTGCGCGGCATAATTTTGCAAACTGCCCCCGGTTTTACCGGGGGCAGTTTTCTGTTTATGGGGGGTAGCAGGTAAATTGCTAATCATTGGAGTGGAAGGCGGGGATATCATAAGATGTATGAAAACTGGGCACAGTAACAAAAATAGGAGAAAAAGGTGCTGTTATGTTCCGGAGGCCGCCCCAAAAACGTAATTTTAAGAAAAAGCCATATGGTGAAGATAAAAGCTCTGCGTTCTCTTCGGGCAAATTGGAAATAGACCTGGCCAGGTTAAAAGAGGTGATGGGGGAAAGTCATTTATTTGTATTCAGAAGATATTCAAAGGAACTCTGCCTCGTTTATGTAAGCGGACTTGTCAATGAGAATATCATCAGCCGGGACATACTGGCCCACCTCCCGCAGATTCAGCGGGGGGTGATTACCTCTGCCCAAATTCCCGTAGGCCGCCTTTCTATTACAGCCGACATAAACACGGCTGCCGGCAAGGTTTTAAAAGGGTATGCCGTATTGTTGCGGGACGGCTCGCCTGACATCTATGTTTTCGATACCAGGGGCGTGGAAAAGAGGTCTGTTCAAGAACCTCCTACGGAGAGAACCACCCGGGGATCCAGGATGGGGTTCATTGAGGATATTGAGGTTAATATTTCCCTGGTAAGGAAAACACTTAACACACCCTCGCTGGCGGTGGAGTATTTCACAGTCGGGAAACTGGCGGTCAGCAAGGTGGCGCTTCTATACCTGAAAGATATCGCCAGCCCGGATATAGTTAAAGAGGTCCGCCACAGGCTGGAGAACATTAAAACAGATGATGTTCTGGCCACAGGAATCATTGAAAACCATATTGAGGATCACCCCTGGAGTCTGTTTCCCCAGGCCTACGGGACGGAAAAACTAAACAAGGTTGTTGCCGATCTCTTGGAGGGACGGGTCGCCATTATGCTGGCCGGCACGCCGTACGTACTCGTGGTGCCGGCGTTATTCGTACAGTTTATGCAAGGTGTGGAAGACTATTTTGACCGTTTCTGGGTGGGTAATTTCATCCGGGTTTTGCGGTTTGTGGCGCTTGTGCTGGCCATTACTCTTACACCCACCTATATCGCGCTGGTAACCTACCACCACGAGTTAATACCTTTCAGGCTGCTGCTGTCCATAGCGGAGTCCCGGCGGGAAGTGCCGTTTTCCCCCATCGTGGAGGCCCTGCTTATGGAAATTATCATTGAAATGCTGCGGGAGGCGGGCTTAAGGCTGCCAACTCCTCTTGGCCAGCCCATGGGTGTTGTGGGCGGCGTCATTCTGGGTCAGGCCATTGTGAGCGCTAATATTGTAAGTCCCCTGATTATCATTGTTGTTACGGTTTCCGCTGTTGCCTCTTTCGTCATTCCCAATTACAGCGCCCAGCTGAACATCAGGCTGGTCAAGTTCCCCTTGATGTTCCTGTCCGCAGTGTTCGGGGCTTTCGGCATGTCGGTGGGGATCATCCTTCTTCTGGCTCACCAGGCTTCCATGGAGAGTTTCGGCGTCCCCTACATGGCGCCGTTGGCCCCCACCCGCTACAGGGATATCGGGGACTCAGTCGTCTTGTCCCATGTCTGGCGGATGAAAAGAAGGCCGGTTTCCCTTCCTCATCAGAAAGAAAGAAGAATTGATGACTCGCCCCAGGAGCATCATAAAAAATGAGCGACAGCTACAAATACAAACTTACCAGTAAAAATTTTGCCTTTCTTTTAATTGCAGCCATGCAGGAAGTGACCTTGCTCCAGCTAACCAGAAGGACGGTGGAATACTCCGGGCGTGACGCCTGGCTGTCCATTTTGCTCTGCTCTTCGCTGGCTTTTGCCAGTTTATTTGTCATCAATAAACTGTGCGCTCGTTTTCCCGGCCTTACCCTGGCGGAATACAGCGAAAAAATTTGCGGTGTTGTTCCAGGTAAAATAATCTCCTTTGCCTTTGTGCTTTACACGGTTGTGTACGCCGGCCTGGTAGTAAGGCTGTTTGTCGACGTTTTAAACACCTATCTGCTTTTAAAAACGCCGGGCTGGGTGCTGTCATTGGTCATAGTTTTAACCGTAACCTATATTTTCTCAAGGGACATCAGGGCAATTGCCTGGCTAAGCGAACTTACTCAGTACATGGTACAGTTATTATGGATTCTGATAATTTACGGCTTTTCAAAAGCCTCCTACCAGAACCTGCTGCCGGTCGGTGACATGGGTCTGAAAAACATTATGAGCGGCTTTGCGGGCGCTTCTTTCGCCTACCTTGGGCCGGAGATCCTGCTTGTCATTTACCCCTTTATCCAGAACAAGAAGGAAGTGTTTAAAGCCGGGTTTTGGGCTATCGCCTTTAACGCCTTTACATATACTGCTTTCGCTATCGTGGTGCTCATGAACTTTTCCGGGACGATGACCAGTCTTTTTGTCTGGGACTTTTTAGCCCTGATTAAGTCCTACCAGCTTCCTTTGGTGGAAAGGGCGGAGTTCTTTATCGTCATTTTCTGGTCGTGGCTGGCTATCCGGTCTTCGTCCAACTACCTTTACATGGCTAAACACACTATCGCCAGGGCTGCCGGGATCAAAGAAAAATCTCATGTCTATATCATCTGGTCACTTGCTGTTTTAGCGCTTGCCATCTCACTTTTCTTCCAGAACACAGCGAATGCTGCCCTTTACACGTACCCGGTCACTATCGCCGGAGTCTTTATGATGCTCGGCCTGCCGGTCGCCCTGTGGTCTGTATCTGCCATGCGGGGAGTCAAAGAATCATGAAGGAAATTGTTTTAGCCATAACAATCCTTTTGGCTCTTTTTTCAAGCGGTTGTTGGGACGCAAGGGACCTGGGAAAAACAGAAATCGCGATTGTATCAGCCCACGATCTGATCAGGGAGGAGGAAAAGACCAAGGAACAAGACCAGATTATGATTTCTTTCCTGACACCGGTAATGGATAAAGACGCAAAAGAAAAATCCCGGATCATTAAAGCTGCCGGTAAAACCGTCGGGGACGCCCGGGCGGTAAGAGCAAACCGGTACAGTACGGTAACAGTTACCGAAATAAAGTCGACCCTCTTAGGCGAGAGCCTCGCCAGACAAGGGCTGAGTGATACGCTGGAAGTCCTCTACCGGAACCCGTTCCTGAGCTATCAGGACAATCTGGCGGTAGTCGAAGGGAACGCCGGGGACGTATTAAAGCCAAAAACGACTGTTAATATTGGTGAAACCATTAACAGCCTGTTGGAGGAAATACCTGAACAGAATTTTGTGCCCAGGGTCACACTGGCAGATTTCCGCAAAGATGTGCTTAATTACGGGCGCAACCCGGTTTTGCCTGTGCTGGCAAAAAGGGGGGAGGACAACGTGGAGATCAGCGGGCTGGCTGTTTTTAAAAAGGACCGGATGGTGGGTAAGTTTGATCAGAATCAAATGAAATACCTGACCCTTTTGCGGGGGGAAAAGGGTAACGGGGTCATTACCTACCTCCAGCCGGGTACGGAAGATGTGTATGTAACTCTTTCCGGCGCCAACTCGCGGAAGGTGGATGTGGATCTCACAGAAGATAAGGCTTACATTAACATCGATATTTTTCTGATTGCAGACATCATTGAAGTGCAAAAGAATTACATGTTTAATGAGAACCTGGAGAGGTTTCAATTAACAAAAGAGGGCGCCCAGGACTATATTGTATCCAGGTGCGGGGAAGTCCTGGCCTATTTGCAAAATGATTACCGGGTGGACGCGCTGAACATTGGGGCTGCAGCCAGGGCCAGGTACGGGAAAGAAATAGAGCTTCTGGATTGGGACCGGCTCTTTGCCGGGTCGGATATTAATGTTAATGCTCACGTGAAAATCAGGAATTACGGGGCGATAGAGTAAAAAAGCGTGATCCTCCCTGAGGTCACGCTTTTATTTTTGTTTGCGCAAACAAGCAACATTTAAACAGGAAATGTGTATTGATCGACGAACTATATAGATAAAATATAGTGTAGGTGTGGTAGAAAGGAATCCCCTATGACTTATCTGGCTTTATACAGGGAATGGCGGCCCCGCATATTCGGAGAAATTATCGGGCAGGAACATATCACCCGGACCCTGAAAAATGCCGTGGAGTCCGGCAGGACCGGACACGCCTATCTTTTTTGCGGCACCCGCGGCACCGGCAAGACAACCACGGCCAAGGTGCTGGCCAAAGCGTTGAACTGCGCCGGACGCGAAGGCCCTGAACCCTGTAACCGCTGTGAAAGCTGTAAGAACATCGGTGAGGGGCTTTCCGTTGATGTGATTGAAATAGACGCCGCTTCCAACCGCGGTATCGACGAAATCAGAGATTTGAGAGAGAAAATCAAGTTTGCTCCCACCATGGGGAGCTTCAGAGTGTATATTATAGATGAAGTGCATATGCTTACCAATGAAGCCTTCAACGCTCTTTTAAAGACCCTGGAGGAGCCCCCCCGGCACGCGGTTTTAATCCTGGCTACCACGGAGCCGCACAAGGTGCCGCTGACCATACTGTCACGCTGCCAGCGTTTTGATTTCAGACGTATACTTCCTGCCGATATTATCAAGCGATTGAAAGAGGTAGCCGCCGGAGCTAATCTGCAGGTGGAGGAGGAAGCCTTGAGGTTGATTGCCAGGGCCGCCGAGGGGGGCCTCAGGGACGCTCTTAGCATCCTGGACCAGAGCGCTGCTTTTGGGGAAATGAAGGTGACGGCCGGGGATGTTCACAATATTTTAGGAACGGTCAGGATTGACGCTTTAAACAGGATGGCCGGACACCTGTGCGCCGGGGAGACAGGCCAGGCTTTGCGACTGGTGGCCGAACTTACAGGTGAAGGGAAGGATCTGCGCCTTTTTGCCAGGGAGTTGGCCGGTTACCTGCGGGCGCTGCTCCTGGAAAAGATTGCTCCAAATTCTTCGGTGGAAGAGGCCTGGGGGGAGTCCGCTCAAATGGCGGCTATGGCGGCAGGCTTTTCCAGGACAGGCCTGGTCCGTGCGGTGGAAATCATGGCTGAGGCGGAGCAGAATATGAAATGGAGCGCTATGCCGGTAATCGTCCTGGAGTTGGCTTTGGTCAAGTCCTGCAGCGGCGAGGCCCGTTTAGACACGGGTTCTTTGTCGGCCAGGCTGGCAGCGGTCGAAGAAAAACTTAAAACATTGGGCGACCTGGCAGGCGTGGAGGTGAAAACACGGACGGCTGCCCGTGACAGCGGGCTTTTACAGACAGAAAGCCGGACGGTTTCGCCCAGAGCTGCAAAAAAGGCTGTTCCTGATGGGAAAACTGATCTCTCCGGGGCTGGCAGCCCTGATCCGGCTGCCTCGCCGGGGAGGGGAAATAATGATCTGTCCCGGACCCAGGAACAAGACCCGGTAGCGGAAGAGGCCGGCCCGCAGGAAGCTGAGGTTTCGCTGGAAAAGGTACAGCAGGCCTGGGCTGATGTTATGAATATCATGCGCAAGGAGCGACTGCCGCTTTGTTACTACTATTCTAAAGCCCAACCCCTGGCACTAAAGGGCAGGGGCCTGGTTGTGG